>JAVTWO010000071.1:0-68916 GCA_032229765.1 Phycisphaerales bacterium | reverse complement strand
CCCCCCCACCTCCGACGACCTTCCACCCTTCCTCGGCGGGCACATCGGCTACCTCAGCTTCGACGCCGCCGGGCAGTTCGAGCCCGCCCTGAACTCACCCCCGACCTCCCCCACCACCGGCCACCCCTGGCCCTCCATCCTCTTTCATCACACACCGGGCGCCCTGATCTTCGATCGCCTCCGCCGCCGCTGGCTCGCCGTTGGCGCACAGACCCCGCAGCTTCGCGAGCTTGAATCGCTCCTGACCAACCGCACCGAAGCGCCGCCGCCCGTCGGCACGTTCCGGCTCAGTCTTCCCGCCGATCACGAGCATTCGCTTCACCTTGCCCGTGCGCACTACACCCAGGCCGTGCGGACCGCACTTGAACTCATCGCGCGAGGCGACATCTACCAGGTCAACCTCGCCCACCCCCTCCGCTTCGACTTCGCGGGATCACCGCGTGCGCTCTTCTGCGAACTCATGCGCATCGCCAACCCGTGGATGGGCGCACTCATCCCACTGCCCGATCGCCGCAGCATCGCCTGCGCCTCGCCCGAGCTCTTCTTCCGCCTTGAGCCCGACGCCACCAACCCAGCGCTCATGCGCCTGACCACCCGCCCCATGAAGGGCACCCGCACCACGAATGCCCGCACGCTCAACCCAGCCAACGACCCCGCTCGCGACCTGCTCAGCAGCGCCAAGGACCACGCCGAGCTGACGATGATCATCGACCTGATGCGCAACGACCTCGGGCGTGTCTGCTCCCCCGGCTCGGTCCGCGTCACCGCCCCGCGAAGCCTCGAACACCACGCCCAGGGCAATGCCTCCATTCTCCAAACCACCGGCACCGTCACCGGTCTGCTCGATCCGAGTCGCTCAACCCTCGACATCCTCCGCGCACTGTTCCCGGGTGGCTCCATCACCGGCGCACCGAAGATCGCCGCCGTCAAAGCCATCCGCTCGCTCGAGAACTTCGCCCGAGGCCCGTATTGCGGCTGCCTCGGTTTCATCTCCTCCTCCGGCCACGCCTGCTTCAACATCACCATCCGCACCGCGCTCATCGACCAATCCACCCTCACCTGGCCCGTCGGCGCAGGCATCGTCGCCGACAGCAACCCCGACACCGAATGGCAAGAAACCCTCGACAAAGCACGAGCCATCCTGACGCTGTGTGAAAACAATGCGATGCACGCGTGATTCGCGAATGCGAAAAACTCAAAGCTCAAAGCTCAAAGCTCAGAGCTCAGAGCTCAAAGCTCAAACGTACCGGACCCCGCACCACACAACCCAACCCCCCATCCTTTCCCGCCTTCCTTCGAGCCTTCGCGCCTTCGTGCTCAACCCCGCTCCGTCTTCCTCTGCGCTCTCCGCGTACTCCGCGTTGAATCCCAGTTTGACCATTTGACCATTTGAAAATTTATCGCAAAGCGATCCCCGTCCAAGCCATCGCCAAGCTCGTCCCCCGCACGATCGCCTCCACCTCGCGCACGCTCTCGTGCTGACCGGGCCAGGTGAACGTCCCCTCCGCCTCGTGCGATTTCACCCACCGCGCCGCGTCGTGCTCCGCGTTCAGCTTCGCCTCCCAGTCGCCCCCCACCGTTACCACAAACCGCGGCGACAACACAATGCACTCGATCGCCGCGATATAAAACGGCCTCACCTGCTCAAGCGCCCACATCCCCGTACACCGACCATCACGCCGAACATCCAGCCCGACCTCCTCCATCAACTCCCGCTGCGCCGCACCCACGGCCGACTCCCCCGCCTCGATATGCCCAAGCACCGGTTGCCACGACCCACGCAGCGGATCCTTCGCTCGCCTGATCTGCAAGAGCTCAACCTCGACCGGCAGCACAATGTCGTCCCCGTCGTCGCGCTCCACACGCTTCGCAGGACCACCCCGCCTCGCCACGTACACCTCAACAACATCCGTCCGAACCCGCGGCCCGGCCCCCGGTTCAACCCGGTACCCGCGCGCGTCACGGTCTCCCGCTGCACTCATCGGCGCCTCTCTGCTGCTTACTGCGTCTCGCCCTCACGCCCCAAACCCATGATGATCCGGTCCTTGCCCTGACGCTTCGCCTCCAGCAGACGATCGTCCGCCGCCTTCAGCAGCTCCGCGTGCGTCAGCCCATCCCACGGGTACGTCGCCAGCCCGCCCGAAACACTCAACCGACCCGGCGCACGCTCCAGCAGTTTCGGAAAACGATGGTCATAGACCTGCTGCTGGAACCGCTTGGCGATCTGCCAGGCGTTCTGCAGCGGCGCACTCGCCCGGTCGCGCGGGCCGTCCGGATCAAACAAGATCACCGCCAGTTCATCGCCACCAATCCGGCACACGCGATCATTCGGCCTGATGGTGCTCTTCAGCAGCTTCACCATCTCAATAAGAATCTCGTCCCCCGCGCCGTGCCCGAACTTGTCGTTGAAGTACTTGAAGTTGTCCACGTCCAGCAGCAGCACGCTGAAGCTCGTCCGCGTCCGCTTGCCGTGCTCGACCGCCTTGTCCGCATACCGCTCGAAGTACCTGCGGTTGTACGCGCCGGTCAGGTCGTCCATCACGCTGAGCGTGCGCAGCTCGTTCTGCTGGTGCGCCAGCGCCATCCACGCGCCAAGCCACGCCGCCGCTTCGCGGAGTGTGGATTCGCGCACGCCGCGTGCACTGAGGAAGCCGAACAACCGCCCGTTGTGCTCAACGCCTGCGCAGTCGCCCGAGGCCAGGCCCTTCGCCGCGATCGCTTCGCCCGCCTCCGAGCCCATCGGCACAAAGTGCACCGAGGGCGAAAGCTCGCGCCGCAGCGTCGCCATCGCCACCGCCTCGATCTGCCGCCCTTCCATCACCGCCGCCGCGAGCGCCGCCTGCGAGGCAAACCCCGTCAATCCCTCGCCGACCTTCGCGGTTTCGGTTGCGTTCGTCATCACCGAAGAAGTCGAAGCCGCCGTTGACCGCTGCTCAGGCTTTGCGCTCACGGGCGGAACGGGTGTCGATGCCACGTGAGCCGCCGACGACGACGATTTCGCCACCGGCGCCGGTGCCGTCGCCTTCACATCAATCCCCAGCACCGCCGCCAAGAGCGCTTCCCCGCCCTGATCCACGCGCACCTGCGCGTCGTACACACCCGCGGGCACCGCATCGCCCGCGTCCGTGACCACCCGCACCAGCTTCACCCGCGGCTCAACCTCGCGCAAAGCCGCCGCCCACGCGTGCACGCCCGCCTGTTCACTCCTCGGCTCCGCATCAACCCCCACCACCACCGCCGCCGAGCGAGGCGACAGATCATCGATCGGATCGCTCAACTCGCCGATAGCATCCACCGCGCCGCGCGCACGCACAAGCTCAATCCGCGCATCACGCCGCAGCGCCTGCTCGATGGGCCCGATGCGCCCAGCAACCACCACGCGCACGCGCTGTTCCGCGCCCGCGGCTCCGCCCGCGCCCGCTCCGCCCACACTCGACATGCCGCCCGCAGCGCTCATCGCGCACCACCCTTCGGCCCACCACCCGAGCCCGTCGGCGGGCCCGAGCCATCGTCTTCCGGATTCTCACGCAGCAGCATCGCCAGTTCCTCCGCCGAGAGGATATCGCTCCGCCCCACGCCACCCTCTTCACCCAACCCCGCAGCGACCGCACCGCCACCCGCGCCGCTCCGCACAGGCGGGATCAGGTCTTCGAGCATCTCCTGCTCAGCCGTCAGCCTCAGCCGCGGCTGCGAAATACTCCCCGCCTCACCCCGCGCGTGCATCGTTGAGCCCGGTCCCGCAAAGGGCTTCGGCTCGGTTTCTTCATCCAGGCTGCACCAGCCGCGGACATCCTCCGCAGAGACCGCGCGGACCATCCCCTCCCCGCCCCCGGCACTCTCCGACGTCACGCCGTACCACCAGCAGTTCGCCCGGGGCACGCACCGCTGTAGCGCCTCATACACCTCCGGCGCGCCGCTCAACCGCTCCGGGTGCGCAAAGATCACGATGAACGGCTCGTCCCGGGCCGTGCGCTTCGCCAGCACACACGCCCCGCTCATCGCGCTGAAGGCATCGCGACGAACCTCCACCCGCACACCCCGCTTCGACAGACTCTCAACCAGTTCAACCGGCGCACGATCCGCCGGCGGCACCCACACCACGCACCACGCACCCCGCGTCAGCACTTCCCCCGAACCCGAAGAATCCCCCGCCCGCCCGCGCCGAGAATGAGCCCGCGCAGAACCTGCGCCGCCTTCCGACGAAGCGGAATCCCCAGGGCGCGGGTTTTCACCGGGACGATCGTCCCCTCCAAGGCCTTTCATGCTCGGATCGAGTCTACCACGCGGCGTGGCAACGCCCCCCTTCCCGGTCACGATTTCATCGTGAAATGGCTTCGTTTCAAGCACGGGTATCGCCCTCGGCTCCGCCGTCAATGTGTTATCCAGACCTTCCTTCACCGCCGCCCCCCGTTCCTCGCCCCCAAATCGACCATCTTCAGCACTTCCCCCGCCGCCGCCCCGGCACCGTCCGCCGGGCCCAGCCGCTCCAAGGCCGATCGCATCTCGTTCCTACGGCCTGCGTTCGCCATCAGTTCCTCAAGAATCGGGGCATTTACCCGCATGTTCGCCTCTGGTTCGATCAAATCATCCACCACCACCGCCCCCTGGCCCAGCCGCTGGGCGTTCAACTTCTGGTGCTGGTCCTTGTGATACGGATAAGGCAAAAAGAGCGTCGGAACCCGATTGGCCCACGCTTCCGCCACCGCGCCCGCCCCCGCCCGGCTGAGCGCCAGATCCGCACTGCCCCACCACAGGCCCATTTCTTTCACCAGTGTTTCAACCCGAGCCGAGACCCCCGCGAGTGTGTACTCACGGCGAAGATCATCAACGCCCAGCGCCGGACCACCCGCGCCGCCGCGGTCGTTGGCTTCGCCGCATTGGTGCAACACCTGCCAGCCGTGCGTTCGCAGGCACGACGACGAGTCCTTCAGCAGCGCCTGCATAAGGCGATTGATCGACCCGGCCCCGAGACTTCCCCCGGTGATCATGAGCACGGGTTTTTCAGGGTCGAGCCCGAGACGCTTCTTGCACTCGTCGCGGTCGAGGTTCAGTGCCGCCCCAGCCCGCACAATCGGTGGCACCACGCGCCACGCTCGCGCATACCCGTGCTGGACCGGAAAGACGCTCAGCGCTTGGTGGCACCGACCGGCGATCCAACGGTTGGCCTTCCCGGGCTCGGCGTCGAGGTTCACCATCAGCACAGGCAAACCCTCGGCTCTTGCCGCCTGCACCGCCGGCGCTGCGACGAAGCCGCCCATCGCCACCACCACCAACCGCGCGCCGTTGGCTTTGCCCAGCTCGCGGTACAACGCCCGGCACGCCCGCACACTCGGGCCCCAGAACCGCAAGAAGTTCACCAAGCCGCGAGGCCGGAGCGCCAGCGGCTTCGCCCCGATGGGCACAAAGTCCTTCTGATCAACACCCGCGCCGCTGAGCACCGCCCGATCGACCGCGCGGTCGGAACAGACAAAGACGCAGCGCGCGCCGGGGTGAAGCGCACGCAACCGCTCAGCAATCGCGACACCCGGGTAGAGGTGCCCGCCCGTGCCGCCACCGACGAAGACCGCGACCAACGCACTTCCCGACGAAGCGGGTTCTTCGCTGGGTGAGGCGTGCGCGGGATGGTGATCGTGCAAGAGGGGCATGGTCTCTCAGGGGGACCATGTATATCCGCCAACGGGGCGGCTGGGCTTTGATGAACAGGTTTTCATCATGTTTTTCGCGATCGCCCGAAGAGCAGGCAGAATCTGCGCGCACGGATCATGGGCCATCCACGGCGCGCGTGGTTCATCCCGCTACGATCCGATGGAGCAAGTTCACACGCGTCATCAAGGCGAGAATCCGCCGGGTGACGCTCCGCGGGCGTGGCGGAACTGGCAGACGCGCGGGACTTAGGATCCCGTGGGCTCACCCCCGTGCAGGTTCGATTCCTGTCGCCCGCATTTCGGCCCCGTATCGCACGCGTTGCTGGAGTGACGACGACATCCTTTCAGAAGGCGATCCCGGCCGATCCAAACCGCGTAGACCGCACAGACCTCACAAACCCTTCAGTCGCTGCAGACGATTCATGCCGACTGATCGTGGCGATCGATCCGCGCAATGACCGTTCCCGATGACAAAACCGAGGGTTTCCTTGGTGGTCACCTTCAGACGGTGATGACTCCGGCCAAAGTTGGTGGAACCCCTCGGTCGCACCGAATCGTGTGGCTCGATGTTCGAGGGAAACGCTTCAGCACATCCGGAGAACGGTGATGACTTCTTTCTGGCACTCGATGGGTTCGATCTCCACTCGCACGCTTGCGCTCGCGGCCTTCGCGGGTTTGGTCACCCCCGCAGCGGTTCGTGCGGGTGATGAGCCCCCGACGCTCGATGTGCCGGCGGGCTCGCTCGACCTCGCGACGGTGCCGCTGGATATCCCGGGTGAAAACCTCGGCCCGCGCACGCGTGCGCCCGAGACCCCCAAGACCGACAAGCCCGAGCCCGTGAAGCCCGAAGAGCGCGAGTGGATCGGCGGCAAGCCGTACCTGGAGTGGTCGCGCCTGACGGGCGACTGGGGCGGCGTGCGGACCGAGCTCGAAAATGCCGGGCTCACCCTCAACGCCTCGTACACGCTCGACTGGGCGGGTGTTTGGTCCGGCGGCGTGACGCGCCGCGCTTCCACCCGGCACATGTTCGACGTGAACCTTGAGGGCGACCTTGAGAAGCTCATGGGCATCAAGGGCGGGCGTGTTTTCGCCTGGTTCCAAGCCGTGGACTCGCGTGACCAGATCCTCTTCGTGGGCAGTGCGCAGAGCACGACCGCGGCCGAGACCGGACGCAACATCCAGCAGCTCTCCGAGCTGTGGTGGGAGCAGAACTGGTTCGACGGGTTGATCCGCACGAAGTTCGGCAAGATCGACAACGCCACCGAGTTCGGGACCATCCGCGCCGCGGACCTTTTCACCCACTCCGGTGGAGCGGCGGCCCGCACGCTGCTCTTCCAGCCGACGTACCCCGACCCGTCGCTGGGCGGCGTAGTCTTCATCTATCCGTGCAAGAACTTCTACGCCGGTGCGGGCCTCTTCGATGGCTCGTTGAGCGCCGGGGTCTTCACGGGCGGGCAGGGTCCCAAGTCCGCCTTCGAAGGCTCGGAAAACTACTGGATCAGCGAAGTGGGCATCACCTGGGACGGCACCGAGTGCGAGTTGCTCAAGCCTTTCGGTTCGGGGCGATTGGCCGGCGGGTTCTGGTATCTCTCCGGCGAGCTGACGCGGTTCGACGGCACGCCCAGCAGCAATGCCGAGGGCGGGTTTGTGCTCTTCGAGCAGCAGATCTTCCGTCGCGATGCAAAGGCGGAAACGGACGAGCGCGGGCTCTTCGCCTTCATCCACGGCGGGCTGGTGACGCCGTCGGTCTCGGCGATCGATTACTCGATCGCGGGCGGGCTGACTTTGCGCGGGACGTTCGAGGGTCGGGACGACGACGCGGCGGGGTGCATGTTCTCGCACGCGCACCTGAGCAACGCGACGGGATCGACGGTCTCGGGGAGCGAAACCGCGTACGAGGTCTTCTATCAGGTGCAGGTGACGCCGGCGTTGTCGGTCCGCCCGTACTTGCAGTACATCAACGAACCGTCAGGGAATGCCCCGACCGGCAACGCGACGATCGGCGGCTTGCGGGTTCAGGTGACGTTCTAGAACTTCAACGGGTCAAGCGAAAACACCGGTATCGCTCGACCGAACCCGGAACAAGGGATCAACCCAGCGTGAGGTCTTCATGAACCCCCCGAAGAGGGATGGTCCGGCGATGGCCATCATTTGGTCACCAGATGCCCGATTGATCGCACCGATTCGGGTCATCATCGTGGTTTTTTGAACGACGAGACTGTGTGCGTGGGCAACGAATTTTGAGCCATTTTTGCTCAAGACGCTTGCTCACGCGCAAGGCTTGCATTACATTGACCCCATACCAAGGTGAGGGAGAGAGATGTTCCTTCACACTTGGTGCTTCCACTTGGCAGCGCACGCCTATTCGGGCTGCGTTTGGTTGTGACATGCGAGGAGAGCGGGCTGCTTCCCGTCGGGAGGCTGTGGCTCGGACTTTCGTCGTTGGGGTCCTCGCTCCATGTCACGCGTCAATCGGACGAACAACTCGGGAATGAATGCAGCGAGCGCTGCGTCCCACGGCGTGAGTGCCGGGACTGGTGCGTCGGCAGGTCATTCTGCTGGTCAATACGTTGACGGATCGCAGGGTGTTGCATCGTCGGCGGAAGTCTCGTTTTCGTCGGCTGAGGCTGGCGGGGCGGGGCGGCTGGTGGGTGAGAGCCCGGCGATGGGGCGGCTGCGGAAGCTCGTCAAGGCCGTGGCGATGAAGGATTGCACGGTTTTGGTGCGGGGTGAGTCGGGGACGGGTAAGGAACTGATCGCACGGACGGTGCACGAAGAGAGCAAGCGCTCGGCGGGCCCGTTTGTTGCGGTGGACTGCACCGGTCTGCGGGACACGCTGCTGGAGAGCCAGCTCTTCGGGCATGTGAAGGGGGCCTTCACGGGTGCGGAGCAGAACACGCTGGGCTTTATTCGAGCGGCCGACGGCGGGACGCTGTTCCTCGACGAGATCGGGGAGCTTGAGCCCAAGACGCAGGCGAAGCTGCTGCGGGTGATTCAGGAGCGGAGTGTGGTGCCCTTGGGTTCGGTGAAGCCGATCCCGGTGAACGTGCGGATTCTGGCCGCGACGCACCGCGACCTGAAGAAGATGGTCACGCACGGGCAGTTCCGCGAGGACTTGTACTTCCGGCTCGATGTGGTGACGGTGCTGGCGCCGACGCTGAGCGAGCGGAAGAGCGACATCGTGCTGCTGGCGGAGCATTTCCTGAAGCAGGTGGCGGAACTGTACGAAGAGCCGATGAAGAGCATCACCCCTGAGGCGCGGAAGGTGATGGAGGCGTACGCCTGGCCGGGCAATGTGCGTGAGCTGGCGAACGCGATCGAGCATGCGGTGGTCTTCTGCAAGGGCGGCAGCATCGACGTGCTGGATTTGCCCGAGCGGGTTCGGGGGATCGGCGCGGGGAACGCGGGGGCGACGTTGGATCTGGCCGACGGACCGATCATCACGCTGGAGGCGGCGGAGAAGGGGCTGATCGTGCGGGCGCTGAAGGCGAGCAACGGCAATCAGAGCCGGGCGGCGGCGCTGCTGTCGATCGATCGGCGGCGGCTGTACCGGAAGGTTCGGCTCTATGGGCTGAATCATCTGGTCTCGGCGTCGAGCGAAGATTGAACCACTGATTTCCTTGGTGGCAAAGAGATCGCGTCGCGGGTATGCGGCGCGGGTTGTTCCTGTTTCAACACCGGTCGGTGGTGCGCGGCGGCGGCGTGAGTTGGCCTACGCTCGTCATCGTGTCCACGCTGTGCCTTTCTGTGGGGCAGGGTGGTGGGCGCGTGTGTTGGTTTGTGGTGACGGCTTTGCCCTTTTCTGACTTATGCTGAAGTTCGCGGTCTTTGACAACGATCAGCCGGCCCGCGCGTGGCCGCTCGCGCACGCGCACCTGATCGGGCCTGAGCGGCTGGTGTTGCCGGGCGAGGTGAGCTTCGAGAACGGGCAGATTGTCTGCGTGAAAAAGACCGACGGGGGCGCGGGTGCGGCGGGGCTTGCGCTGCTGTGGCCCATCACGCCCTTGGAGGGCATCGGGGGGATGGGCGGCGGGGTGGCGGTGTTGCAGACTTGCCTGCTGCCGCAGCGGACGGAGCCGTATTTGCTGAGCCTGGAGCTGGCGCGTCAGAAGGTCATGACGCTTTTCAACAAGCTCGAAGAGTGGGCGCTGTTCGACATGCAGGCGGGCGAGGCGGTGATGGTGATGATCGAGAAGGCCCGCGTGGCCTTCACGGCGGCGCTGCTGGCCTCGCGGCGGCGCGGCTCGGGCGGGAACGCGTACACCGCGGAGGCGGACGTGCTGGCGCGGAAAGCGCTGGGCGTGGCGATCGCCGCGGGCGAGGCGTTGAGCCTGGTGAACGCGAAGGTGCAACACACCCGGCGGTGCAGCGGCGAGATGCGCGAGCTGGCGCAGGTGAAGGTGCCCAGCTCGGCCCTGACCGACGACGAAGCGCGGGAAGCGCGCGGGGCGATGGTGGGCAGCGCGGGGGTGGTGCTTCCGGAGATGCCCAAGATCGGCGTGCGGGTGCAGCCGGCGGTTTTCAACCCGGCGATCTGCGACCAGATCGCGGCGAACTTTGACTTTGTGTCGATCCCGATGCGCTGGGTGGAGATGGAGCCCAGCGAGGGGAAGTACGCCTTCGCGAAGTTCGACAAGTGGATCGAGTGGGCGGTGACGAAGGCGAAGATGCCGGTGCACGCGGGGGCGGTGATCGATCTGCACCCGCGGGCGGTGCCGGACTGGCTGAGCATCTGGGAGCACGATTACGAGACGCTGCGCGATGTGATCTTCGAGCACGTGAAGAACATCGTCACGCGGTACCGTCGGACGGTGAACGTGTGGACGATCTGCAGCTCGCTGAACGTGGGCGGGACGTTCAAGCTGACGTACGAGCAGGCGATCGATCTCACGCGTTCGTGCGTGGCGATCGTGCGGAAGTTGCAACCCGGGGCGAAGGTGCACGTGGAAATCGCGCAGGCCTTCGGCGAGCACGTCGCGGGGCCGCGCGGGGGCAAGTCGATCCCGCCGGCGTTGTACTGCGAGCTGATGAACCAGACGCAGACGGGTGCCGACGCGTACGCGGTTCGGCTGCAGCTCGGTCAGCACGAGACCGGGCGCGCCATGCGGACGATCGTGGGGATCAGCAACGTGCTCGATCGGCTCGCGGCGGCGGAGAAGCCCATCGCGGTGTCCGTCTTCGGATGTCCGAGCCGGGCGGCGACGGTTGAAGAACTCCCGCAGGCGGCGGCGGACGGCTCGCTCACGCCCGGGTACTGGCGCACGACCGCCGGCGGCTGGACGCCCGAGAGTCAGGCGGACTTTGCCACGCATCTGGCGAGCGTCATCGCGGGCAAGCCGTACGTGCAGAGCCTGTGCTGGCATGAGATCATCGACGCGCCGATGGTCGGCGGGGTTGGGCTGGGCGAGATGCCCGGCGGCGGGCTCTTCACCCAGCAAGGCCAACCGAAGCCTGTGCTCAAGGCCCTCGCGAGCGTGCGGGCGGCACTGAAAGAGGGCAAGCCCCTGCCCGGCACGCTGCGCGTGTAAATCAAGCCGAGCGTGGTAGACTGCAACGCTGTGGAGAAACGCGTCGCGCCGGATATGGACGTTTGGCCACGGGCTTCGGTGACGACCGACTCGCTGGATATGGACTTGCCCTCGCGCGCCACGGCGATGGAACGCGCCGAGCGCGAAGAACGTGCTGAGCTCGAGCGCGAGCAGAGCAAGCCGAAGGAAACGTTCGACGACTCGATCAGCGGGCCGGCGAAGTGGTTCGCGGTGGTGGTGCTGGGATTGATCGCGCTGGGCGCGGTGGTGTGGTCGGCGCTGATGAGGCCGCAGACGGTGGTCTTTGTTGAGCGGCGCGGTGCGGATGCTTCGGTCGTTCCGACAACGACCTCGACGACGGCGACGAGCGATGAAGCCGGGGGACGATCGGCGGAACGTGCGGCTTCGCGTTCCGGTTCGGGTTCATCGGGCACGTCATCGACCAAGAAGACCGCCAGCAAAGCCGGCGCGCTGATGGGCACGGTGAACATCAACACCGCCAGCGAGGCGGAGCTGCAACTGCTGCCGGGGATCGGGCCCGCGCTGGCGCAGCGGATCGTCGCGGATCGGCAGAAGAACGGCGTGTACACGAGCGTCGAACAGCTCGACCGCGTCTCGGGCATCGGCGGCAAGAAGCTCGAACAGCTCCGCCCGCACGTGCGTGTGAGCGATGATGAGGAGCCGGGCGTGGCGGGGACCGGTGCACAACCGCCCGATGAAGCGCCACCCTCGACGGACAAGCCGTAATCCCGTTCGTCGTTGAGCCGATACACTTGTGTAGACAACTTCGCGAGGCCCGATCGGCCGATCGCCCGTTGGGGAAAGCACTCTGTTCTTCCCCGCTCCCCCACCCGGCGCGTTCAGCCCTCGGGGTTGATGCTGCGCTGCGCGCGTCGAGAAACGCGGGCGGCAGGTTTGCTGGCCGACGTTTGATTTGGTCGACGGCTTCTTTGATCGTCCGTTCGCGTGACAGTTCTCGTTCACAGACCGTTTCGGCGTTACGTTCTCTCCCCCACCACCCACCAACCTTGAGCAGCACCGCACCAACCTTTGACCCCGTGGACCTGCTGGCGAAGTCCGGCGCGGTGCACCGTTTGAGCTCGCTCATCGAGCGGACCCGGCGCGTGATTGTCCGCGGCGGGGCGGGCTCGAGCACCTCGCTGCTCACCGGTGCGCTGTCCCGCACGAGCAAACGCACGGTGCTGTTGGTCACGGCCCACGTTGACGACGCGGACAACGCGGAGGACGAGCTGCGCGGGTTCGGTGTGGCGGCGGTGCGATTCCCGGCTCTCGAAGTGCTGCCGGGAGAGTCGAGCGCGAGCGTCGATCTGCTCGCCCAGCGGCTGAGCGTGATCGAGCTACTCCGCGCGTGGTCGAGCGGAAACGACACGGCCGCCGAGCGCGGGCGCGTGGTGATCGCGCCGATCCAGGCGCTGATGCAGAGCGTGCCCTCGCAGAACCGCCTGAGCAGCGCGATGCTCACGCTGCGCAAGGGCGAGTCGCCGGGCATCAAGCGTGTGGTCGATTGGCTTGCGACCGCGGGGTACACCCGCACCGACGCGGTGCAAGAGCCGGGCGACTACGCCCTCCGCGGCGGGATCCTCGACATCTTCCCGCCGGGCGACCCTGGCGCGGGCGATGCCAGCGAGCCGGGCCTGCTCAGCGGCGGCGCGCCGGTGCGACTGGATTTCTTCGGCTCAGAGATCGAACGCATCACCGAGATCGACCCCGACACCATGGGAGCCGACCGCTCGCTCACCGGCGTGCGGCTCGTCTGCGCCAGCGTCAACACGGTGCTCGAAAAGCAAGCCACCGACCCGGGCGTGAGCCTTGCGGAGCTGCTCCCGAGCGGGACGGTCGCGGTGCTCAGCGAGGTGATGGAGATCACCGAGCAGGCCCGCGGGTACTTTGAGCGCGCAACCGACGCGCGCGGGATCTTCGCTCCGCCCGCCGTCTTTCAGTCAGTACAGAAGCACTGCGCCGGCGTGATCGAAGTGACGGCGATCGGGCAGTACGCCGCGGGCGAACGCGACGCGGTGATCGAGCTGCCCGTGAGTCAGCCGCCGGTGCTGGAGGACGACGCGGCGAAGGCGGTGGGACAGCTCACGAGCCTGGCATCCACCGGCTCGGCGGGGAGCGACGAGGTGGCGATGGGCCCGCCGCTGCGCGTGATGGTCTTCTGCCAGAACCCCGCGGAAGAATCGCGCCTGCACGAACTGCTCCGCGAGCACGCGAGCGGTGGCGGCAAGAACAGCAAACCGAACGGGCATGCGGTCGAATCCGTCGTCGCGTTCCTTTCGGGCGGGTTTGTCATTGACGAGTCGGCGGACCGCGCAAACGTCGGCGGCGCTTCGGGCCTGCCCCCGACGCTGCTGATTCCCTACGGCGAGCTGCTGCACCGCTTCACGGTTCGGCGTCGCGCCAGCGGCGGGCGGCACTCGGCGCGACTGCGTGCCGGGCGCGCGATGGACACCTTCCTCGACCTGCAGATCGGCGATTACGTCGTGCACAACGAGCACGGCATCGCCCTTTTCACCGGTCTGAAGTTCATGAAGGTCCGCCAGACGCAGCGCACGCTCGAAGAACGCTTGCGCGATCCGGGGCAGCAGCCCGCGCGACGTACCGCGCGCGACAGCGATATCACCAGCGAGCCCGATCCGAACGCCGACGACGTGGCGGAGTTCATCTCGCTGGAGTTCGACGGCGGCGCGAAGCTGCACGTGCCGTGCATGAACGCCGACCAGGTGCAGAAGTACATCGGCGGGTTCCGCGGCAAGCCGCAGCTCAGCACGCTGGGCGGGCAGCGCTGGCAGAATCAGAAAGAGCGCGTCAAAGAGAGCGTGAAGGACCTCGCCGCGGCGTTGCTGCGTGTGCGCGCGGGGCGCGAGGCGATGCCGGGGATCAAGTTCCCGGTCGACACGCCCTGGCAGAAGGCCTTCGAGGACGAGTTCCCGTACGAGGAGACGGAGGACCAGCTCGCCGCGCTGCAAGAGATCAAGAAGGACATGACCTCGCCGCGGCCCATGGACCGTCTGCTCTGCGGCGACGTGGGCTACGGCAAGACCGAGATGGCGATCCGTGCGGCGTTCAAAGCCGTGGAGCACGGGAAGCAGGTCGCGGTGCTGGTGCCGACGACTGTGCTGGCGGAGCAGCACGAACGCACCTTCGCCTCGCGCATGAAGGACTACCCCTTCCGCGTGGCGAGCCTTTCGCGATTCAAGACCGACAAGGAGATCCGCGAAACCCTCGAACTCGTGCAGACGGGCGACGTGGACATTGTCGTCGGCACGCACCGCCTGCTGAGCAAGGACGTGCGCTTCGCCGACCTGGGCTTGGTCATCATCGACGAAGAGCAACGCTTCGGCGTCGAGCACAAGGAGAAGCTGCTGGCGCTGCGTATGACCGTCGACGTGCTGACGCTCAGCGCCACGCCCATCCCGCGCACGCTGCACATGAGCATGCTGGGCCTGCGCGATATCTCGTCGCTGGCGACAGCGCCGGCCGACCGGCGCGCGGTGGTGACGGAGGTGGCGCCGTTCAACGAGATCCGCCTGAAGCAGATCATCGCGCGCGAGCTGGCCCGTGACGGGCAGGTCTTCTTCGTGCACAACCGCGTGCACAACATCCAGTCCTTCGCCAGCGACGTGCAGCGCCTTGCACCCAACGCGCGGATCGTCATCGGGCACGGGCAGATGCCCGACGGCGAGCTTGAAAAGGTCATGCTGACGTTCATGCGGAGGCAGGCCGACATTCTGGTGTGCACGACGATCATCGAGAGCGGGATCGATATCCCCACCGCGAACACGATCATCATCAACGACGCCGACCGGTTCGGTCTTGCGGAGCTGCACCAGCTCCGCGGGCGCGTGGGGCGTGGCAAGCACCGCGGGTACTGCTATCTGCTGCTGCCCAAGGAACGACCGGTGCGCGAGCCGGCGAAGAAGCGCCTGAAGGCGATCGAGGAATACTCGATGCTCGGCGCGGGGTTCAAGATCGCGATGCGCGACCTGGAGATCCGCGGCGCGGGGAACATCCTGGGCCCCGAGCAGAGCGGGCACATCCACGCGGTGGGCTACGACATGTACTGCCAGCTCCTCGACCGCGCGGTGAAGGAGCTACGCAACGAGGTCACCACCACCCCGAGCGAAACGAGCATCGAGATCGGCGTGGTGGGCTGCATCCCCAAGCCCTACATCCCCTCGGATATTCGAAGGCTCGAGGCGTACCGGCGCATCGCACTGGCGAGCAACCCCGACGAACTCCAGCGCGTCCGCGCCGACCTGACCAGCGCCTACGGCGAGATTCCCCCGCCGTGCGAACGACTCTTGCAACTGGCGGAGGTGCGGATCGGCGCACGCTTGCTGGGCGTGCGGACGGTCACGGTGAAAGAACGCGACCTGATCGTGCGGACCATCGACCAGCCGGCGGTGGTGGCGCGGTTTCACGGAGCCGCGGGGCGGGTCAGTGCGTTGCCCACGCGTGCGCCGAGCGAACTGCCCGAGGTCTACTTCCGACCCGACAACCCGCAGACGCTGGCGCCCGCGACACTGCTCGCGGTGCTGCGCAAGCGTCTGGGCTTTCCGCAATCGAGCCCATCGCAGAGAATCGGCGGCATCCCATCACCCGCGATCATCAAGCCGACGTTGAACGTGCAGCACGGTGATGATCGCTCGCTGGATGCTTCGGCTCAGCGTCCAAAGGGCCCGGCGGTGGGGAACCAAGGCTCCGAACGCGCGAGCGAACGCCACGACGAAGGCGAAGCCCACGGGCTGACGAGCCGGAGTGAAGCCCCTGCGCAGGCGAAGCCCGCGAAGGCCCAAGCCATTCCACGGCGGCCCGGGTTACTCGACGCCGGCGGCAGCGGAATCACGCCCGCGAAGGGCCCTGACCAGGGAAAGACCAGCCCCCCCAAATCTCCCGGGAAGGGGTCGAAGGCGAACCTGGCGAAGCTCCGCGGGATGATGAAACAGATCCGAGGTCAAAACCCGGGTTCCCCCTAATTTCTGGCAATCGTCGAAGCCGCCTTCAAAAAGCAGCCATATTGGCCATTTTTATCTCCTCCTTCATGATATCTGTTGTTGCGATCGAGTTTTTCGAGGCAAAAAGCCGGTTTCAATACGCTTGTTTGAAACCGGGGGAAACAGAGGGCGTACCTAGGATTTGTCGTGACAAGGACAAACGTCAACCCCGACATTTCTGTGCATGAACCGTCCACTCGTGAACGGTTGATCGCCGCTGCGGGCGAGGTCTTTTCGCTCCGAGGGTTTGAGGGGGCGACGGTTCGCGAGATTGTGCAGCGTGCGGGGGCGAATCTCGCGGCGATCAACTACCACTTCGGCGATAAGGCCTCGCTCTACCGCGAAGCGTTGATCCACGCGCACCGCGAGACAAACGCGCGGTACCCGCTCGCGACGGCGGGCGCGGGGATGCAATCGCCCGAGGATCAGCTCCGCGAGTATGTCCGGATGTGGCTGCTGCGTCTGCTGGAGGATTCGTCGAGACCGATGTGGCCCATGCGGCTGCTGGCGCGCGAGCTTCTTGAACCTTCGCCCGCGCTCGATACGACGATTCTCTCGGGCATCTCCGTAAACTTCCGGAGGCTGGTGGAGATCTGCAAGGGGATTCTTGGGCCCGCGGCAAGCGAGGAAGAGTTGATGCACTGCACGCTGTGCATCCTGGCGCAGGGTTTGGGGTATCTCAACCATCACCAGATCATCCTCAGGCTGATGCCTCAGATGAAGTACGACCGCGAAGCGTTACTGGGTGTGGCGGCGTATATCGCCGAGACGCAGATCGCGGGGTTAAAGCACATCCGCGGGAAGCTGGAGCGCGGGGAGAGCGTGCCCTGGCGTGAGCAGTTCGCGGGGCGCTGAGTTCGGCGCGTCACGCGCCCGGGGTTTTCTTGGTAAGCAAGGCTGGCTCTGCTGCAAGGTCTGTAAAACCACAGGCCCGGGGTGTTCGATGCGTGATTGGGGTGCAAGAATCATCCGCGTGAGCGAGCGGCCCGCGAGATGACGCGGGGCAACGGGGCTTCGGGGTGTTGGAAGGCGTGCGTGCATGAACTCGGTGGCGATCAAAATGCTGATGGGGGATCGCGCGAAGTACTTCGGGATCATCTTCGGGATCACCTTCGCGGCGATGCTCATCACGCAGCAGGCTTCGATCTTTGTGGGAATCATGACGCGGACGTTCGGGTTCATCAGCGATACGACGCAGCCGGACATCTGGGTGATGGACAACAAGGTGCAGTTCATCGACGACATCAAGCCCTTGCAGGACACGATGCTGCTGCGGGTGCGCGGGGTGGAGGGCGTGCAGTGGGCGATGCCGCTGTACAAGGGGTTGATCAAGGCGCGATTGGAGAACGGGCAGTTCCAGACGTGCAACGTGATCGGGATCGACGACGCGACGCTCATCGGCGGGCCGGCGGAGATGGTGCAGGGATCGCTGGCGGATCTGCGCAAGAGCGAAGGGGTGATCGTCGACGTGGTGGGTGCCAGCACGCGGCTGGCGCGGCGGCCGGTGGATGAGAACGGGCTGCCGATCCCCGGTTCGCTCCCTGAGCCGCTGAAGATCGGCGACACGCTGGAGCTGAACGACCGGCGCGCGGTGGTGGTGGGGATCTGCAAAGTCAGCAGAACGTTCCAGAGCCAGCCGGTGATTTACACGACGTACACGCGGGCGACGCAGTATGCCCCGCGTGAACGTAAGCTGCTGAGCTTTATCCTGGTCAAGGCGGAAGAAGGGCAGAACGTCGATCAGCTCTCGGCACGCATCAAGGCCGAGACCGGGCTGGAAGCGCTCGGGAGCTGGGCCTTCGCGGAGAAGACCTATTGGTACTTCATCCGCTTCACGGGGATCCCGATCAACTTCGGGATTTCGGTGCTGCTGGGCTTCATTGTCGGAACGGCGGTCGCGGGGCAGACGTTCTACAACTTCACGCTCGACAACCTTCGGCACTTCGGTGCGCTCAAGGCCATGGGCGCCAGCAACACGCGACTGCTCGGCATGATCGTGCTGCAGGCGATGGTCGTGGGTGTGATCGGCTATGGCCTGGGTGTCGGCATCGCCTCGACGTTCGCGATCATCAGCAAGAACTCGGAGCTGGCCTTCCGGCTTCTGCCCGAGACGCTCGTGATCACCGGGTGCGCCATCGTGGTGATCTGCATCCTGGCGAGCTTGCTGAGCATCATCAAGGTGATCAGGCTCGAGCCGGCGATCGTGTTCAAGGGTTGATTGAACGACCAACGGCCGTCTGAAATACCTACTTTTTTACGAACTATTGTTGCGTTCACCGACTCAACGTGGGGCTGGCGGTCGGTTTTTCACCTATTTGGGTGGTTTGTGACGGGTGGATGTCGGGTTTCACACGTTTTGTATTGACCAACGATCAATGTGCGGTAGGCTTACGCCGTTCTTTCAGTGAATGGTGTTTAGTCTCTAAACAACATTCCGAACAAGCGTTTGAAGTGGCGGTTGGATCGGAAGGTTCCAGTGGGGTTGGCTTGAGCGGGTGAATCGAGCGAGAACGTACGCGAGCGAAGCATGCCTCCAGAGGATCGGCGAGCACGGGAGAAGATGGAAGTTCAGGAGTTGATCCTGAGCGCGGCTCGCGATCTGTTTGTGCGCGAGGGGTACGAGGCGGTGTCGATGCGGAAGATCGCGGAGGCGATCGACTACACCCCGGCGGCGTTGTATGTGCACTTCCGCGACAAGGCGGAGCTGATGCAGGAGATCTGCCGACGGGACTTTGGGGCGCTGACGGCGGAGACGCTGAAGCTGGCGAACATCGATTGTCCGCTGGCGCGGATCTACATGATGGGGGCGACGTACATCCGGTTTGGGATCGAGCACACGAACCAGTATCGGCTGATGTTCATGACGCCGCACCCGGCGGAGGTGCCGATCCCGGAGGAAGAGCTGAAGAAGATGAACGACCCGGACCAGGACGGGTACGCGTTCTTCCGCGTCACGGTGCAGCAGGCGTTGGAGCTTGGGGTGATGCGGATGAACGTCGGCGAGGTGGAGCTTGTGACGCAGACGTTCTGGGCGGCGGTGCACGGCGTCACGGCGATTGAGATCACGCACAGCAACGACCCGTGGCTGAACCTGGCGCCGCGGGAGAAGCGGATCGAGACGATGCTGGATGTGGCTCTGCGGGGGATGCTGAAGGACCCGGGGCATCTTGACAAGGTGAAGGCGCGATTGCGAGAGGAGGGGCTTCTGTGATTCGTACGGCGATGAAGATGCTCATGGGGGATCGGCTGAAGTACACAGGGCTGCTGCTGGGGATCGCCTTCGCGGCGCTTTTGATCGTGCAGCAGGCGTCGATCCTGGTGGGGCTTGCGCACCAGACGGGTTCGTTCATCCGCGATACGGGGGTGGCGGACCTGTGGGTGATGGACGATCAGGTGCGGTTCAGCCAGGACAGCCTGCCGATCAGCGACAACACGCTTTTGCGTGTACGCGGGATCAGCGGGGTGGACTGGGCGGTGCCGATGTACCAGGGGTTTTTGAAGGCCCGGCTGCCGGACGGCACGCGGAAGGTGGTGATCCTGATCGGGATCGACGATGCGACGTTGATTGGTGGGCCGCCGGGGATGGTGAAGGGGGAGATGAAGGATCTGCGGATCGACAAGGCGGTCCTGGTGAAGGACGACGAGCTTGAGACGAAGTTCAAGATGAAGCGTGGCGGGGACCGCGGCTTGCGTGTCGGGGATGTGATGAGCATCAACGATCAGGACGCGGTGATCGTGGGGACGTATAGCGCGGAGAAGAGCTTTTTCTGGGAGCCGGTGGTCTACACGACGTACACGCGGGGATTGCAGTATGCCCCGCGTGAGCGGAAGCTGATGAACTATGTGATGGTGAAGCTCAAGCCGGGGACGGACCTGGAGCAGGCGCGGGCGGAGATCGAGAGCGCAACGGGCCTGCGGGCGCGGACGGGGGACGAGTTCGAGCAGATCACCGCGGACTACATCCTCAACGAGACGGGGATTCTCGTGAACTTCGGTCTGGCGGTCTTCCTTGGGTTTGTGGTCGGGACGCTGGTGGCGGGGCAGATGCTGTACAACTTCACGCTGGACAACCTGCGGTACTACGGCACGCTGAAGGCGATGGGCGCTTCGAACATGAAGCTGGTGGGGATGGTGCTGGCGCAGGCGATGGTGGTGGCGGTGCTGGGGTATGGGCTTGGGCTTGGCGCGGGGAGTTACCTGGGCAAGATTGTGGGCGAAGCGGGGCTGGCGTTCAGAATGCCCTGGCAGGTGCCGGTGTTTGCGGGGGTGGCGATTGTGGTCTGCTGTCTGATCGCGGCGCTGATCAGCATTCGACGGGTGATTCAGCTTGAGCCGGCGGTGGTCTTCCGGTCTTGAGTCGCGGCGGAATGAAACGAGCGTGCGGGCGTGTGCGAGCGGGTTGGATGTGTGTGTGTGTTTGTTCCTGAAACGGCGGATTGAACCATGGTGACAACTTCGGCGGCAGCAACAGCAGCGACGACGAACGGGCAGAACGCCACGCGGAAGCTCGCGGTGCACTGCAAGAGCGTCACCAAGACCTACGGCGCCGGCGGGGCGAAGGTCACGGCCCTCCGCGGGATCGATCTCGATATCGCCACCGGCGAGCTGATGATGCTCGTGGGCCCGTCGGGTTGCGGCAAGACCACGCTGATCTCGGTCATCGCGGGGATTCTTGATCGCGACGCCGGCGAGTGCACGGTCTTCGGGGTCGACTTCAACACGATGTCGGCCTCGGCGAAGACGAAGTTCCGCGGCAGCAACGTGGGGTTCGTCTTTCAGGCCTTCAACCTCATCCCGACGCTCACGGCGGCGGAGAACGTCGCGGTGCCGCTGATGATCCTGGGCGAGGGGCGGTCGGCGGCGGTGAAGAAGGGCAGGGAGATGCTGGAGAAGGTTGGGCTCGGCGAGCGGTACAAGAGCCTGCCCAGCCAGCTTTCGGGCGGTCAGCAGCAGCGTGTGGCGATTGCGCGGGCGCTGGTGCACGAGCCGCGGCTGATTGTCTGTGACGAGCCGACGAGTGCGCTGGACCATGAGACGGGGCACGTGATTATGCGGCTTCTGAAGAACGTGGCGCTCAAGGACGATCGGGCGCTGGTGATCGTGACGCACGACGCACGTATTTTCGGGTTCGCGGACCGGATCGCGAAGCTGGACGACGGCGAGGTGAAGAGCATCCAGACGCCGGAGGAGATGAACATCGGCTCGGCGAAGTGAGGGAGACGGATTGGCGGGCGGGTGTGTGTGGGCGTGTGTGATTCGGGGCGTGGTTTGAAACTGAACTTGGAACACGTTTGAGCAAAGGAGCCTGGCATGTTTCGATCGATGATTGTGCCGTTGCTTGCGGTGGCGGGGTTTGCGTTCGCGGTGCAGACGGTGATGAGCCAGTCGCAGGAGAAGCCGAGGCCCAAGCCGATCGCGGAGCCTGCGCGGTCGCCTTACGCGGATTCGGTTGCGGGGTCGGGGATTATCGAGGCGAGCACTCGGAACATCGCGGTGGGGACGAACATCGCGGGGATCGTCAGCGAGGTCTTTGTTGAGGCGGGGGCGAAGGTGAAGGCGGGTGATCCGCTGATGCGGATCGATGATCGCACGCTGCGGAGCGAGCTGGCGACGCGGAAGGCGGCGCTGGAGATTGCGCGGTCGCAGGCATTGATCGCGCAGGCGCAGGTGGATCGGCTGAAGCAGCAGCCGCGGAAAGAGGACGTGCCGCCGGCGAAGGCGCGGGTGGACGTTGCCAAGGCGCAGCTTGAGGATGCGAAGGAAGTGCTGGCCCTGATGGACGCGGTGGCGGACAAGCGGGCGATTGTGAAAGAGGAATGGACGCGGCGGCAGAACGCGGTTTTGACGGCCAACGCTCGGCTTCAAGAAGCGCAAGCGAGCTTTGAACAGCTCCTCGCGGGCGCGTGGTCGCAGGACATCGCGGTTGCGGAGGCGCAGCTCGCGCAGGCGCGAGCGGGCGTGACGCAGGCGGAGGCGAACGTGGCGGCGACGCAGACCGAGCTGGATCGCCTGGTGGTGCGCAGCCCGATCAACGGCGAGGTGTTGCAGGTGAACACGCGCTTGGGCGAGTATGCGCAGGCGGGGGCGCTGAGCACGCCGCTGATGCTGGTGGGGAATACGGATGTGCTGCACGTGCGGATCGACGTTGACGAGAACGACGCGTGGCGGGTGCGCTCGGGTGCGAAGGCGCGGGTCTCGCTGCGTGGCAACCCGCAGATCGCTACGGATAACACGAGCTTCGTTCGGATCGAGCCGTTCGTGATCCCCAAGCGGTCGTTGACGGGCGACAGCACCGAGCGTGTGGATACGCGCGTGCTGCAGGTGGTCTACAGCTTTCCGAAGTCGGCGCTGAACGCGTATGTCGGGCAGCAGGTGGACGTGCGGATCGACGCGACGGGCGTCAGCGCCACGGGTGCCTCCAGCAGCACGAACGGCACTTCCGTCCCGAACGAGCGCGAATCGGGCGTGAAGAAGTCGGACGCGGGCGAGAAGAACGTTTCTACTCCGGTGGGATGAAGATTCCGGTTGGTTGTGACCGTGGGGATTCGCGAAGTCTTTGATTGTGTGTGCGTGTGTTGGTTGGTCCGGTTGAAGTCTTGTGGTCAATAAAGGTGCAAACCATGCGGCGTGGAAACATGGATCGGCGTGTGCGGTCGTTGACGGTTGTTGCCGGCGGGCTTTCCGCTGGGATGCTCATGGTGCTGGCTGGGTGCACGGTTGGCCCGAACTATCAGGAGCCGACGATCAACGCGCCGGAGAAGTGGATCGACGCGCAGGGCGAAGCAAAGAAGGCCTCGGATTCTGCGAGCACGGCGCTGAGCACTTGGTGGAAACAGTTTAACGACGCGCAGCTCGACAAGGTGATGGAGCTGGCGCTGCGCGGGAACCTGGACCTGAAGCTCGCGGAAGCGCGGGTGAAGCAGGTGCGGGCGCTGCGGCAAGGGGCGGCGAGCGGTTTGCTGCCGACCATCGACGCCACGGGCGGGTATCAGCGGCGTGAAGATTCGCCCAACGTCGGCGCGGGGCTTGGCAACGCGGGCGGCATCGGACGATCGGGTGACGCGTACAACTCGTGGAGCGCGGGGTTCGAGTCGTCGTGGGAGCTGGAATTCTTCGGACGCGTCCGCCGCGGGGTTGAGGCGGCGGAGGGCGATCTGCAGAGCGCCGAGTTTGAAGCCCGCGACGTGCTGGTGGTGCTGACGGGCGAGGTCGCACGCAACTACGCGGAGCTTCGCACGAACCAGCAGCGCCTGGAGATCACGCTGGGGAACCTCAAGACGCAGGAAGAGACGCTGGCGCTGAGCAAGTCGCGCTTCGACGCGGGGCTGACCAGCGAGCTGGACGTTGTTCGCGCTCGCGCGAACGTCGAGACCACGCGCTCGGCGATCCCCTCGCTGCAGAGCACGGTGCGCGCGTCGATCCACCGTTTGGGCCTCCTGACGGGACAGTCGCCCGGGGCGCTGATCGGCGAACTCTCCACGCCCGGGATGATCCCCACCCCCGGCGGCACGGTCGACGCGGGCGTGCCCAGCGAACTGCTCAAACGCCGCCCCGATCTGCGGTCGATCGAGCGGCAGCTCGCGGCCCAGACCGCACGCATCGGTGTGGCAACCGCGGACCTCTACCCGCGCATCACCCTGGGCGGAAGCGTGGGCTGGAACGCCAGCAAGATCGCTACGCTCTTTGACGCCAGCAGCGTGACGTACGGCGTTGGGCCTTCTGTATCGTGGAACATCTTCGATTACGGGCGCATCCGCTCGAACATCACGGCGCAGGGAGCCGCGACTGAGCAGATCCTCGTTCGCTACGAGCGTGCGGTGCTCTCGGCGTTTGTGGAGGTTGAGAACGCGCTGGTCTCGTACACGAACGAAAAGGTTCGGCGCGGTTCGCTGAAAGATGCCGTCACGGCGGGGCTGCGCTCGGTTGAACTGTCCACCGAGCTCTACAAGCAGGGCCTGACGGACTTCAACGCGGTGCTCGACGCACAGCGGCAGTTGTTCCTGCTGCAGGATTCGCTCATGCA
Organism: Phycisphaerales bacterium; assembly: GCA_032229765.1. GTDB lineage: Bacteria > Planctomycetota > Phycisphaerae > Phycisphaerales > UBA1924 > JACVCS01. The sequence goes on along the minus strand of JAVTWO010000071.1, from coordinate 44,702 downwards.
GAGCGAGGGGACCGTCGCGGCGAACTTCATCACGCTCAACACCGCCCTCGGCGGCGGGTGGGATCCGCAGGGGGATTTGCGTTCGGCGGTCATTCAGCCGGTGCCGACGAAGGAGAAGGGCGACCAGTCGTGGCAGCCCGCGGGCGTGGTGCCCGGGACGAAGGGCGAGCCGGCGGCGAAGTGAGCGATTCGTCGGGCAAGCGCTTCAGCGCGTCCAGCGGTATTCGTGGCGTTGGATGAAGTCGGCGCCGGCGAACTTCACGTGCTTGGTGATCGAGAAGGCGTTCTCGCCGATGCGGTAGGTCTTGCGGATGGTTGCGGGCTTGTTGTCGTCTTTGCCGAGGTGCTCGGTGACGATCTCGATGGCCTGGGGTGATTGTGCGCGGGAGATGACGCGCTCGACGGTGTCGCCGTTCTTGATCGCGGTGCCGTTGTCGGTGAGTCGCAGCTCGCTGGCGGCGTCGGCGTGGGGCTCGTCGTCGTAACCGATGGCGATGGTCCAGGTGCCGCTGGCGGGTTTGGCGGTGCGGACGCGGAGCGTGGAGCGGATGGTGGTGTTCTTCGCGGAGGTGTAGTCGAGGTACGTCAGCGTGCCCGACCAGCGGTGATCGACGAGCGCGTCGAAGTCGGTGGGTTGGGCCGCGGGTTCAGGGATGACCAGCGAATCACCGCGCGGGGCGGCGGCGTTTTCGGTTTGATTCGAACACGCCGGGAGGGCGGCGGCGAAGATGATGCACGAAAGAACGACCAGCCGTGCGTTCGAACGAGCGGGTGTGCGCATGAAGTTAGTGTACTGATCGGCGAAGTCTCGTGACTCAGCGCGTGCGAACGGTCGCTTGAAATGTACTCACGGTTGCCGGGCTCGCCGCTCGGGGCTGATCGCTGTCGGCCTGAGGCTCACATCGGCTTCTTGCTGATGGTCACGTCGTAGACGTGCAGGAGCTTTTCCTTGTCGAAGATCATTTCCTGGCGCGTGAGCCCGACGATGTCGTACTCGGGGGTGAGTTCGATGGCGTCGACGGGGCAGGCCTCTTCGCACATGCCGCAGTAGATGCAGCGGAGCTCGTCGATCTCGAACTTGACGGGGTACTTCTCGCGGTCGTCCCAGGGGGATTCGCCCGCGGTGATGTGGATGCACTTGGCGGGGCAGATGGTCGGGCACATCATGCAGGCGACGCACTTGACCCGCCCTTTTTCGTCGCGGTTGAGGCGGTGCACCCCGCGGAAGTTCTTGACCTCGAGCCCGCCCTTCTCAACGGGGAGGTGCTCGCGGCGTTGTTCGGGGTATTGCATGGTGCGGCTGGTTTTGCCGCCGCCGAAGCTGGTGAAGAAGTGTCGCATCGTGGTCCCGAAGCCTTTGAAGACTTCAGGGAGATAGACGGACTCGCGCCGGTTCATGTCCGGAGCCTTGACGAGCAGAACATCTTCACGACGGATGGCCATAGGACCAGAGGGTAGCTGGGTCAGGGCGGGTTGGGAACTGGGGCAGGAGGAACGAGCGTCGGGGGTCCAGAGCGGCACAACGGGCGCGTGCAGGCTGGATCGGCAGGTCCGAGAGCCTGATTCACGGATCTGATGGGCGGCAGTTCGCGAGGTTTCGGAGCGGATGGACGGTGGTAAAGCGGGCAGTTTTGGCGTGGAAACAGCGGATTCTTCGGCTGGTTTGCAGGGTCGAAGCGCCCGCGGCGTGTACAGTTTGGAGGTGCGGGCGGGTCGATCCGTCGGCGGAGTGCTTTGGTGGTCTTGTCTCGAGGGTGATTCTCATGGGTACACAGCGTTCGGTCGTTTGGGGGCGGTCCCTTTCGGTGGCCATCGCGGGTCTCGTGTTCAGCATGGGCGTCGCTCGCCCGGCGGCGGGACAGTTTGCTTCCAACATCAACGGCGTTCTGGACGCGCAGTTCGATTCACGCGAGCCGTTTCTCGCGTTGAACTTCGCGCTTCAGGTGGACGGGCCAACGGGGCTGGGCGTTCCCGTGCGGATGTTCGCCTTTGGGCCTTCGGGGGGGACGTGGCGGTACGACTGGTCGGGCTTCCCCGAGCCTTATGCCGCCTGGATGCCCCCGGATGGGCGGACGCTCAGCTCACAGGCTCACCCGACGCTCTTTCAACAGCTCAACGCGTCGTACGGGAGCCCCGGTGCCGGGCAGTTCAGGATTCCCGACGTTCGCAGCAAGTCGATCGTTGGAGATGGTGCCGGGCCCGGGCTGGAGATCACCGCCCGGGGAGACACTTTCGGGGTTGAGCGGGTCACGCTGACGGAGGCGAACCTTCCCGCGCACACGCACACGCTGGGGCAGCAGACATCGAGCAGCGTCGGCGGTGGGCAGCCGTTCAACAACCGCGCACCGAGTTATGGCTTGAACGTCGTGGTGATGAACACGGGGTCATACCCGTCGCAAGCGGGAATGCCAAACCCGACGATGGCAACGCCCGCGCAGCCATTGATCGGTCAGTTCCAGTTCCTGAGCGTCAGCGCGCCGAACGCGGGGTATCTGCATGCGCGCGGGACGGAGTTGAACATCAACTCGAACACGGCGCTGTACTCGATCATCGGGACGTTGTACGGCGTGCCGAACTCGCCGCAGACGCGGTTCATCATTCCCGAAGCGCGTGGGCGATCGCTGGCGGGGCAGTCGTTCAACACGACGGTGCCCGCGGGCCTGACGCCGCGGGCTTTGGGTTCGCGGTACGGGTCGGAGAAGATCACGCTGTCGCCGGCGAACCTGCCGCCGCACAATCACACGATGCGGACGAGCATGACGACATCGTCGGTGGGGTCGGCGGTGCCGTTTGAGAACGTCGGGCCGCAGACAGCCATCACGTACTGCATCGCGTATACGGGCACGTACCCTACGTCCGGGTCTTCGATGAGTGCGAGCAGCGCGTACATCGGCGAGGTGATCGCTTTCGCGGGGAACTTCGCCCCGGATGGGTACTTCCCGTGTGACGGTCGTTTGCTGTCGATCGCGCAGTATGAGTCGCTGTTCTCGTTGATCGGTACAACCTTCGGTGGCGACGGGCAAACGACCTTTGCCGTGCCGGATCTTCGTTCGCGGGTGCCGGTGATGGCCAGCGAAACACTGCCGCTGGGCAGTGTCGGCGGGCGTGAGCAGGTCACGCTGGGGATTACCACGATGCCCCGGCACGCGCACGACTTCGCCGAGGCGGGGTGTCAACCGGCGGATATTGCCTACGACATCGGGTGGACCTTTGACCCAACTTTCTTCGTTTCTTTCCCGAACAACGGGGTGAACGAGGGCGACTACAACGCGTTCTTCGCTTCGAACGGGTTCTTCGATCAGTCCTCTCTGGGGTTGGCGGCTGTGGGAACGTCGTGGGACATCGCGTACGACTCGGGCGATCCGCTGCCGCCGTTCGGGCCGGTGATCCCCAACGCCGCGAACAACGGGGTGAACGAGGGTGATTACAACTGCTTCTTCAACAACTTCTTCCTGGGTTGCCTGCAGAACTGATTCGCTTATCGATGATGATGCTCGAAGGCATGGCGTGATCCGCGGGCGGTTTGGCCGGTCGGTGGTGTGCGTGCGTTGGTAAGCTGGGGGATTCTGGTCGATGCCAGCGTGATCGATCCGTGCACGTTTCGCACGAAGTCCCCGGGTTTGAACTGGGGATGGTGGTCTTTCGGGGGCCGGCGTTTACACTGGTTGAACTGGGCGATCGCGCGGTCGACGTGAACCGGCGGTCACTCGTCCTTGGAGCGATTCATGCGGCAGAACATCGTGCGGGACACTGACGGTAGTGGCTTTGAGGGTGATCGCCGATCGATCGGTCGAGGGATCGCCGGGGCGGCGATACTCGCGGCGTGCGTCGGGTTGATGGCGGCCGCTCCGGGCTATGCGCAGTTGACCACTTTCACGGGTTCGCCGAATCCGCTTCCGATTCAGAACATGCAGCCCTCGCTGGCGTTGCACTTTGCGATTCAAAATGAGGGCATCTTTGGGATGGGCGTGCCGATCCGCATGTTCGCGTACAGCCCCAGCCGGTGGAGCGAACTGACTTCCGGCGGGTGGATGCCCCCCGACGGTCGTTCGCTTACGGTGGCGAACAACGCAGCGCTCTACGCGGAGATCGGCAACACCTACGGCGGCAACTCCACGGCGTTCAACATCCCCGACCTTCGCGGGCGCACGCCCGTTGGTGAGGGGCAAGGCCCCGGATTGAGCGACCTCACGCGAGGCGGGTTCTATGGCAACAGCTCTCCTGTTCTCACCGCCAGCAATCTGCCGGAGCACACGCACACCTTCGGCAGCACCAATACCGCACCGTGGGGCTTTGGCGTGCCCTTCAACAATCGACAGGATTCGCTCGCTCTGCACGTGAGCATCGCGCAGTCCGGCCTCTTCCCTTCTCGCAGCGGAGGGAGCGGATTCCCGGTGAGCCCGGTGTCGCCTTGGATCGGGCAGATCTTCTTCACGAGCGCCACGCCGACGGTCAACTCGCTGGTTCCGGCGGTTGGTACCAGCAGGCTGGTCAACTCCAATCAGGCGATGTACTCGATTGTCGCGACGAACTTCGGCGGCAACGGCGTCACTGCGTTCAACCTCCCTGATACGCGCGGGCGTGCGCTCAGCGGGTACACGATCACCACGCCGCTGAATGGCCGCGCTTCACGGTTCATGGGCGAGAGCTACGGCGCCGAGAGTACCATTCTGCAGGTTGCGAACATGGCGCCGCACAACCACTTCTCTTCTTCCGGGGCGTCCACCGGGATCTCCGGCGGCGGGCAGCCATTTGAGAACAACCAACCCACACTCGCGGTGACGTACTGCATCGCGCAGTTCGGGCTCTTTCCTTCCTCCACGGGCATGACCGATGAAGACGGGTACGTCGGTGAGATCGTCGCCTTCGCGGGCAACTTTGTGCCGGACGGGTACATCCCCTGCGACGGGCGACTGGTGACCATTCAGTCCAGCACCTTCGCGCTGTTCGCACTGCTCGGAACAAGCTTCGGCGGCAACGGCTCGACGAACTTCGGCGTCCCCGATCTTCGCTCACGCGTGCCCATCATGGCCTCGGAACAGATCCCTCTGGGCACCGTCATCGGTGGTGACACGGCTTCGATGAACATCACCCAGCTCCCAATGCACCGGCACGATCTCCTCCAGCCGCCGCGGTGCCAGCCCGCCGACATCGCCTGTGACAACGGCATCCCGCTCAACCCGACCTCGGGCTGCACGAACACGGGTGTGAACGAGGGCGACTACAACGCCTTCTTCGCCGCCGACGGCTTCTTCTTGCGGGCTGGTCAGGGCAGGTTCGCCATCGGTTCTTCGTGCGACATCGCCTATGACAACGGCGAACCCCTCTTTCCCTTCGGGCCTTTCCTTCCCGACGCCGTGAACAACGGCGTGAACGAGGGCGATTACAACTGCTTCTTCAATAACCTCTTCCTGGGCTGCTAAACCCGTTCCAACTCGAAGATCAGCATCGAAGAATCAACGATCAAACAAAGAGCCCCGGCACCCTTTGAACAGGTGCCGGGGCTTTGTTTTCTGATTCGTTTTCTTCACGGCTCTGTCGAAGCCCGGCTTACTTGGCGTTCTTGCCCGGGCCGGTCTTGACGGACTTGTCGGGCAGCGCGGGCGTGACCACCGGCGGGACGGGCTTCTCCTTCATGAGCTTCTTGAGATGTTCGACGGCGGCCTTGAGCTGCGCGTCCTCGCCCTTGAAGGCCGCGTGCGGCGGGTTGTCCACGACGATGTCGGGATCGACGCCGTGGCCTTCGACGAGCCAGATGCCGTCGAGGTTGAAGACGCCGAACTCTCCGGCGCTGGCGAGCCCGCCGTCGGAGAGGTCGTTGCTGCTGCTGAGCCAGACCTCGCCGCCCCAGGTGCGGGTGCCGATGACCTTGCCGATGCCCAATCGGCGGAAGCCGTCGGAGAAGGCCTCGCCGTCGGAGGCGGTGAAGCTGTCGCAGATGACCACGACGTGCCCACGGAAGGCGTACTGCATGTTCCAGTTGGGCGCAACGCCCACGCGCTGGTTCCAGTACATCCAGGCCTTGCGGAGGAGCTGACCGAGGATCCACGAGTCGATGTTGCCGCCGTTGTTCCGGCGGACGTCGATGATCAGGCCTTCGCGGTTGTAGACGGGGAAGTAGCCGCGGGCCCACTCGCTGATGTTCTCGGTGCCCATCGCGCGGAGGTGGACGTAACCGATCTTGCCCTCGCCGAGCTTCTCGACCTCACGTCGGCGTGAGAACTCCCAATCGGTGTAGCGCAGGTCGGCCTGCACGCCGCCGTTGACGGGTCGGACGATGAAGTCCTTCGCCTCGCCCGCGTTGCGTTTGACGGTGATGAGCACCTGCTGGTTGGCCTTTGCACGCAGCAGGGCCGCGGGGTGGGGCACCTCGAGCGTCGAGCGCCCGTTGATGGCGGTGAGGACGTCGCCTTCCTTCACGTCGATGCCCGGGCGCATCAGCGGGCCGGCCTTGTTGGGCTCGTCGGGGTCGTGCTTGTAGATCCGTGAGATGACCCAGCCGCCCTGCTTCTCGTCGCGGGTGAACTCACAGCCCAGGTAGGAGATGGCGACGTTGTCGGGTGCTTCACGGAAGTCGCCGCCGCGGACGAAGTGGTGCAGGGTGGAGAGCTCGCCGGTGAGCTGAGCGAGGATGTCGTTCAGCTCGGCGCGGGAGCGGATGCGTTCCACGAGCGGGGCGTACTTGGTCCGCATGGCGTTCCAGTCCACGCCGTGCATGTTCGTGGCGTAGAAGTAATCGCGCAGCAGCCGCCACGCGTCGGTGTAGAGCTGGCGGTACTCGGCCATGGGCGAGTAACTCATGCTCCAGGCGTCGAGGCTGACCCGGCCCTTCTCGACTTCCGCCGGCGCCGGGGCGGCGTCGACGATCGAGATCGAATCGCCCGTGTACAGCATGATCTTCTTCTTGTCGCCGCTGAGCTCGTACGCCTGCAGGCCCGAGGCAACGTTCTTCACCTCGACCTTGTCGTTGCTGATGGCAACGCCCTTGAGCGTGAAGCCGCCGTCGCCCCGTTCACTGACGCCGCCGGTTGCGCCGAAGTAGAGCGCACCCTCGGTGACGCTCAGGCGCGAGTAGTTGCCGGGGGCGATGGGGACCTCGATCAAACGGTCGGCGAGGCCTTCCATTTCGATCACCACGGGGGTGACCTTCTTGGCGTCCTTGCCGTCTTTGCCAGCATCCTTGTTGTCTTTGGCTTCCTTCCAGTCCTTCGCGTCCTTGCCGTCTTTGGCCTTGTCGGCTTCTTCGGGCTTGGCGGGTTCCTTTGAAGGTTCCTTTGCGGGCTCCTTCGCCGGCTCGGTCGGGGGCTGCTTGACGTCCTTGCCCTCCGCGGGCGCGGGCTCGGGCTTCTTCTCTTTCTCTTTGTCCTTGTCCTTGTCTTTCTCTTTGTCTTTCTCTTTGCTGGCTTCAAAGAGCTCGTCCTTCGCCTGCCAGGGCGACCGCTCGCCCGCCTTCAACGCCAACGCGTACACCTTCGTCCGCTCATCAAAGTACGGCTGGGGCGCCATCGGGCCCCACGGGCTCGGCACCGTCGAGCGGATGTTCCGATCCGACAGGAAGTACAGCCACTTCCCATCCGGGCTGAACGCCGGGCTGAAGCTCTCGAAACGGTCGCTGCTGATCGGCGTGACCGTCTTGTCCTTCAGCGAATAGAGCTGGATCTGCTGGGCCATGTTCGAGGCCTGCGCCTGGAAGACCAGCCACTGCGAATCCGGACTCCACGAGTAATCCGACGGGCGATCCACCGGCGAGTCGAAGACCTTCGTCGTCTGACCCGTGGAGAGCTCGGTGATGTAGAGCTTCTGGTTCTTGTCGCTGTGGGCCATCAGCTTGCCGTCGGGGCTGATGACGGCTTCCCAGCGGAGGATCTCGCCGTCGCTGGTGATCAACTTCTCGTCGCCGGCCTCGCGTGCGCCGCGCGCCGGGAGCGACCAGTACTCAACCTCGCCCGAGCGGTCGCTGGCGAAGACCACGCGCTGCCCGTCGGGGGTGAAGATCGCCGAGCGCCCGCGGACGCCCGGCGTGGTCATGAGTTCCACAAACCGCCCGTGCCGGGCCTTCGCTGGGGCGACATACACCCGCCCGCGCGAAACGATCGCCACGCGGTCGCCGTTCGGAGAGACGCTCACGCTGGAGATCGCCCGCACCGGCTCCTTCACCCAGCGCTCGCGGAGCTGATCCAGATCGCTCGTCAGCGTGATGTTCACCACGCGGTCGGCGTTGGTCTTCACATCCACCACGTGCACGTCGCCCTTGTGCGAATAGACCACGCGCCCAGCGTCCATCTCCGGGTTCGCCGCGTCGAACTCCTTGTGGAACGTGTGCTGCTTGAGGTCCTTGCCTTCCTCGTTCATCGACCAGAGGTTCATCACCCCGTCGCGATCGCTCAGGAAGTACACCCGACCTTCAAACCACATCGCGTCCTTGCTCGTGCCCGCGTAATCCGTCGTCAGCGGCGTCGCATCGCCCGCGCCCGGAACAAACTTCCAGAGCTGCTGGATGAACCCGCCTTTGTACCGCTTGGTGTGCGAACCCTGGAATGGCAGACGCGTGAAGAAGAACGTCTTGCCGTCGCCCGAGAAGCTGCCCTGGTCGGCTTCGTAGAGCTCGACCATCGATGTCGCGCCGGTGTTCAGGTCGAGCACGACCGTCTGCGAGCTGGGGAGCGTCGCGAACTGCCGCGTGGAGTAGAGCAGCTTGTTGTCGGGGGTCCAGCCGACGAACCCGCCGCGCTGCCAACCCCACGTGCGCCGGACGGGCAACCCGCCCTCCATGGGCATGGTGTAGACCTCGGCGGGTCCTTCGTAACTCGCGACGAAGGCGAGGGTCTTGCCGTCGGGGCTGATGGCGGGCATCGACTCTTCACCCGCGTGGGCGGTCAGTCGCGTGGCGGTGCCGCCGGCGGTACTGACCTTCCAGATGTCGCCCTCGCTGACGAAGACGATGGTCTCGCCTCGGAGCGCCGGGTGACGGTAATAGCCGAGGGTTTGGTTCTGCTGCACGCCGCCGTCGAGGATCGACGCAGGACTCGCGGCGGGTCGGGCGTTGCCCTCGCTCAGCCTCATTCCACCGGCGGGGGCGGTGCTGCTGCTATTGCCACCCTCGGGCGGCTGCGCGATCGCGCACGCCGAAAGACTCAAACCCGCGGCCAGCGCGACAGCGAACGCGGCGCCCGCCGCCCCGCTCTTCGTGCCACCCGCGAACCAACGCCGAAGCGAACGATCCCGCGACTTCTGCTGCATGGATGCCTCCAAGAGAGTTTTCAACCCGCGCCCCTCGGCAGAAGGCCGAAGGGCTCACCTCCCCCCCACTCCCCCACTCCCCCACTGACGCTGATACCAACCTACTTGCGTTTCTTGAACCGATCTTTGATGCTGGGGGTGTAGCTCGTGCCCTTGTTCCGCAAGAACGACGAACCCATCCCGGGGAGCATCGGGCCCTGACCCGCCGCCCCGAGCTGCTTCACCGCCTTCATCTTGTCGAGCGCCGACATCCCCGCCATCTGCTTGGAAAGCTGGCTGATGGTGGTGAACTGCTTCACCAGGGCCGCCACTTCGTTCTCGCTTGTCCCCGAGCCCTTGGCGATGCGCCGCCGGCGCGAGTTGTTCAGCAGCTCGGGCTTTCGGCGTTCATCCTTCGTCATCGAGTGGATGATCCCCTCGACGCGGTCGAGCTTTTCGTCTTCAATATTGATGTTCTTGAGCGCCGAACCAATCCCCGGCAGCAGCCCCAGCAACTGCTTCATCGGGCCCATGCGGCGCAGCGAGCGGAGCTGGTTCAGGAAGTCCTCCAGCGTCATCTCGCCCTTGGCGAGCTTCTCTTCCAGCGCTTTCGCATCTTCTTCGCTGACCTGCTCGCGGGCCTTCTGCACCAGCGAGACCACGTCGCCCATGCCCAGGATGCGCCCCGCAACGCGCACGGGGTGGAACTCTTCGATCGCGTCGAGCTTTTCGCCCACACCCACGAAGCGGATCTTCGCCCCGGTGATGCTCTTGACGGAAAGTGCGGCCCCGCCACGCGTATCACTATCAAACTTGGTGAAGATCAGCCCGTCGACTTCGAGCTTCTCGTGGAAGCTCTTCGCCGATCGGACCGCGTCCTGACCGGTCATCGCGTCGACGACCAGGAAGATCTGGTGCGGCTTCAAGCGCAGGTTTACCTGCTTCAGTTCGTCCATCAACTGGTCGTTGACGTGCAGACGCCCCGCGGTGTCGAGGATCACCGTGTCCACGCCCATCGACCGCGCCTTCGCCACGGCTCGCTCGCACACACCCACCGCCACGCCCACGGCTTTGCCATACTCCGCCGTCTTCTCGGGCTCGCTGTAGAACGTCACCGTCGCGCCGCCCGGCAGATCGCGCTGCACCTGCTCGGCCACGGTCTGGAGCTGATCCACCGCCGCGGGACGCTGCAGGTCCGCCGCCACCAGCATGACGCTGCGCCCGCGCTTCTTCAGCCACCCCGCGAGCTTGCCGCAGGTGGTGGTCTTACCACTGCCCTGCAACCCGCACATCATCACGATCGTCGGCCCGGGCTCGGCCGAGGCCACCCCCGGTCCGTCGGCCATCATCATCTTGGCGATGTCTTCCTGGCTCGCCCCCGCGGGCACCTCGGGCAGATCGCCCAAGAGCTGCACAAGCCGGTCGTAGACGATGCCGATCATCTCCTGACCGGGGTTGAGGCTCTTGGTCACCTCGCGACCGAGCGCGTCCTTCAGCACGCCCTCGGTGAACGAGTTGACCACCTCCAACGCCACATCCGCCTCGAGCAGCGCGGTGCGCACCTGCTCCATCGCCTCGCGGACGTTGGACTCGCTGATCGCCCCCTTGCCGGAGAGTTTGCGCAGGACCGAAGAAAACCCGTCGGAAAGCCGGTCAAACATGGTCGTCGAGGATAGGGGCACTGCCCCCGCCCCGTCTTACGGGCAAGCAAGGAAGAAGTTGTTGAAGAAGCAGTTGTAATCGCCCTCGTTGACCCCGTTGTTCACGCCCGCGTCGGGGGTTTCGCCAAACGGCGGCAGCGGATCCCCATTATCAAAGGCGATATCGCTCCAGTTCGCCCTGATAAAGAACCCGTTGATAAACGCGTTGTAGTCGCCCTCGTTCACACCCGTGTTGGTGCGGAAGCTCGCGCAGGGCCCCATCGGGTCGCCCGCGTCATCACCCACGTCCGCGGGTGAACACGGCGCATTGCGAACCTCACGTTCCGCCGCCGGTCGCATGAGGTTCACCATCGTGATCACGTCAACGCTGGCGGAAAGGTCCGTCGCCACACACCCAACAAGCTCATCGTCGAAGTCGATCCAGCAGCTAAACCCGCGAGCCCCGGCCGCCAGCGCCCCGATCAGCCGCCCCTGTTCGTCGCGCTGGTCGAGCCACACGCCCACGCCATAGTCACTCACGCCGGGGTAGGGCGTGCTCAACACCGGCGCACCCACTGGGCTCTGCCGGGTGAACATCGCGTTCACGGCGGATTCAGAGAGCACGCGCACGCCGCTGTGCACGCCGCCCTTGCGGAGCATCTCCATGAACCGTGCGAACTCCTCGGCGTTGCTCTCGCACCCGCCGGCGATCCGCGGGTTCGTCGCGCTGGAGATCACGTACCGCGTCTGCGCCATGCCCAGCGGGCCGGCGATCCGCTGCGCGTACAGATCGTTCCACAGCAACCCCGAGGCGACCTCCGCCGCCGCCCCCGCCGCGTGCATCGAGGCCCCGCCGTAGAGAAACCCCTGCCCCGGCGCATACTGCAAGGGCTGACCGGCGATCTGATTCGCCGCCTGCTGGAGCGTCAGGTTCGGGATGTTCACCGCCAGCGCGTTCGCGGGCAGGCCCGAGCTGTGCGAAAAGGCCTGCCCCACCGTAATGCCCGCCTTGTCGCCCGTGAACGAAGGCAGATACACACTCAGCGGCCGATTCAGCGAGAACGAACCGCCCGTGCTGTCAACCACCGACATGATCACCGCGCCGGAGATGGTCTTCGTCGCTGAGTCCGCCGCACCCACGCGCCCGATGCTCCACGCGCCGAAGGACCGCTGATAGACCACCCGCCCCTTGTGGATCAGCAGCAGCTCGAACCCCGGGATCGGAGCGCCGACCCCCTGCCCCTGCACCGCGGCATTGGCGATCTGCGTCACCTCACAGAACGTCGGCTGGGCCGGCGCCGCCATCGTCGTGCCGCAGATGCACAGCAGAGCCGCACCCGCCGTCATCATCAGCCGACCAGCACGCCGCCGACCGTTCGTTGTTCCGATCACGTCCGCTCTCCATTCGTCCGCCCGCGCCCGTGCGGCAATCACACCGCTCACGTTCGCCGCACGTTTCAACGGGACATGCCCGCCCAACGATTGACCAGTGAACGCATTGCACTCACCGAAACCGGGTTCTTCAGGCTCGCTGGCGGCGCATCTCGCCGGGCTTACCCAGATTCAACCGAGCCCCACCACCTCGCGCAGCTCTTCGGTCATCTTCACCGCCGCGTGCGTGACCGCCTCGGTCCAGTGCTTGCCCGCGTGCTCGCTCTGCCAGGCTTGGTCGTCGTACGCATAGATAATCGCCCGGCTCGAAGTCACCAGCACCCCCGACGTTCCCGCTCGCTCGCCGTCTTTCATCCCCGAGCGGAGCATGACGCGGATGTCGTCTTTCGTCCCGCCCTGAGCGCCGTACCCCGGGATCAGAAAGACCTGGTCCTTCATCCGCGCCCGCAGCTCGGCCGCCTCGCTCGCCTGTGTCGCGCCCACCACCGCGCCCACGTCCGAGATTCCCCGAGCTGAAATCCACCCCGCACCCAACCGCGCCGTTTCGTCGGCCATCATCTGCGCAACCGACCGCCCGTCCTCCAGCTTCGCCCGCTGGATGCGATCCCCCTCCGGGTTGCTCGTCCGGACGAGCAGAAAGACCCCCAGCCCGCGCTTCAGAAACGGCTCCGCAACCTCGACCCCCATGTACCCGCTCAGCGTCACCGCGTGCGCACCGCTCAGCTTCGCCGCCGCGGCATAGTGCCCGGCCGTCAACGCGATGTCCCCACGCTTGGCATCGAGAATCACCGCCAGCCCGACACTCGCCGCGTGCGCCATCCGCGCGTGCATGACCTCCAGCCCGATGGTCCCCAACCGCTCGAAGCACGCCGACTGAAACTTCACCGCCGCCACGCGCCCCGCCACCGCGTTGATCACCCCGTGGCAGAACTCATCGACCGCACTGACCGTCTCGCCCAGCCGCTCCTTGATCCCCGCGGGCAGTTTCTCCACCACCGGGTCGAGCCCAACGCACACCACGGAGCCCGTTGACTCCAGCGCGCAGTGCAATCGCTCGGCGAAACGAATCCCATTGTCCATGTTCACACCATCGTACGCCCCATACCCTTCCGGGCTCATGCTCACCCCCTCACACATCGACCTGAAGAAAGACCGCGGCCTCACCATCCAATGGTCCGACGGCTCCTCCAGCTACTACTCCATCGCCTACCTCCGCAAGATGTCCCCTTCTGCCGACGCGCGCGAGCTGCGCCAGCAAATGACCAAAAACCCGCTGACCGTCCTCCCCGCCTCCGCTTTCAAAATCGCCGGCCCGATCGTCGCCACCAGCGCCGAACTCGTGGGAAACTACGCCCTCCGCATCGCCTTCAGCGACGGACACTCCACCGGGATTTACTCCTGGGAGTATCTTCAGCAAATCGACCCACGCAACGACGAACTCCGCTCCGAAGGCGGCCCGCCCGCCTCACAGTCCACCGATAAACCCTGACAAAACGCCCTCCACCCCCACAAAACCCCTTGCCCAGCAAGCAACCATCGCCCAAAGAGCCCAGCCCGCCCGCTCAGGCACCGAATCTGCCGTTGAGCGCGCCGCTGACCGAACTCAAAGGCGTCGGCCCGCGCCTTGCCTCCGCACTCAACAAGCTCGGGGTGAAGAACATCGCCCAACTCGTCGCCTACTTGCCCATGCGCCACGAGCGCCAAGAGGCCGAGGCGCCGATCGATCAGCTCAAGCCCGAGAGCATCGTCTGCACGCGCGGACTCGTCAGCGCCACGCGCATCGTCGCCCGCGGGTCGCGCCCGCGCTTCGAGGCCGTGCTCGTCGACGACACCGGGCGGCTCGATCTCATCTGGTTCAACGGGCTCTACCTCCGCGACAAGATCCACGTGGGGATGAAGCTCCGCGTGCAGGGCAAGGCCAAGCGTTTCGGGCCCGGCGGCTCATCCCTCCAGATCGTCAACCCACGCCACGAGTTCATCGCCGACACCGCCGAGTCCGAGCCCGCCCCCCGCACCGCGCGTTTGCGCCCGGTCTACCCCGCAAGCGAAGACATCTCGACCTTGCAGATCGAGAAGGCCGTGATCGCCGCCCTTGACCCTGCGCTGGCGCAGATTACCGATCACCTCAGCGACGACTACCGCGCCAAGCGCGAGCTGATCGAGCTCACCACCGCCTACCGCGCCATCCACACGCCCGCGACGCAGGAACAGGCCGACGAAGGCCGCCGCCGTTTGGCGTACGACGAACTGCTGCTGCTGCTGCTGGCGGTTCGCCTCAAGCGTGCCCAGCGCTTGGCACGCAGCGAGTCGCCGACGCTCAAGCTCACCCCCGCCATCGACAAGGCCATCCGCGCCCGCCTGCCCTTCACGCTCACCGGCGCGCAAGACTCCGCCATCGCCCAGATCGTCAGCGACCTTGCCCGCGCTCAACCCATGAACCGACTCGTGCAGGGCGACGTGGGCTCGGGCAAAACCGCCGTGGCGGTCTACGCGATGCTCCTGGCGGTTGCCAACAAGCACCAATCCGCCTTGATGGCCCCCACCGAGCTCCTCGCCGAGCAGCACTTCGCCTCCATCTCGCGCATGCTCGCCTCCGCGAATGTCCGCACGCTCCTGCTCACCGGCTCGCTCTCCGCGCCGCAGCGCGCCGAGGCTCTCCGCGCCATCGCCGCGGGCGAGGTCGACATCGTCGTCGGCACCCACGCCCTGCTCACCCACCGCGTCCGCTTCAACTCCCTCGCGCTCGCCATCGTCGACGAGCAGCACCGCTTCGGCGTCCACCAGCGAGCAACCCTCCGCACCAAGGGCGCCGACGAGAACGACACCACACCCCCGAAACCCAACGAGAAAGCCCTCACCCCGCACACACTGGTCATGACCGCCACGCCCATCCCCCGCACGCTGGCGATGACCATCTTCGGCGATCTCGACGTCTCCACCATCGATCAGCTCCCGCCGGGACGCAAGAAAGTCACCACCCGCGTCGTCGCCCCGCCGCTGCGACAAGAGGTCTACGACTTCATCGCCCAGCGCGTTGCCAAAGGCGAACAGGCCTTCATCGTCGCGCCCGCCATCGACGCGAAAAACCCCGATCCGGACGCCGACCTCTTCGACCCGCAGAGCGAACTCGAGAACGACGCCCCCGAGAAATCCGCCGCCGCCCCCGCCGCACCCCCCGTCCCGATCCGCTCCGTCGCGCAGATCGCCAGCGATCTGAAATACTCCGCCCTCAAATCCGCCCGCATCGGCATCGTCCACGGCCAGCTCCACCCCGCCGACCGCGCCCGCATCATGGACGACTTCCGTCAGCACCGCCTCGACGTGCTCATCGCCACCACCGTCATCGAGGTCGGCGTCGATATCCCGAACGCCACCGTCATGGTCGTCGAAGATGCCGAACGCTTCGGGCTCGCGCAGCTCCACCAGCTCCGCGGGCGGGTCGGTCGCGGCACCAAGCCCGGCGTCTGCGTCCTCATCGGCGCGCCCGTCACCGACACCGCCGACCAACGCCTCCGCGCCATCGCCAAGCTCGCCGACGGCTTCAAACTCGCCGAACGCGATCTCGAAATCCGCGGCTTCGGCGACGTCGTGGGCATCCGCCAATCGGGCATGCCCCCTTTTCGAGTGGTCAACCTCGCCTCCGACCTCGACCTGCTCAACCTCGCGCGCCGAGATGCCATCGACCTCATCGATCACGATCCGCAACTCGATAACCCTCAGCACGCCCTGCTCAAACGCCGCCTGCTGAAAGCCCACGCCAAGTGGCTGGGCATTGCTGACGTGAGCTGACCAGGCCTCGCCAGTACTGACTGTGAATGAAGACACTCAGATGTTGAACCGACTCAGAGCACTGAATCGTGACTCATCGCTCGTTCGATCCGCATTCGGGGCAGCGTTCAGCGTCCTTGATATCGACCAACGAGTATCCGCAGCGAACGCACTTGCCTGAGGCCCGTCGCTTCACCTCGACGATTCGTCGGTACATCACAAACCCACACGCGCCCGCGAGCAGCCCAGGCACGACCAACGGAATCTCCATCATCAACTGAGCCTGAGGACCGCCACGTAGTCGGAAAGCCGCACCGAGGTATTGCCAATCGGATATACCGTTGTAATAGTCCGGCTCTATCGGTTGCCCGCTCGGGTATATCTCGAACGTTGCGTCAAAGCCCGCCTGAAACACACCAAAGCCCATCAGTCCTCGGCGAGTGCTGTTCACACGGTCATATGAAAGCCGCACCGAGCCCCGCGCGACGCGCATTCGGAGAGTACGCAGCGCCGCTGGCGGATCATCCGGCGAATCACTGCTGGTGCCGATCCAAACGTGGCTGATCTGGACGTCAAATGTCTTTAAATGCGACACAGGCCAAAGCACCAACACCGCGGCAAACATCACGGCCATGATCACAAATCCGGCGACAATCAAAGCGTGGTGCTTAGGTTTGACTCGTCGCGAGCTCGATCCGTCCACCCCCAGCCTGTTTTTATCCCGCTTTTCCATCGGACGGCTCCTTCCTCGCGTGCATCTCGTGCCCAGAGTGGCAACCCGAATGCTCTTCGACCCACGGCGCAGAGTTACAGTTACCGAGTAGACAAACAGGTTCAACCGGAGGTACTGACTTGACTGCAACCCTTCGGAAGAGGTGTTGACACATTCTGCGGGAAAACCCGGTACACTCCCCGGATGCTCGACGCATCCGCCCGTCGTACCCCTCGCCTCGTCTCTCGTGGGCTGTTGGGTCTTCCGCTCTCCGTCCTTTCGCTGGCCCTGCTCATCAGCCTGCTGGTGATCAGTCTGCCCAGCGCGCTGCGTGCGCAGCCCGCTTCGCAGCAGAGCCTGCCGCCGGCGAACCGCGTGGGCCTGAACAACAGCGTGGACTTTGCCGCAATCACCAACGCCACCGTTCACACCGCCCCGGGCAAGACGCTCAAGCGCGCAACCGTGGTGGTCAAAGACGGCAAGATCCTCTCCGTCCTCTCCACCAAAGACGGCGAGCTCGACCCGCCCGCGCCCCCCGCGGGCGCCCGCGTGTATGACGCCGAGGGCTTGCACGTCTATGCCGGGTTCATCGATCCCTTCGTGGAGGTTGATTCGCCGCGTCCGGATCCGGACCTGAAGGGTTCGCACTGGTCGGCGAAGGTCATGCCCCAGCGCCGCGCGTTGGACGGGCGCGGCATCGACGAAGGCACCGCCAAGCAGCTTCGTGCGCAGGGCTTCGCAGCCGCGGTGATCTCTCCGCGAGGCGGGATCTTCAAGGGCCGATCCGCGGCCGTCTCGCTCGCCAGCCCCGCGTCCGATCCTGCCCTGCCTCGCCCCGAGGCGTACCGCGACAGCGTCTATCACAGCGTCGAGATGGAAGTCGGCGGTGCCCAGGGCGCGCAAGGCCGCTGGCCCAGCTATCCCGACTCGCAGATGGGAGCTATCGCGCTGATCCGCCAGACGCTCATCGATGCCGACTGGCTCGCTTCGGGCGCGAGCATCGCTGACCGCACCGAGCAGACCGGCGGCAGCAACCCCAACGACACCCCCGCGACGGCCGTCGCATCGCTCAGCATCGGCGCACCGCTCATGCTCGGTGCCGACGACGAGCTTGAAGTCCTGCGCGTGGTGAAGATCGCCCGCGAGTTCAACCGCTCGGCCATCGTGCTGGGCTCGGGGCTGGAGTTCCGCCGACTTGATGCGGTTGTCGAATCGCTCAAGCCGATCGTGCGGAAGAACCAAAGCGAAGGCGCCGATCAACCGGCGATCCCGCTCGTGCTGCCCTTGAACTTCCCCGAGAAGCCGCGTGCGAACACCATCGGCGAAGCCGAGGACCTCTCGCTGCGCGACCTGATGACCTGGGAGCAAGCGCCGACGAACCCGCGTCGCCTGCACGCGATGGGCGTGAACATCAGCCTAACCACCGCGAAGCTCAAGGACCGCTCACGCTTCCTGAGCAACCTGCGCGAAGCCGTGCGCCACGGCCTGCCCGAAGAGGCCGCCCTCGCGATGATCACCACCAACCCCGCGGCCTTGACGGGCCTCTCGAGCCAACTCGCCACCATCGAGCCCGGCAAACGCGCGAGCCTCACGATCACCGACGGGCCTCTGTTCAACAAGAAGACCAAGCTCCGCGAAGTGTGGGTGGACGGGCAGCGCAGCGAGCTTTCGCCCGCACCGTCAAAGCTGGAGGGCACGTACGAGCTGACCATCACCCCCGCGCCGAGCGAGCCCGGGCCTTACACGATGGTCATCGACAAGGACAACGCCATCACCATCCGCCGCCCGGCGCCGGTCAAAGCCGACGAAGTCAAGCCCGCGGAGGCAAAGCCCGACGCAAAGGAGCCCGAGGCGAAGGACAAGCCCGCCGAGCCAGCGAAGCCCGATGAACCGGCCAAGCCCGAAGCACCAGCCAAGCCCGAAGCGCCGAAGTTTCTGGGTGTCAAGGCCCGCAATGTGCAGCTCTTCGACAACCGTGTTTCGTTCATCTTCGACAGCGAGCCGCTGGGCAACCCGGCGATCGTGACGATGTCGGGGTTGATCGACCTGCCGACGGGCGTGACGACGATCAACACCAAGCAGCAACGGAACCTCCGCATGTCGGGTCAGGGAACGCGCGACGCCTCGGAACGCTTCACCTGGTCCGCGGTGCGCACGGGCGATGTGCCCAAGCCCGACAAAGCACCCGCGGCCAAACCCGCCAAGCCCGAATCAAAGCCCGACGCCAAGCCCGACGCTAAACCTGATGCGGCCGCCGAGGCGAAGCCGGATACCAAGCCCGACGCCAAAGCCGAAACCAAGCCCGAGACCACAGCCGACATCGTCACGGGCACCTGGTCGTGCACCGCGGAGGTGCCCGGGGTCGGTCAGCCCATCAGCGCCACGCTCAAGCTCAAGCTCGACGGCACCAGCGTCACGGGCTCCGCAACCGCACCCGACGGCACGCACCCGATCACCGCGGGCACCTTTGACCCAGCGACCAAGGCGCTGGTGCTGACGATCTCACCAAGCGACGGGCGCCCGCAGGCGCGGGCCGAGCTGACCATCGAAGGTGACACCATCACCGGCACGGTCACGGCGGCGGAGATGAAGTTCGCCCTCAAGGGCGAGCGCGACGCCAGCACCGAAACCGCCAAGGCCAGCGACGAGGACAAGGACGAAGCGCCGGACGTTCCTGAAACGCTGCCGGGCCTGCCCTTCGGGCCCTTCGCGATCACCGCGGAGGCCCGCGCGAAGGCGACCCCGACGGTCCTGGTGATCACCAACGCCACCATCTGGACCAGCGCAGGCGACGGCATCATCGAGAACGCAACCCTCATCGCCCGCAACGGGCGCATCGAGATGGTCGGCAAGGCCATCACCCCGCCCACACCCCCCAAGGGTGAAGAAGCCTCCTGGCTCATCATCGACGCCAAGGGCAAGCACGTCACCCCGGGGCTCATCGACGCGCACTCGCACACGGGCATCTCCCGCGGCGTGAACGAAGGCGGGCAGCCCGTCACCGCGGAAGTTCGCATCCAGGACGTCACCAACCCCGACACCGTGAACTGGTACCGCCAGCTCGCCGGCGGCATCACGTGCGTGCTCAACCTGCACGGCTCGGCAAACTCCATCGGCGGTCAGTCGCAGGTCAACAAGCTCCGCTGGGGGTGCGCACACCCCGACGACATGCACGTGCAGGAAGCACCCCCGGGGATCAAGTTCGCCCTGGGCGAGAACCCCAAGAGCGCCAACTGGTCGGGCGAGGGCACGATCTACCCGCAAACCCGCATGGGCGTCGAGGCGCAGATCCGCGACCGATTCATTGCCGCCCGTGAGTACGCCGGTTCATTCGCGGCGTACGACGACGCCGTCGCCCGCATCAACATGCTCAAGATCGCCCCCGACGAACAGCAGCGCCGCATCCGTGAGCTGAGCAAGCCGCACCGCGATCTGGAGCTCGACGCGCTGGTGGAGATCCTGCAGGGCAAGCGCCTGATCCACTGCCACTCGTACCGTCAGGATGAGATCCTCATGCTCGCTCGGCTGTCACAAGAGTTTGGCTTCAAGCTGGGCACCTATCAGCACATTCTCGAAGGGTACAAGGTCGCTGACCTCGTGCGCGATTCGTCCATCGGCGCCAGCGGCTTCTCCGACTGGTGGGGCTACAAGGTCGAGGTGCAGGACGCCATCCCGCAGGCGTTCCCGATCATGCACGAGCAGGGCGTGATCGTCAGCTACAACAGCGACTCGGACGAGATGGCCCGGCGCATGAACGCGGAGGCCGCCAAGGGCGTGAAGTACTCGCTATTACCCGACGGCAAACGCACCGTCACGCCCGCGGAGGCGTTGCAGTGGGTCACCATCAACCCCGCGAAGCAGCTGAAGATCGACCACCTCACCGGCAGCCTCGAAGTTGGTAAACAGGCGGACATCGTCATCTGGTCCGCCGACCCGCTTTCGGCCTTTGCCCACGCGGAGCAGACCTTTGTCGAAGGTGTTCGGCTCTTCTCCATCGACGACGACAAGGCCCTTCAGGAAGAGAACGCCCGCACGCGTGCGCGGATCCTCAAGAAGCTCCTGAAGGACGGGCCAACGAAGAAGCCCGCCGCGAAGGATGCCAAAGACAGCAAGGGCAGCAAGGACAGCAAGGACGCGAAGCCCGCCACGCCGGGCGCGCCGGCGACTGAGCCCAAGAAGCCGACGAACCAGCTGTTCGCCAGCGAGCTTGAGGCTGAGATGCGTGCGGAGGGCCTGCTGAACGATCGCGGCGAGGCGATGTCGCTGGGCGATTCCGCGATCGACTCGCCGCGTGCGGGCGGGCGTCGTCCGCTGCTGAGCGCGATGCTCAAGGACGCGGAGGTTGTTGCCCGCCGGGAGCACTATCTGGAGCTGATCCGCAAGGGCATCGACCCGGAGAACTCGCGCGGGGGCCAGTGCGGGTGCGAGATCTACAACCTCATTCATCGGCGGTGACGTCTGATCTGGTGGCACGGCTCTGCAGAGCCGTGCTTCGTTTGCTCGCCGCGTACGCCTCTGTCACGAGCCGTTTCGATCCGTCTTCTCGATTCTGAACTGATGACCGTGCCTTGCTGAGACTTGCCATGTTCAACCATCGATCCGCGATTGCTTCGTTGCTTCTTGCCGCCGCCCCGTTCGTCGGCGCGATTGTGCCGACGGTTCTTTCCGGCACCGTGCAGGCGCAGGACCTCACGCCCCGCGCCGGGCCTCAGACGCAGGACATTGCCCTCGTGGGGATCGACGCGTACCCGGTGGATCGCGAGGTGATCACCGACGCGTGCGTGGTCTTCTCGAAGGGCAAGATCACGCGCGTCGGTGCGCGGGCGCAGGTTCAGCCGCCGCAGGGTGCAAAGGTGATCAACCTCGCGCAGCCCGACGGCACACGCTTGCGTGCGTACCCGGGTCTCTTCGCGCCGTTCACCACCATGGGGCTGGAAGAGATTCAGGCGATCAAGCCCAGCCGCGATACGTCCGAAACCGGGGCGATCTCGCCCGAGGCGCTCGCTTCGGTCGCGGTGAACCCGGATACGTGGTTTCTGCCCGTGACACGCAGCAACGGCGTGCTGCTTTTCGGGACCTTCCCCAGCGGCAACTCGATCCCCGGGCGTGCGTCGGTGATCTCGGCCGACGGCTGGACGAACGAGGACCTGGCGCTGAAGCCCGAGGCGGGGCTGGTGGTGCAGTGGCCCAACGTGCGCGTGGTGCGTGCGCGGTGGATGGACCTTTCCGACGACGAGCAGCAGAAACGCATCACCGATTCGCAGGACCGCATCAACGGCGCGTTCCGTCAGGCGCAGGCGTATCTCTCGGCGAAGGCCGCCGACCCCGCGTCAGTCAAGACCGATCTGCGCTGGGAATCGATGCGGAAGGTCTTCCCCGAGTTTCGGCCCCCCCCCCCCCCCGCGACGCAGAAGCCCAAGCCCCCCGAACTGCCCACCTTCATCACCGCGCAGGAGTATGACCAGATCCTCTCGGCGCTCGCCTTCGCGAAGCACTTTGGATTGCGCCCGGTGATTGTGGGCGGGCGCGATGCCCACCTGGCGGCGGAGCAGCTCAAGGCCGCGGGCGCTTCGGTGATCATCGACACGGTGAAGGAGATCCCGCGCCGTGACGATGCGCCGTACAACGCCAACTTCAACCTGCCCGCCCGGCTGAAGGCTCTGGGCGTTTCCTTCACCATCGCCAGCGGCGAAGAGACAGCCCACGAGCGGAACCTGCCGTATATGGCCGCGCTGGCCGTGGCGCACGGGCTGAGCGAGCCTGACGCGCTGCGCGCCGTAACACTCTCGGCGGCGGAGATCCTGGGCGTTGCCGACCGCGTCGGTTCGCTCACCGAAGGCAAAGACGCCACGCTCATCATCACCGACGGCTCGCCGCTGGAGATCCGCACACGCACGCTCGCGGCGTACATCAACGGTCGCCCGATCGACCTCTCCAACAAACAGACAGTCCTCGCGGAGCGGTACCGCGAGAAGTACCGTCAGATGAACGAGCAGAAGAATCAGCTCAAGCAGGACGGTGCGGGCGCCGGTCCGGTCCGTGAGACACCCCGATGAGCGACGCGAAGCCCGCGGTCTTTCTCGACCGCGACGACACGATCCTCAACACCCATCCGCGCACGGCTCATCTGCCGCGTCCGGGCGATCTGCTCGATCCTGATCTGGTGGAACTCCTCCCCGGCGCGGGTGAAGCGATCGCGAAGCTGAACCGCGCGGGTTGGCCTGTGGTGGTCTTTACGAGCCAGGGGGGCATCGCGCGGGGTGATATGCCGCCGCCGTTTGATCGCCCAAGGGCGACGCTGGCGCAGGTTGAGCTGGTCAACGACCGGATGCGCGAGCTGCTGGCGGGCTTTGGTGCTCGCTTGGAGGCGATCTACTACTGCCCGTTTCACCCCAGCGGCACGGCGGCGAGGTTCACGCGTGAGCACGAGTGGCGCAAGCCCAAGCCCGGGATGCTCCGCACCGCGGCGATGGAGCTGAATCTGGATCTGACGAAGTCGTGGGCCGTGGGGGACATGGCGCGGGACGCCGAGGCGGCCCGCAACGCTGGAATCCCCGCGAATCAGGCGGTCTTGCTGGTCAAAGGGGATGCCTCTGCCGCTTCAAACATCAAAGCGAACGGGCCCACGGCACCCAGCCTTTCCCTTGCCGTGGAGATGATCTTGCATCAAAAGGGTCGATAAGCTCTCCGCTCACGATTGCGAGAGCGGGCGCCCGCCCGACCGAGCCGGTGATCACCTTCATGCCCGATGCACCCAAGCCAGCCCGTGTCCTTGTCTTCCTGCCGAGTTGGCTGGGCGACACCGTCATGGCGACGCCGACGCTTCGGCTTCTGCGTGAGGCGATGCCGCGGTCAATCATCGTGGGGCTGGTTCGTCCGGGGCTTGATGATCTGCTGGCGGGGAGCGACCTGCTCGACGATATCCGCGTTGCCGATGGGCGCTCGGTGACGGGCCCCGCCCGCATCGCCAGCAAGCTCATCCCGCTGCGTCTGGATGCCGCGTTGCTGCTGCCCAACTCCTTCTCCAGCGCGATGACCGTGCGACTGGCGGCGATCCCGATCCGCCTCGGCTACGACCGCGACGGGCGCGGGCTGCTTTTGACCGATCGCCTGCTTGCGCCCAAGCGACCGGCACCGTTCAAAGGTTGGGAACCGGTCAGCGCGGTGCAGTACTACCTCGCG
Organism: Phycisphaerales bacterium; assembly: GCA_032229765.1. Classification (GTDB taxonomy): domain Bacteria; phylum Planctomycetota; class Phycisphaerae; order Phycisphaerales; family UBA1924; genus JACVCS01. Next base: position 20,789 of record JAVTWO010000071.1, on the reverse strand, counting down.
GCGGGTCGGGCGCTGCTGCAGGTGCTGGCGGCAAGGAACTACGCCGTGGATCTCGCCCCGCGGCTGGATGGCTCGAGCAGTCTGACGTGGACACCGATGCTGGAACTTTCCAGCACGCCCATGCAGGACGCGCAGGCGCGCGAACTGCTGGAGCGAGCGAAGATCGATCCGCTGAACGAGCCGTTCGTGCTGCTCAACCCGGGGGGGAACAACCCGGCGAAGCGTTGGCCTGTCGAGCGCTTCGCGGCGGTGGCGCACCACCTGATCCAGCGTCACCGTGTGAAGCTGGTGATCAACGGCTCGCCGGCGGAAGCGCCGCTGGTTGCACTCATCCGCGATGCGATCGCGCTGAACCACCCCGAAGACGCGGACCTGGTCTCGTGCCTGCCCGAGCTGGGGGTGACCGTCGGCTCGCTGAAAGGCGTGGTCGCGCGAGCCAAGCTCGTGGTGACCAACGACACGGGCCCGCGACATCTCGCCGCGGCGTTCAACGTGCCGTGCGTTTCGTTGTTTGGCCCGACCGATCCGCGGTGGACGATCCTGCCCGAGCGTGATGCCGCGCACCCGCGTGAGATCATCCTGACGGCTGATCCGACGCTGCCGGTGGAAGAGCTCGCCGACGATCACCCCGAGCGCTGCCGGATCGACAAGATCGCCACCGACGACGTGATCGCGGCGGTCGATCGGCTGATGCTCTCGGCGCATTCACGCTGAGACTGGCGAAAGTTCTCGCACTCAGCAAGCCTCTTCACCCGACATCCACGGCACCCTCGACCTTCAACGGGTACCGCGCGGTGTGACGCAGACCGGCCGTGCCCACGATGTCGATCTCGATGGTCCACTCCACGCGCGGGAAGCTCACGCCGTCGCCCGAGCCCGGCAGGTCGTTCGGCAAGATCATGTTCAAGGTTTGCGAGGCGGGTTCCTGTCCGCGCGGGTTCAGGTTGATCGTCGGCGCGCCCCACGCCCCCAGCGGATCGCGCACCACCACCGTCGATTTTCCTCGGCGTTCTTTTCGCAGCCGCTCGCAGACCAGTCGGCACGCGAAGGACGATGTGGAGTCCTTGAACGACTCGACCTCCGCAACGATGAGCACCTCGCCCCCGGTGGTGACGGGCGTGGGCGAGACCAGCACCGTCGGCTCGCCGATCCACGCACAGCGGCGCCAGGCCTGCATCGCTTGCACACCAACGATGAAGAGCGTGACCGTGCTGAGTCCGACGGTGATCCAGAAGAGCCAGCCGATGGCGTCGGGCCCGCCGAGAAGGGCGTAGAGCCCCGGCGCGATGGGCAAGAGGCACGAAGCACCCAGGCACATCAGCCATCGGCGGCGGATCTGTGCGAGCGTCTCCTTGGGCCCGAGCAATCGGAACCCGCCCTCGCGAAGGGTCGACGAGGCTTCTTTGCCGTCGATGCCGATCTTCATCAGCGCGCTGAGCCAGAAGACCAACGCCAGAATGCCCGCGTTGAAGATCCCGATCGGCCAGCTCTGATACTCCCGCAGGATGAACGCGTCGTTCGGATCTTCCGGGTTGATCCAGACTTTGGGCTTGCTGCCAGCGCCAAAGGCGATCACACGCGACATCGCCTCGCTCTGACTCGAGGGCATCCAATCCCAGATCGGCAGCACCTGCATCGAGCTCCGCGCCATCGTCCCCGCGAGCTTCGAGCCCGGCTCGTCGTAGCGATACCGAATCTCAGCGCGATAGTTCGTGCTCCCCTTGCGTCCCCGGCTCGTCACCACGCGTGAAGTCATCACCTCGCCCTGAACCTCCGTCCAGGTGGTCATGGCCTGATGTTGCCGCCATGCCATGTAACCGCCGAAAGAAAGCAGGGCGGCGATCCCCGCCAGCCCCAGCAGCATCGCGATCCACATCAACGTCGCCTTGATGAATCCCACGCGTGAAGGCTCCTGCCGGGCCTCGGTGTGCAAGGTCCGAGAAGTCCGGTCTTTGTCAGCCTCGACAAGGCCCGTTCAAGGGGCACTTGGCTTACGCCGACAAGGGGCTAGAATATCGACCTTGCCGGGATGCCACCGGCCGGGTCGGGGACGGGGTTCGGGAGTGGGTGGACAATCTGGCCGTGGTTGACTGATACCAGGTCGATCATGGGGGCATAGCTCAGTTTTGGTAGAGCGCATCCATGGCATGGATGAGGTCAGGGGTTCGAGTCCCCTTGCCTCCACTTCAGACTTCGCGAGGATCCACCCCGGATCCTCGCGTTTGTTTTTGATTCGAGCGGATTTACGCCCCGCTCTCCCCGGCATCTCCTAAAGCTGTTGCCCGATCCGCACCCGTGTTGCCGCTCGGCCACAGCGTGAAGTCACGCCGCCCCGGGGGTCTCCCTGATTCTGCGTTCGAGCACGAACACGCCGATCTCTGGGCCCATAAAACCGTAGAGCCAAGGCCGGCACGCACGCCCGCGGGTTGATCCGTATCACCCCCAAACGGGCGTGCACACGGGCACGGAGTTTGCCCCTCATTGGATCGGAGATCCGAGAGATGAAGACCGCCGCGCCGTCAACTTGCCCAGGTTCGCAGATTTCTCGCACACCCCAGACGCTGCTCGTCGGCGTTCTGTGCGCCAGCGCCCTGCTCGCTTCGGGATGTTCAACAAGCATCCCGCGCGTGGCGCACCTTCGCGATGGGCATTCGCCCGTTGGCGGACTCTCCGATTCGAGCGAGATGGTCTTCGCACCGCAGACGACGCAGGCCCAGCTTGAAGAGCTGAATGCCAACGAGTTGCCCGAGTTCTCACGCGCGGATGCTCGCCTGGGCAGTTTGCCGCCGGGCCCGCTCCTCGCGACGAGTCAATGGCCCGCGCCACCTCAGCCTTCGATCGAGCGGTACCGATTCATCTCGCTGCCGCGGAGTTCGTCGAGCATCATCATCTATCTGCCGCAGCGTGATGGGTTCAATCACCGCGAGTTCAACTCGAACGGTTCCTGGCGCTAAGGCGATCGCACGCGCGATCTCGGGCACGCACGACCGATGGGGTTGTCCCACACGCTCAAGACCAATGCACGAGCGCTCAGCGTCGGCGCAGCATGATTTCCGCCAGTCGGCGCTCGCGGTACCGTGGATCCTGCAGCATCTTCGCAGCATCCACCTCGGGCGTGCGATCACCCGCCGCCGCGTGCTCACCCGCGCCCGCACCCTCAACACTCGGCGTCATCTTGGTCTTTGATCGCTCACGCGCCAGCTCGCCGTCGAAGACCCGCGTCGAGATCGGGCCCTCCCCCACCGCTCCGCTGGGCAGCACGTCCGCCGCGCCGGGCCTGATGGGCGTGACCAAAGTGCTGACGCGCGAATCCTCCGGTGCGCCGCCCAGCCCCGGCACGTCCTGATTCAAAGGCGTCGCGCCCGTTCGCCCGCCCAGCGGCACACCACCTAAAAAAAACTTCGTCCCCGGCGGCACCGGCACCGAGATCCCGTCCCGCGTCCGCTTGTACACCGACTGCGGAAAGACCGCCCATACAGAGCCGCTGATCCGCACAAACCACCCCGCGTAGGGCGTGTCCGCGTCCCGTGGAATCTGGTACACGCCCACAAAGTTGTTCGGCACGCGCAGATCGTTGGGCATGCTCCGCAACCCACCGTCGAGCGACCCAACGTCCGCCGCCCCAGCGTCCACTCGCTTGAGATCCTTCAGCGTCAGCCGATCGGCACGGGGCTTCCGTGGCTCCGGATTCGCCATCAGTGCAGCGGGCTCATCCGTGCGCCGAAGATCCGCGCCCGTGCTCGCGTTGGACTTGGGAGCCACAGGCCGAAGATCCTCAGTCGGCGCTGCTGGTTGCGAGGGTGTTGCGGGTGTTGCGGGTGTTGCGGGTGTTGCGGGTGTTGCGGGTGTTGCGGGTGTCGCGGGTGTCGCGGGTGTCGCGAGCGGCGGCTGCTCCTTCGCCGGCTCATCGCCGTGCGCGTTCAGCGTCAGCACCGCGGCAACGGTCATCGCTCGAAACAGGTCGCCCTTGTTCACAGGTACACCCGCACTTTCAGAATGACCTTCGACTCTTCACGGTCGGGCAGTTCGTCGAGGATCCGCCCGCTGGCCGTCCAGCGGTAGAGCGCCGAGCGCACGGGCTCGTCGATCCCCGTGTCCGAGCCTGAGCTTTGCAGCACCGTCACGCTGGAGACCGTCCCGTCCTTGCGGAAGACGACCTCCATCAGCGGCGGCACCGGCGCGAGCGTCAGGCTGTTCAGCAGCGTCAGCCGCGGCCGCTCGGTGCGAACCTCCAGCCCCTCGCCGACCTCGATCCGCCCGTTGCGCGAAACAAAGACGCCTTCCATCCGGCGCGTGCTCGAGGCGATGCTCTCGCGATCGCTCGCTTCGCCGGGCTCGGCGTTGGGCGAGCCCGGTGCCGAGCGCGTACGCGGCGCGTTTTTCGCTTCGACCGTCGGTGTGCTGGGCTGATCGGGCTTCGCACCCGCGGAAGCCTCCGAACCCTTGGGCTGCTGCTTCGCGTCGTTCTTCTCTTCGGGCTTGATCGTCGGCAGCTCACGCGCCGCAGGCACGGCCGGCGCTCCGGGAGAATCAACCACGCCGACCCGCGCACCGCCCGCGGCGTCCTTCGCCTCACGTGGCAGATTCTCTTTCTGCTCCTGAACCTGCTGCAGTTTGGGCGAAAGAACCATCGCCTCCTGAACGCTCGACGAAGGGTCCTTCGGCCGCTCGCCCGCGTTCGGACCGAGTGCCCGCTTCGCGTCGCGGTTCTCGTCGCCCTTCTTCACGTCCGCCGGCGCGGGCGTTGTCGGCGTCGTGGGCAGAGGCTTGTTCGCATCGATCACCACCGTGCCCGAGGCCTCGCCCGGCATGGCCTTCTCCGACGGGTTGACAGGGTTGGCAACACCCGCCTTCGCCTCACGCGGCGTCGGATCCTCCGACGTGCCCGGGACCTTGGGGCTCTTCACACCCTCAACCGCGGGCGCTGGCGTCTGCGACGGGTTGTCCGTCCCGCGGATGCTCGTCGATGGCGAAAGGTCCGGCGCGTCGGGCTTCGTCACGTCGCTGGGCAGCGGCTGGTTGATCGGCATCGGCGGCTGGCTCGTGGGCGCGCCCGGCGCGGTGTCACTCAATGACTGCGTCGGATTCCCGACCACCGGGATGCCCATCAGCGTGCTCGGCGCAGGTGACGGAGCGGGCGGCGGCGGCTCGCCCGTCGCCCCCGCGTTGCGCGTCAGGCCCGCCTGATCGACCTTGCTCTGGATCCCCTGGTGCGGGCCCGTGGCGCTCTCGCTCGTCAGCCAGTTCGGCGTGGGCTTCGCGGTCGAGTCCTTCTTCCCCAGTTGCACCTGATCCACCGGCACCTGCACAATCGCCGGCGGTGGTGGTGGCGGTGTCACCGGCGCGATCGGTTCAACCGACGCCTGCGGAAGTTGAGCACGAGGCAACGGAAGCACCGGCACGCTCGACGAAGGCGCGGGCTTGGGCTTGGGTTGCTCCAACATCACATGCTGGTCGCTGACAACTTGCTTTCTGGGGGCGAGTTCTTCCGGCGCGAAAAGCTTGAAGTACACCACCGCCGAGACGATGCCGACGTGCGCAAGCACGCTCAGCGAAAGAGCGGCGGAGAACGGCATGATGGTGAGGTTCTGGTGCTTCACCCGGAGTCAATCGTAGAACGATCAAGCGGGTGAGAAGGTTCAGGCGGACGCCCGCCTGCTGTGCGTTCGGGCAAGATTCCCCCGAACGGCTTGGATCATGCTCATCGGAAGAAACCGGGCAATATCCGGCCGTGAGGCCGAACCCAGCGTCACCCACCCCGAACGCGCCCGCCCCCCCAACGCCGGCCCCTGGCTGATGACGCACGGATCCAGCAGTTCAACCAAGGTCGCAAAGCGTGCGCGGCGTTTGTATTGCCAATACGCCGAGTCCGCAGCGATCCGGGCACCAAAGCGCTCGCGGAGGTGCTTCAGCCCGGCGCGGGTGAGAAGCTCAAAGCTCCAGACCTCCCCCGCCGTCACGCACACGCGATAAGCCCCGCTGTGCTGTTTGATCAGCAGCAGATCGCCGCGCTGGACGCGCCCGAAGGGGATGGCCCGATGGATCGACAGTCTGGACTCGATGCTCTTCTTCCCCTGCTCGATCAGATCAACGTACACGCCCTGAACGATCGCCACGTGCACGCTCGGCCCCTGATCGATCGTGCCGGGCGATGACGGGCGAACGGGTTGAGAACGTCGATTGATCATCCGGGGGGTGCTTGGGGTATCGGGTACGCCGGTCGCTCGCTTGAAGCGACCACCCCTAAGCGTGGGTCAACCTGACCGCACTACGGGTAATCCCATCCATATACAGGTGCTTACGAACGAACTACCGAACGGCACGTCAAGAAGGGCGCGGAACAGGGGGCGGGTCAGGGTTTGGCCGCAACTTTTTTCCCCGCAAGAACGAATATGTGGGTGGAATGCGGGCCTCAGGTCAGGGTGAAGGAGGCGGGTAAACGGGGCGGGAAGGGCGGGGGTTCCTCGGCGGGTGTGGCTGGTGTGTACCCCTCGAACGGCGTAACGCCCCGTGCGGCGGCGATGCATTCCCCGAGCCGATTGGAAACACGGGGGCACTTACGGGTTTTCCCGTATGCGTACAAAATACGCACGAAATGCGCCTCTCGCGAGTCCGTCACGTTTCTGCGATTTCGAGTTCATCAGTTGGCGATCGCTGACTCCATTCGCACGCGCTTGCGAAATCCATCGCGTCACTCGACGAATCACTCGGTACGCTGAAGTTCAGCGCCGCGGGGATGTGGAAACGCCCCGGATTCGAACGCCCTCGGGTGCGCACTGGAGGCCTTCTTGTGGGAACACGCTTCAACATCGTGACGGGTCGGGTCCATCGGATTGCACGCACGCGCACGCGACACCTCGCGGTCGCGGCGGTGTTGTGCTGTGCCGGCGCGTTGATCCTGCCTCTGGGCGGATGCCTGGCGGGCGGGTCATCGCGAACGGTCGAGAGCGGGACGTACGTGCACCCCTCGACGTTGCAGTCGGTGAACGTCGGGCAGAGCACGAAGGACAACGTGCTGATGATGCTCGGGGAGCCCAGCAGAAAGATCAAGACCGAGAAGGGTGGGGAGATCTGGCGGTACCACTACGCCAAGACCAAGACGAGCAAGGGGTACGTGCTGTTTGTCTTCGGGGGGTCGAACTCGGAGAGCACCACGCAGACCACGGCCGTGCGCTTCAACAGCGAGGGCGTGGTCGAGGACATCTGGCGCGATGACAAGGGCGGCGCGGCGCTGCCCGATGTGGGTGACTGAATCGCGTGCACGCGATTGTCAACCTCAACGCGAACCTGAACAAAGAAACAGAAAAGCCCGAGCCGGTTGGCTCGGGCTTTTTCTTTGTCTATGTATGCGGCCGATGATCGCGACGCTCAGCGGCGGATGATGCGGTAGCGGAGTTCCTGAGGCGACGAGCGCAGCAGCTCAAGGCGGAACGGCAGCGCTGGGCTCAGTCGGGCGAGCTCGCTGACGGCCTCTTCCAGCGTGCAGGTGTACTGCAGCGTCGTGCTGGCGCTGGCTTCCTTGCTGGAGAGGTCGATCGTCGGCTCGCCCTGCAGGCTCAGGCCCAGCGCCGGGTTTGACGCGGTGAGGGCGCTGCGAAGGGCGGCGAGATCGCTGGGGTCGGTGATGTCCAACAGCGCCAAACGCGCACTGGTGGGCTTGGACCATTCGGTCATCACCTCGCAGAAGAGCTTCGCGAGGGCCTGATCCGCCAGCGGGTCGAGCGATGCACCCGCGGGCAACCCCGGCGCCACCGCGGCGGCGAGGTCGGAAGCGGTTGCGAGCAATCGCCCGGACGAATCCACCGCGCGGAAGACCCAGCGCGTGCGGACGAGCCCGTCTTGCGAGGCGGAGGCGGAGCCGCGGGCGATGAGGTAGAGGTCCGCGAGATTGCTGGCACGCAGGGCGGCTTCGACGTCCGCGGCCGTCACGACCTGACCGGGGGCAGAGGCGGCGGAAGCGGCGGCACGCACGCGCCCGGGGTCGGCACTGCGGGTGAGGTTCAAGAGTCGCGTGCCCAGGCGGTCGTAGAGGCGGGTCTCCAGATCGAGGCTCACACGATCAAGTTCAGCCAGCGTGCGGAACTCTTCGCCCGAGCCGACGGGTGATGCGGAGGGCGACGCGCCGGTCTGCACGACGACGACGGAGTCAGCGACCTTGCTCCCCGCGGCGGCAAGCTCCGCGGCGGTGTTCGGCGCGCGGTTGACCAAAACCGCCACGCGAGGCGAGCCCTTGCGCTGATAGAGCTTGCTCAGCTCCGCACGCGCGGCAAGGCCCGCGGGGCTCGAAGGATCGGTCAGCGTGACGTCGCAGGGCTGAGCCGCGACGGGCTTGTCTGTCGGGGGGAGCGTGGGCGTCGAACTGCGTGCGCGGATGCGCATGTTCAGCGTGCCGCCTTCGCCCTTGAAAGGAATCGCCTCAAGCCCGGGCGCGAACGACGAGAGCGCCTGCTGCACCGCTTCGCGGAAGTCGCCCGGCGAGCCCTTGAACCCGACCTCGAACTCGGCCATGCTATCGGCGGCGCCGATGGAGACCGAGGCGTCCTGGAAGTTGTCGACACCCGAAATGGCCTTGAGCGATCGGCGTGCGACGGGGAGCTGCTCGCTGCTGAGCCCGAAGACGCGGAGGGTGTAGTCGCGCGCCTCGGAAGCTTGGATCACCGAGCGTTCGTAATCGGAGAAGAACGCGCGGGCGATGGTGTTCATGTTGTCGACGATCGTTTGGTCGTCAACCCCGAAGCCCTTGGGGGCCCAGTCCATCGGCGGCAGCGGGCGCATGCGCAGCCCCTGCGAGTAATCGATCGGCTGCACGAGCACGGTCTGCGGCGCCTGCCCGCGCGTGCCCAGTAGTTTCACGAGGATGACCAGCTCCGCGTCGGCGGTGTTGGCGAGCAGGTCGATGCCTTCGCGCTCGTTGCGGGCGGAGAGGGCGGTGCCCAGGCGTTCGCGTGCGTCGGAGATCGCGATGGGATCGACCTCGCGGAATCGCATCTCGGGCTGTGAGAGGACGCGCGAAAGCCCGACACGGAATCGCTCGGCCACGCCCGCGGAATCGGGCTGGAGGAGTTCAAGCACCGACGCACGCCCCGGACGCACGGGCGAATCCCACCCCACGAGGATGAGGGTCTTCGGGCGGCCGGCACGCTGGTAGGCCTTGGCCCACTTAGCGATGTCCTCGGGCCCGGCCATTGGGACCACCGGCGGCGGCAGCGGCTCGTTCTCCGCCTTCTGCGCCATCGCCAGAGGCGATGCGGTGGCAAGCGTCATGAGCGTGAGCGCTGACGCGAAGGTGAATCGGCGAGAGTTCGTGCGAAGCGTGTTCATGGGTGACTCACTGTGAAACGACGGGATGACTCTGCGCGGATGGAAGGCGTTTCGTTCGTCTTGCGCACGGCTCTGGAGAGCCGTGCCACCAAAGGCCGAGCTACGGCCATCTCTCAGCGCCCGCGCTGCACATCGAGCAGCCACGCGGTGGCGCTGGAGTTCAGCGCGTTGGCCTTGAGCATCGCGTTGCGCCGAGCGGGCAGAACCTCGCGGCGCCATTCGCTCTGCCCGACCTGGCGCCCTTGCGCGTCGAACCAGCGGTACTGGTACATGATGACCTGGTCGTAATCCGCCCGGCTGCGCATCGGCACGGTCACCGACATCGGGCGGTCGGGCGTGGGCTGGTCATAGACGATCGCGGGATAGTCCACTGCCGTCGTGTCCGATAGCGAGCCATCGACCGTCACCGAGGGGTACGTCGACCGCGTCACCGCGTCGGGCTCGGCGCCGTACGGGGCTTTGGTCTTGTCGCAGGCGACGAGCGTCAGCGCGCTCAGCGAAAGCACGATCGCCATCGGGGCGGTCCATCGGCGGAAAGAAGCGGGAAAGATCGTCTTCATGGTTGGTGACCTTTCGGTTGGTTCGGCGTGTGTTGCCGATCGGTTCGGCGAGCGGTCTATCGGGAGACGTTCGGAATCACGGCTGAGGTCTTCGGTCAGTTTGATTTCGACTCGGGACGGGCGGCGGATTCGGCCGCGGGGCCTGCGCGGTTGAATGCGGCAACCGTTTGGGCGTACGCCGCGTGCAGTTCGCGAAGCCGCGGGGACTTCGGCACGTACGCCGCGTGAGGCTGTGCGAAGAGTCGCAGCGCACCCGCCGAGGCGGGAAGGGGTGAGAAGAGCCAGGTGCCGCGTTCGAAGATGTGCGCACCGGGCTGGGCATTGGGCCCGCCTTGGAGGATCTTGATGCCCTCGAGCTCGTACAGCTCGCGGAGCTGCTGCACGCTGGTGATCTCACGCAGCACGCCGGCGCGGTGGTATGAGTCGAGGACGCTGTCGGAGGGCGTGCGGACGCAGGTGCCGCCGAGGATGTAGGGGATGCTGGCGACGGGCTGATTGGTCACCGCGTCGTGCAGATAGAACCAGCGCCCGCTGGTTGCCCAGCTAGTGCTGACCATCGGCAGACGCAGGTAATGCAAACGCGCAGGGCCCGGCAGCGACGGGCCCGCGATCGGCGGCAGCACCAATCGGCTCTCGGGGAACCGCTCGACCTGCACCGTCATGCTTGAGCCCTCACCCGCGGGGAGGTTCAACAGCGCGACGTACACACGCTGCGGGAAGACCTCGACATGGCGCGTGTCGGCGTAGCTGGTGGCTTTCATGAGTGCGCCCGCGGCGATGGCGCCCAGGCCCGCCCACTGCGCATCGCGGTTGCGGTTGTGATTGCCCACCGTCGCGGCGGTGGCACCCGCGATGATCAACCCCGTGCCGATGGCGCTCTTGGCGCGGCGCATGGGCTCAAGGTTCGTCCACTTCGCATCGCGCGCGAGGCGATTCAAATCGGTGATCAACGGAAACTCGCCGACCGACGAACCCGCCAGCACGCGGAGCTGATCGTTCGTGCTGGGCGTGGTGGTGCGATAGGCGGCGATGGTCGAATCGTCGCCGGTGGCGAACTTCTCCGGCGCGGTGCCGAAGTCCACGATCAGCACGGTGTTGTACGTGCCCTCGACGATGATCTGCGAGAACTCGTTCAGCGCGGGGTTGATCTGCGTGAGCTGAGCGGCGGCTTCCTTCGCTTCCTCATTCTCGTTGAGCTGACGGGCGGCGATGGCTTTGAGTGTGTAGCCGAGCTCGAAATCCGTCGGGACCGGCACGCCGCGAAGAGCCGGGTCGTTCGCGGCGGCGTCGCTGCGCTCACTCGCGCTGGAGTTCTGCATCGAGCCTTCGCGTGGCTGTGCAACGCCCGCGAAAGCACGCAGCGTGAAGAGCGAGTTGTTCACACCCGCGCGAAGGTTCCCCCAATCGCCCGTCAGCCCGTCGAGGATGCCGACGTAGCAGTACGCCATCGCCTGCTCGAAGGGCTCGCCCTTGAAGGTGCGGGCGGAGTCCTCGGTGGTGAGGAACGCCGCGGGCGTGGTGCCGTCGTTGATCCCCGCGGTGCGGAGGGTCTGGTAGATCTCGCGCGCCGGACGTTCACCCGCGGCGGGCGTGCCGTCGGCAAGAGCCGCGAGGAGCGCTTTCATCTGGTAGAGGGTGCGGTCGCGCTCGCCCACGGCCTGCGCCTGGTTGATCGCGGCGATGCGCGCGTCGGCGAACTCGCCACGCGCAAAGTCGTTGATGATCGCGCGGTCGGCTCGATAAGGCGAGCAACCCCAGAGCATGCACAACGAACCAGCCGAGACCGCGAGCCCGAGCGCCCGCCAACGACGACGAGGCGTGGTCTGATGCCGCTCTACGTGCCTCGGGTTGGTGTGCTCAGCGGTCATGGGCGTTCAGCGTGTCGGCTTCGGTCAATCGATCTGCAGGCCCTTGCTCGTTCGACGGTACCGCGCCTGGCCCGACCAGGCCTGCGCACCCGAGGCGTTGTCGACGATTGCAAAGGAAACCGTAAAGTCGTCGGTCCGCCCGTCGGCAAGCTGCCCCGGCGTGGACGACGAATCGCGCACCATCGAGAAGAACCGGGCGCTGAGCACGTGCGTGGGCTCTTGCGGGCTCGACCATTCGCGCCAGCTCGGCCCGATCACCGCGCCGAGGGCGTCGTCGCTGCGCGGGGCGAAGTAGACCTTCACGTTGCGCTCGCGGAGCAGTTCGAGCATGCCGTCGTCGCTGACCAGGGCCCACACCGCCGCGAGGCGATCGGTCACGCTCAGGCGGTCGCTGGAAAAGTTCTCCAGCCGATCGCAGAGCAATCGAATCTCCGGGCTCTGCGGCGTGCGTCCCTTCAGAAACTCGCTCGTTGCCAGCGATTGACGCACCTGATCTGCCGCGGAGAGAATCGCCTGCGAGTCAGAAGTGCTCGTGCGGCCGACGAGTGAGTCCGCAGGCTCGCCGGGCTGGCGGGCGGACCTGGCCGCGCAGCCGCCGAGCAGCCCGACCGCACATGGAACGAGCAGCACCCAAGCGATTCGCTGAGAATGATCCACGCTCACGGTGTGACCTCGGGCTTCGTTCCGGTCTTCATCTGTTGACGGAAGCAGCACGGCTCTGGAGAGCCGTGCCACCGGGGAATACATGCTGAAATCAGCGGAGTTCATCGGCGCGGAAGCCCTGTGAGAAGACTTCCTGAGCGGACTTGACGTGGGTGAGCGTGGCGCGGAAGAAGTAGTTGGAGTAGGTGGTGCCGCCGCGGGTGATCTCGCCGAAGAACCCGTCGAGTACGTAAACGTCGTTGGGGTCATAGGCGATGGCATCGGAGGTGCGGTTGCCCGTCTCATCGGGGATGAGCCCGGGGCGCGACGCACCGCCGCCGGAGAACTCGGCCTTCAGGCGCTCGAAGCGCTTGAGGTCCTTGATCAGCGTTGCCTGCTTGCGGAAGAAGTCGGAGTTGGTGAGCTGGTCCGCAAGGTGCTCGCGGATGATGATGAAGTCGCTGGTGTCGGTCCCCTTGGTGCGGTTCTCGATCTGCCCCAGCGCGACGATCACCTTCCGCGGCGAGTTCTTGATCCGCGGGTCCTGGGCGATGCGATCCGCGATCGCCTCCGCAACCCGACCCGAGAAGTCGTACAGCGAATCAACCCGCACCGGCGGGGGCGGCGGCGGGGCTTCGTACCCGCGGCTCTGACACCCAGTCAGCCCCATCGCCATCATCGGCATCGCCGCCAACGTCATCAGCAAGGTGGTACGGATCAGCCGGTTCTGCATGGTGGCGCGGGTCTTCATGGTGTTCTCGATGGTTGCGATCTGTGCGATCTTCGCTCTGCTCGCCCTATTCAATGCGGGGTTCGTGGTTTGGTTGCGTGCGTTCATCAAACACGGACAATCACCCAAGATGCTCGGGCCTACGCCCGCTCACCGCACCGTTGACTTCGCCTGCGCCGCCAGCATGGATTCGACCTTTTCCCAGGGTAAACCCGCCGCCGCCCCGGGCCCGGCCAGCTCGCTCTGATCGACGACCCACGTCATCGTGGGGCCCGAACAATCGATGTGCACCGAGAAGAACGCCGGCCGCGGCGCCTTACCCGCTTCATAGTCCGCCGCGTGCGTCCGAATCAAAGGCCAAATGATCCTGCGGTCGGTCTCGGGCAGGGGGAGCTTCTCGATCTCGTCGGGTCGGTGCCAATCCAGCCGCCCTTCGCGGGTGTCCTGCGGCTCCACCCACACCGAACCCAGCACGCGGTAATAAAAGATCAGCCAGTGCCCGCGTCCTTCGAAGGCCTTCTCGCTGATCATCCCCGCGAGCGCCAGCCGCGACAGGGGCAGGTCGATCCCCGCTTCTTCCATGATCTCACGCTTGGCGTTCTCGGTTGGCGATTCGCCCAGGTGCATGTCCAGCTTGCCGCCGATGGGCGAGCACAGATCAAAGTTCGGCGGCTTGACCCGGTGCAGCAACAGCACCCGCCCCTGCTGATCACGCAGGTCGCACAGGCAGGCAATCTTGTACGGCAAGCTCGGCGCAGGATCGCTCATGACCCGCGATGGTAGGGCCAACGCCCGCCCGCCTACGACAAGGCCCGCACGCGGAGCATCACGCCATCGACGATGGAAACAACCTTGACCTTCGATCCCGCGCGGATCAACGCCCCCTCGGAGAGCGCGTCGTACTTCTCGCCCTCGATCTTGATGATCCCAACCGGGCGCAGGTCGCTGACGACCTCACCTTCCGCACCCAGCAGCTTCGCGTTCGCGTCCATCGCGGGCGGGGCGCGGTCCTGATCTTCGTCCTCCGAGCCCAGCACCATCTTCCTGCCGATCGGCGTGTGCGGCATCAGTTGCAATCCCACAAACCCAAGCACAGGCCCACCGATCATCACCATGCCCGTCCCGATCAGCCCGAAGGTCGTGTTGTAGTTGAAGAGGCAGATCACCCCCACCACCGCGACGACGATCGCCGACAGCGTCAGCACCCCAAGCGTGGGGATGAAGATATCAATGACCATGAGCAGCACGGCCGCCGCGATCAGCCCGAAACCCCAGAACAACAGATAGTCCATCGTCATCCTTCTGGTCAAAGCCCCGTCCGGCACGGGTGGGTGGAACACCAACGCACGCACAAAGGCAACCGCCCTGATTATTCGCAGACCAACCCCCACAAGTTCGACCCCCGGTTCTTCGCGATACCCTCCCTCCCTATGGCATCCGTGCTGATCATCGGCCCTCACCCCGACGACCAAGAGCTGGGCATGGGCGGCACCGTCGCCCTGCTCGCCGCTCAGGGGCACCGCGTCACCATCCTCGACCTGACCAACGGCGAACCAACACCCAAGGGCTCACCAGAGATCCGCGCTCGCGAAGCCGCCGACGCCGCCGCGACGCTCAGCCCGCCCGACAACCCCATCACCCGCATCACCCTCGACCTGCCCAACCGCTCGGTCACGCACGACCTGGCATCGCGCCACAAGGTCGCGGGGGTCATCCGCGCCGTGCAGGCCGAGATCATCTTCGCACCCTACTTCGAGGACGCCCACCCGGACCACCTCGCCGGCACGCGCATCATCGAGGACGCACGCTTCGACGCCAAGCTCAGCAAAGTCTCCATGCCGGGCGATCGCGGCATGCCCCCCATCCACCCGCGCCGCCTCATCTACTACTTCGCCACCCACCTGCGCATCGTCCCTCAGCCCAGCTTCATCGTCGACATCACCACCACGCTTGAACTCAAGCACCGCGCCATCGCCTGCTACGCCAGCCAGGTCGGCCCAACCACCGCCAACGCCACCCTGGGCGAACGCATCCTCGCCCAAGACCTCTACTTCGGCTCACGCATCAACACCAAGGCCGGCGAACCGTTCTTCGTTCGCGAGCCGCTCGGCCTCCGCGGGCTCGAAGGGGTGATCTGACTTTCCTCAGGCCCCGCCGGGTATGCTCATCACATGACCGCCCCGACGAACCCAGCCGACACGCCCGCTCAGCCGATCAACGTCACCAGTCGCGCCCTCCGCCCCTTCGGCACCACCATCTTCACCACGATGACGCGCCTGGCGCAGCAGCACGGCGCCGTCAACCTCTCTCAAGGTTTCCCCGATTACGACGGCCCGTCGTTCATCAAAGACGCCGCGAAAAAGGCCCTCGACACCGAGCACAACCAATACGCCCCGATGCCCGGCATCCCCGCCCTCCGCAAAGCCATCGCGCAGCGCTTCACCCGCGACACGTCCATCCCCTGCGACCCCGACTCGCACGTCGTCGTGACCAGCGGCTGCACCGAGGCCATCGCCGCCGCCATGCTGGGCCTGCTCAACCCCGGTGACGAAGTCGTCCTCTTCGAGCCGTTCTACGACTCGTACCGCGCCTGCGTCGCGATGGCCGGTTGCACCGCTCGGTTCGTCTCACTCCGCCCGCCCGCACCCTCGCCGGGCAGCATCGTCGATCAACCCTTCACCTTCGAGCCGCAACAGCTCCGCGACGCCATCACCCCGCGCACGCGGATGATCCTCATCAACACGCCGCACAACCCCACGGGCAAGGTCTTCTCGCGCGACGAACTCACCCTCATCGCCGAGCTGTGCGTGAAGCACGACCTCATCGCCCTCTGCGACGAGGTCTACGAGCGCCTGCTGCTCAGCGAAGAGCCGCACATCAACCTCGCCAGCCTGCCGGGGATGCAGCCCCGCACGCTCACGCTCAGCAGCATCGGCAAAACCTTCAGCTTCACAGGCTGGAAGATCGGCTGGGCGGTGGGCCCGAGCAACCTCATCGCCGCCGTTCGCAGCGCCCACCAGTTCCTCACCTTCGCCGTCGTGACGCCACTCCAGCACGCCGCGGCCGTGGCGCTCAGCGACGAAGACCGCTGCGTGCGCCCGCTGATTGCCGAGTTGAAGACCAACCGCGACAAGCTCGCCAGCGCCCTCGCCTCGCTGGGCTTCACCGTCTACCAGCCCCGCGGCACGTACTTCATCATGGCCGATCATTCAACCGTCTCACCCAAGCTCAACGCGAAGGACGATCAAGACTTCTGCCTCAAGCTCATCGAACGCGTCGGCGTGGCGGCCATTCCGCCCAGCGTTTTCTACAACGCCCCAGACCTCGGCAAGCCGCTGGTCCGCTTCGCCTTCTGCAAAAAGCCCGAGACCATCGACGAGGGCATCCGCCGATTGCAGGCTTTGCGGTCGATGTGAAGAACCAACCCGCCCGTGCGTTTACTTCGCGTACCCCTTCGGGTTCGCCTTGAACCACGCCCACGCGCTGGCGACGATCTCGTCGACGTTCGTGATCTTCGCTTTCCAGCCGATCTCGCGTGCGATCTTCCCCGGGTCGGCGTAGAGCGTCGCGGGGTCACCCGCACGCCGCGGACCGATCTTCGTCTTCACCTTCATCCCCGTCACGCGTTCAACGCTCTGCACGATCTGCCTGACGCTCAGCCCGTTGCCGATGCCCAGGTTGTAGATCCGCCCGTCGCCGGGCTTCAGCGCGTTCATGACCGTCACGTGCGCATCAACCAGATCCTCCACATGGACATAATCTCGCACGCACGTGCCGTCGGGCGTGGGATAGTCATCGCCGAAGACGCTCAGCGTGTTCTCCGCCTGAGGCCTCAGCCCCAGCAAACACTGCAGAACAATCGGCACCAAATGCGTCTCGGGCTCGTGATGCTCGCCCAGCGCGCCGCTGCGATCACACCCAGCGACGTTGAAGTACCGCAGGCATGCATAAGCAAACGGCTTCCCCTTCGCGAGCTGCAACGCGTTGAAGTCCGCAAGCATCCGCTCGGCCATCAGCTTGCTCGCACCATACGGATTGATCGGCGCGGGCACGAGCGTCTCGCGAATAGGCACCTGCCCCGTCGGTGGCTCGCCGTACGTCGCCGCCGTCGAAGAAAAAACAAACCGCTCCACCCCGCACGCCGCACAACTCTCAATCAGCGACAACGTCCCCGCCGCGTTCACACGGTAATAATCCAGCGGCTGGTGCACGCTTTCCCCCACATACGTCAACGCGGCAAAGTGCATCACCGTGTCCACCGCATGCTCACGCATCGCCCGGCACACACGCCCCGAGTCGCTGATATCCCCTTCGATAAAGCTCAACCGTTCGCGCAGGCCCGCGCCCGCCGCCTTCGCGACCGCATCGATCACCGCGCGATGCCCCCGGAACAGATTGTCCACCACGACCACCCGGTGCCCCTCGCGGAGCAGCCGCAGCACCGCGTGCGAACCGATGTACCCCGCCCCGCCCGTGGCAAGAACGTTCATGGCCCATCGTACCGCCACCCGATGGCCGATCCACGCACGCCTGCTCCGTCACGTGTGACCGTTCCCCATTCGACGTTTCTGGACATACCTCCATCACCCTCACCAAACCCCGTGCAATCACCGAACCGCTCAGTCGTTGAAACCTTCGCACCCCGATTCCCTTCGCCAGAATCACGCGTCGTTTCCTCAACCAACATCGCCCAAAACCCGTATACACATCCGTGCCGATCTCGCACCGCCGCGTTGGACCACCCCAACCCGCAGCACACCGAGCCCTCGGCCAAGGACCGCACCCATGCCCCTGCCTTCGTCGCGTCTTCTCACCCGGCTGCTCACCACGCTTCTGCTGAGCTTCAGCCTGCTGTGCTTCAGCACGCAAGCCCTCGCCCAGCCCATCAGCGAGCAAGAGAAGAAAGAGATCCTCGCCAAGGCCGAGAAGCTCGTGCGTGAAGAGGCCTACGCCGCGGGGACCGACTTTGGTCGCTGGGACGACCACCTGAAGAAGTTCCGCGAGCGCCTCGATGCCGCCGACACCGCACCGCGCTTCTCCTCCGTCGTCAACCAGATGCTCAGCGAGTACGGCATCAGCCACCTGGACATCCTCTCACCCGCCGCCGCCAGACAGATCGAAGGCTCGACCTTCTCGGGAATCGGTGTCTCGCTCACGCCCCTCCGCCGCGACGGCTCCGGCGCTCACCAGATCCAGCTCGTTCTCGAAAACTCCCCCGCACAAAAAGCCGGCCTGAAGGTCGGCGACGTCATCCTCTCCGCCGACGGCAAGCCCCTGACCGACACCTCCCTCCTCCGCGGGCCCACCGGCTCCGTCGTCAAGGTCGAAGTGCAGAACGACGACGGCACCACCCGCATCATCGACATCACCCGCGGGCGCGTCAGCTTCCGCGAGCCCGAACTCCTCGTCGATCTCGACGACGACACCGCCCTCATCCGCATCCCCACCTTCCACTCCGACTACGACCGCCGAAACGTCAACGCACTCATGCGCAAAGCCCTGAACAAAAAACGCCTCATCATCGACCTCCGCTTCAACGGCGGCGGCGAAGTCCGCAACATGCTCCACTTCCTGGGCCTCATGCTCCCACGCGGGCAAGTCATCGGTACCTCCGTCTCCCGCGAACAAGCCCAGGAGTTCGCCCGCACCACCGGCGGCGACGCCGACGACGTTGTCGCCGTCGCGGATTGGGTCCAGGAAAAAATGCGCATCGCCCGCAACGACGTCGGTCCCTACAAAGGCCAGGTCGTCGTGCTCATCAACCGCTTCAGCGCCTCCGCCTCCGAGATCGTCGCCCAGTCACTCGTCGAGCTCAAAGGCGCCATCACCGTGGGCACTCCCACCGCCGGCGCTGTGCTGGTCTCCAGCTACGAGCGCCTGCCCAACGGCTTCCAGATGAAGGTCCCCCACTCCGAGTACGTCTCGATCAAAGGCCGCCGACTCGAAGGCAAGCCCCTCGAGCCCGACCACACCGTCCGCGGCGGCGGCGAAGGGCTCTGGAACTCCCCCCGCGCCGCGGGCAACGCCACCCCCACCGCCGATGAACTCCGCACCAAGGCCAAGAACGACCGCGCCGTCAAGGTCGCCCTCGAAAAGCTCAACGAGCTCGACGGCCATGCCCACGAAAACAAACCCAAGCCCAACGAACAACCCGCCGACAAACGCTGAGCCAGCCCCCGCGTCCGGTGCCGACACCCCCTAACCTTCGCCCATGTCCTTCGGCACCCTCGATCAACTCCAAGAATCCGCCCTCGCCAAGCTCGCCGCCGTCACCGACGCCGCCGCCCTCGAGGCCTGGCGCGTCGAGTTCATCGGCGCCAAAGGCAAGGTCAAAGCCGCCCTCGGCGCCACCAAAGACATCCCCAAGGACGACCGCCCAGCCTACGGCCAGCGCGTCAACGCCCTCGCCACCACCCTCCAAACCGCCTTCGACGCCCGCCAATCCGAGCTCGGCGCCAGCACCCAGGCCAAACCCCAGGGCCCCAAGATCGACATGACCGAGCCGGGCGAGCTTCTTTCAGAAGCTGTCGGTCGTCAGCACATCATCACCCGCGTCCGCAACGAACTTTGCGAAGTCTTCGGCCGCATGGGCTTCGAAGTCGCCACAGGCCCGGAGCTTGAAGACGACGAGCACAACTTCGTCAAGCTCAACATCCCCGCCGGTCACCCCGCCCGCGAGCCCAACGACAACTTCTATATCGACGACCCGGCCAAAGTGCCCCAGGCCCGCATGCTCCGCAGCCAGACCTCAACCGTCCAGGCCCGGGTCATGCAGGCCCGCGTGAAGGCTTCAAAAAACCCCGTCGGCGGGCTCGATTCTTCGATCAAGATCATCGCCCCCGGCCGCGTCTACCGCCCCGACACCGTCGACGCCACCCACTCGTTCATGTTCCACCAGATCGAGGGGCTCTACATCGACCGCCAGGTCTCCATGGCCGACCTGAAGAACACCCTGCTCCAGTTCGCCCACGCCTACTTCGGGCCCGAGGCCCTCATCCGCCTCCGCCCGACGTTCTTCCCCTTCACCGAACCCTCCGCGGAGCTCGACCTGCGGATCCGCCTTCGCGAAGACCAGCCCCTCCGCTGGATGGAACTCGGCGGCTGCGGCATGGTCCATCCCAATGTTCTGAAAGCTTGCGGCGTCGACCCCGAGGTCTGGACCGGGTTCGCCTTCGGCTTCGGCATCGAACGCCTGGCGATGGGCAAGTACGCCGTGCCCGATATCCGCATGCTCTTCGAGAACGACCTGCGCTTCCTGCGTCAGCTCTAACCATCGCGCGCACGGTCCCCTCCCCCCTACGTCGAATCGGCGTTTGGTCCGCCATGAATCGATCTCAGATTCGTGGAAGACCCCCTACGTAGGGGTCCGCGATTCCACAGTTTTGAGACAAACCCTCGCGAATTGGCTACGGTTTGTTGCTCATGAGTACCGAGTCACCCCTTCACGACCGTCTGCACGACATCGCCGAGGGGATGAGCTATCGCGAACTGGGCGAGCTGACCGGGACCAACGCCGAGACGGTCCGACGCTACATGCAGGGGCAATCCCCCAGCGTCGAGTTTCTCACGGCCCTGTGCCGGCGCAAGGGCATCAACGCGCAGTGACTGCTGACCGGCTCGGGCCCGATGCGGTCGGCGGACATCAAGGTCGCCTCGCTGCGTGAAGCG
>JAVTWO010000070.1:0-11447 GCA_032229765.1 Phycisphaerales bacterium | reverse complement strand
TTGACGCGATCCGCATCGCCACCGACGATCGCGGCGACGGCGAAGCGCCGGCGAAGGAGTGCCCCAACTGCCAGGCCCTCATCGCGGCGGGCTACCAGACCTGCCCGCAGTGCGGCCACCAGTTCCCCGAGCCCAACCGCCAGCAGCACGAGGCGAAGGCCAGCACCGAGGGCATCCTCAGCGGTCAGACCACCCGCGAAGAGCACCGCGTCAGCGAGACGACGTACCACGTTCACTACAAGCGCAGCGACCCTTCCGCGCCGCTGACTATGCGGGTTGAGTACCGCGTCGGCTTCAACCGCTACTTCCGCGAGTGGGTCTGCTTCGACCATACCGGATACGCGCGGACCAAGGCCGAGGCCTGGTGGCGGGCTCGCTCGGTCGAGCCGGTGCCCGGCGGTACGGAGGAGGCGGTCGAGATGGCGAAGGCCGGGGCGCTCGCCCCAACGCTCTCGATCACCGTCGAGAAGAAGGCCGGCGACCAGTTCGAGCGCGTCACGCAGCACGTGCTCGGCGATAAGCCCCCGCGCCTTGACAGCGAAGAAGGCCTGCCGGACCGGCCGCCGGAGCCCGCGGGCATGACGTACGGCATCCCCGAAGACGAAATCCCCTTCTGAACAAGGAGTACCGCATGATCACGATCACGATCGAGGAGACCGACAAGGACGGGCAGTTGCTTGGACGCCACGTGGCCTCAGCGCCGATCGACAAGAACGACACCAAGGGCATTGGCTCGCTGCTGGCGAGGAGCGTCGGCGGCCTGATGTACCACACCGAAGCCCGCGCGGAGATCCCGCTGCTGATCGCGGCCGCCGGCACACACCGGGCCAGTTCATGCACGCGGGCGATCGGCCACGCGGCGGGCCTGGCCACCGGGACGTACGGCTTCGACCTGGCGATCAAGCCCGTCATCGAGATCGACCGCCTGCTGGACTACCGCGCCAGCAAGCGCGACCGCGAGACCGCAGCGCAGACGCTCAAGATCATGGGCGCCACCATCCGCCGCCGCGAGGACAACGAATAAGCGATGAGCGATGGCCCCTCCATTCTTCTCGAGTCGGCGCGCACGTACCTCGCTCGCGGGTACGCGGTCATCCCTGTGCCGGCGCGGAAGAAGATCCCCGTGCTCAAGGGGTGGACGGACCTGCGCCTGTCCGAGTGCGACCTGCCGGCGCACTTCAACGGCACCGGCAACATCGGCGTGTTGCTGGGCGAACCGAGCGGGTGGCTGGTGGATGTCGACCTCGACTGCGAGGAGGCGGTGGCGCTCGCGCCCAAGTTCCTCCCGCCGACGGGCGCGATGTCCGGGCGGCCGGGCAAGCCCGCGTCGCACTGGTGGTACGTGTGCGACGGGATGAAGACCCGAAAGCACCAGGACCCGGTGTCGAAGAAAATGATCGTGGAACTGCGGAGCACCGGGGCTCAGACGGTTGTCGGCCCGAGCATCCATCCCAGCGGGGAGCCCTACGACCCGCTTGACGGCGAACCCGCCGTGGTCGACGCCGGGGAACTGGCCGCCGCAGTCGCGGCGCTGGCCGAGGCCGTGACCGACGCGCGGCACGGGTTGAAGGAAACGATCGTTTCCCAGTCCCGATCACTAGGATGCGATCGCTTCCCAGCGGGCGACGCCGTGCTCCGCCGCGCCGCGGCGTACCTCGACCGCATCCCCCCAGCAATCTCCGGCTCGGGGGGGCATAGCCAGACGTACACGGCCGCGACCGCGATGGTGCACGGGTTCGGCCTCGATCCCGAGGCGGCATTCTCGCTTCTGTGGGATCGGTACAACCCGCGGTGCGAGCCGCCGTGGTCTGAGAAAGAGCTGCGGCACAAGGTGACCGACGCCGCCAACAAGCCGCACGACCGTCCGCTCGGCTGGCTCCGCGATGCTCAGAAGGCCGAGGATCTTGGCGGCGTGGACCTGTCGGGATTCATGGCAGCGCCGGCGAAGGCGAGCGACGAGACGGCAGCCCCGGACGAGGACACGCCGAGCGATCCCGGCCCGCTCCCCGATCGCTACCTCGCCGTGCCGGGGTTCATCTCCGAGGTCATGGCGTTCAACAGGGAGACGGCCCACCGGTGGCAACCGATGCTCGCCCTCGCGGGCGCGATGTGCCTGCAGGCCGTGCTCGCCGGGCGCAAGGTCCGCGACGAGCGCGGCAACCGCACCAACCTGTACGTCGTGTGCCTCGCGGGGTCCGGCTCGGGCAAAGACAACGCAAGGCTCATCAACAAGGCGGTGCTCTTCAAGGCCGGTCTCAACGGGCTGGAGGGCAACGAGGACCTCGCCAGCGACGCCGGGCTGGTCACTGCCGTCGAAGCCGAGCCCGCGATCCTGTTCCAGATCGATGAGTTCGGGCGCTGGCTCCGCACCATTGGCGACCCGAAGAAGGCCCCGCACCTGTTCAACGTCATCTCCACGCTCATGAAGATGTACTCGTCGGCGCGGAGCGTCTTCAAGGGTAAGGCCTACGCCGACGCCAAGCGGAACAAGGTCATCGATCAGCCGTGCGTGTCACTCCTCGCGACGACCGCGCCCGAGCACTTCAAGCACGCGCTCACGCCCGACGCCATGAGCGACGGGTTCATGGCCCGGCTCATCGTGTTCGAGACGGGCGAGATGCCGCCGCGCGTCTGGCAACCGGAGAAAGACCCGCCGCAGTCGATCGTGGATTCGGCCACCTGGTGGGGCGCGTTCAACTCCGGCGGCAACCTCAGCCGGGAGCACCCCAAGCCGATGGTGGTTCCGACCACCGACGACGCCCGCGCCGTGTTCAACCGCCTCGCAGCGCGCGCCGACACCGAGATGGAGCGCCCGCGCGAGGACCTGCGTTCGATCTGGGCACGCGTCGAGGAGAAGGCCTGCCGCCTGGCGCTGATCTACGCCTGCTCCAAGAACCGCGAGAAGCCGGTCATCGACGCCGACGCAGCGGAATGGGCCTGCGGGCTGTCCGAGCACCTGACCCGCCGCGTGCTGTACCTCGCCCACGAGTATGTGTCGCAGGGCGAGTTCGACGCCAAGCAGAAGGCCGTCCTCCGCGCGATGCGGACGGCGGGCGGACGCATGACCCGGTCGCAGATGTGCCGCGTGACGCAGCACCTGACCCAGCGGGAGCGGGACGAGGTGCTTGAGAACCTCAAGGAGACCGGCCGCTTGAAAGAAGGGGTCGAGCCGACCGCCGGGCGGTCAAGGAGGGTGTATGAACTCCTGCCGTAGCAGGTCAGAAACGCGGGTCGGACGCGGCCAGACCCTTCTTTCACATTCTTCACGCGCGATCTCTCGGGGCGGGGGGGCGGGCGGGAAGGGAGCAGAGAAGGAGGGGTTGAAGAAAGTGAAAGAAGGTATCTCTCTCCTTTCTATACCTTCCCCCACCCCTCCCCCGGCCCCCCGCCTCCCCACCGCAGCGCCCATGCAGGTCGTGTGCCAGGCCGCGCCTAGCGGGAGCCTTGCAGCCGGAAGCCTTACGGGAGGGGAGGCGGATGGCGTTAGGTACTTCCCGGGCCAGATCGCGTGGCTTGGCCCGCGGGAACAGCCGCGCTTGGCGACAGAGTTTGTTTCGCCCGTCCGAGCGCGGGGCGGGCGTCTGGCGGGGTTGGTAGAACCGCCCGCCAGGAACGCGACGTGGGCCAACGTGGGGGGACCCGTGGCCAACGGGCGCGGCCCGTGTAGCGGGCGGGATTCGGGGCGCTGAACGCCCCAACGGACGGGCCCGACTGCCCGAGCGATCCAGCCAACCAACCAGCGATCCACCGATCCCCGGACCTGCCGCGTGTGCGGCGGGCCACCACGACGCCCCATGCGCCGCGCCGGCGCTCACGACGGAGATCGCTATGAACATCGAGACGCTTCCCATCGACGCGGTTCACGAGTACGACCGCAACCCCCGCACCATCAACGACGCTGCCATCGACGCGGTGGCCAAGAGCATCGAGGCCTTCGGCTTCAAGGTGCCGATTCTGATCGATGCCAACGGCGTGATCATCGCCGGGCACACGCGGCTCCGCGCGGCGCGGAAGCTCGGGCTGAAGGAGGTGCCGACGATCCGCGCCATCGATCTGACGCCGGAACAGGTCAAGGCGCTGCGCATCGCCGACAACAAGGTCGCCACGCTGACGTCGTGGGACATGGAGCTCCTGCCGCTGGAGCTGGCCGACCTCAAGGGCGTGGACTTCGACCTCGCGCTGCTCGGCTTCACCGCCGAGGATCTCAGCGCCATCATGGCCCCCGCGGGCAGCGAGGGTTTGACCGATCCCGATGACGTGCCGGGCGCACCGGACGCAGCGACGACGGTGCCCGGCGACATCTGGGTGCTCGGCAACCACCGCCTGATGTGCGGCGACTCGTCCAAGCCCGAGGACCTGGACCGTCTGCTTGATGGCCAGCCGATCCATCTTGTGAACACGGACCCGCCGTACAACGTGAAGGTCGAGCCCCGCTCGAACAACGCGATCGTGGCCGGCCTGAGTTCGTTCGCGCTGCCCGGCAAGGCCGACCAGCACGACCAGCAGAGCGCCGACCTCAACCGCTACCCCGAAAAGAGCCGAGCGACGCACAAGAAGCTCCGGGCCAAGGATCGACCGCTCGCCAACGACTTTGTGTCGGACGACGAGTTCGACCGGCTGCTCGCGGCATGGTTTGGGAACATCACGCGCGTGCTCATCCCCGGCGGTACGTTCTACATCTGGGGCGGCTACGCCAACTGTGGCAACTACCCGCCGGTGCTCAAGCGCTGCGAGCTCTACTTCGCGCAGGCGATCATCTGGATCAAGGAGCACCCGGTCCTGACGCGCAAGGATTTCATGGGCAACCACGAGTGGTGCTTCTACGGCTGGAAGGAAGGCGCGGCGCACCGCTTCTTCGGCCCCGCGAACGTGCCGGACACCTGGTCGATCAAGAAGGTCAACCCGCAGAGCATGGTGCACCTCACGGAGAAACCCGTCGAACTCGCGCGGCGGGCGATCGAGTTCTCGTCGCGCCCCGGCGAGAACGTGCTTGACCTCTTCGGGGGCAGCGGCTCCACGCTCATCGGTGCGGAGATGACCGGGCGGCACGCGTTCCTCATTGAGCTCGATGCGCTCTACTGCGATGTCATCGTGCAGCGCTGGGAGAAGTTCACGGGCCGCAAGGCGGAGCGACTCCCGGCAAAGGGTGTGGCCGAAGAGAAAGCCGCGACGAGCGTCGCGGCTGGGAGCAAAGCGTGATGGGCGCTTCACTCGTCGTCGAGCGTGGGCAGAGCCCCGTCGGTCGCTTCGTCCCATTCAAGGGCGTAGCGCTCGGCGATGTCCTCGAGGTCGTGCTCGGTGAGGTAGTCGGCCGTCTTGCGCTCTTGGCAGGCGGCAACAGCCCGCGCCAGGTCCGTCCATTCCTCGATGGTGAGCATCCGGTCCTGCCGTGCGCCGAGAAGGTACAAGGCGGTCTGCAGCACGGCCTCGAGTTGCGCTTGGGTCGGCGCGGGCTGGGGAGCCGGGGTGGCGCTCATGGATCAGGCTCCCTTCCCCGCGACGAAGACGCCGCGTTCGTGCTTCTTGAAGCGGGCGGCATTGCCCTTGGCGGCGATCTCTCGGATGATCGCGGCGTAGAGCGTGGCCTCGGGCGTCTTGCCGCCGGGGCTCGCCCACAGGCCCTTCGCCTCCATCGCGGCGATCATCTCCTTGGCCCGCATCGGCACCTCGCTCCCCCCCACGGCGAGCACCTTTCAACTCGCTTCGATGACCGCGTAGACTTGTAGAAGAAGCCGCCAGTTACTCCGGTGGCTTTGCCGCGTAGCTCAAGAAGCAATCGAACTCAACTGGACTGGCAGCCGAGCGAACGGTCATGCGTCACGAACGACGCGGACGGCTTCGTACTGCGCGAGCGTGATCCAGAAACGTCGCAGTCGCCGCTTGCTTGCGGACGCCAACCCCTTGCGTCCGTGCAGCAGCCGTCCATTGTCCACAATCAGGACTTCGCCCTCGGACAAACGGACTTCCTGCACGTCGCTCTCACACCTTCGATTGATCTCGTCGCGCAGGGCCGCAAACGCATCGAGCGAATAGGGGTCGGACTCGATCGGCTTGATCCACGACGCGAAGAACAGTCGGTCGCCGTGGGGCGACACACGCACAAGCGGCACGCGGGCGGGCGGTGTGTCTTGCCTCACGCGCACCTCAGCGTGCACGCGGATCAACGCCTCGCGCACACGCGGGCCGCAAGTCCGCAGCGCTTCTAGCCCGTCCACAAGTTGTTGCGTGCCGTCGGATTCGTCCTGCACTTCGCAGCGCCACGACATCCAATCCGCATCGGGGTGGTCGGTGTGAAATGGCACGGGTTCCGGCTTGCACAGGTAACTGCGCACGTCGGGCCGAAGTTCAACGGCGGTTTCGCACCAGGGCTTGCCCAACTGCCCGGCGAGCGCGCGGTACTCCGCGTCGCTCATCGGGCCGAGGCGACACCAGCCGGTGCGTTGCACCGCGTTGGCTATTGCCGTTGTGTCGTGTGTCATGCGCGGTGCTCAGATCGTGACCAGCGCGGGCTCGGACTTCTTCTTCGAGCACGCGTGCCAGCAACGGCTTTGGCAGTCGTGCCAGCAGTTGGTCATGTTGGGGTCCTGCTCGCGCTCGACGTATTTCTCGCCGAACTCGCGCTCCCACAACTCCGCCGTGCGGTTGAACGTCTCCTGCAACTGCGGCAACTCTTCGGCCACCGCGCCAAACCCGCCGTCGTGGTCGAGGATGTCCCCGAACAAGCGCATGCAGTCTTCGCTATACGCGCGCGGATGCGTCATGTGCAGGTGCCACATCTCGTCGATGTCCTTGGTCGGCGCGAGAGGCTGGCCCGGGTACTTCTGAGCGAGCGCAAGAAACTTGCCGTAGCGGTTGAGTTCGCGGCGAATCTTGGCATCGTCCCAGTCCTTTGGGAAACTCGGCGACTTCTTGGCGGCGGCAAACAGGTCGGCGGAAATCTGGATCGGCATGGCGGGTGCTCCTTTGGTGCTCGTGACTACGCATAATATGGACGCGCCGATTCAACCGGGGTTCCGCAGATTCGTTGCAGGATCGGACACCAAACACCACGCGAACGAGACGCACGCGCCGGGGCCCGCCGGGAGGGGCTAGACATCCCAAAACTGCTTCTTGGCATGAGGCCAGTTGCCATTGCACACCACGCGCAGTCCCGGACGACTGATGCGGCTGACGGTGGACATCCGGTTGCCTGCAGGCTGGAGCCGCATGATGAGAAGACTCTCAACGTCTGCGAGCTTCGCAGCGCTGTACCGGCACCCGTCGCCCCAGCACGGAAACCCGGCGTACACGTCAACGCGCCGAAGTGTTCCGTCGTCCAGCCACTCCTTCACCCAATACTTGTCGGAGCCGTTCCAGCGCTCGCGGATCGTCCTGCCCCCGGCTTTGCCGACATAGAAGATGTCGCCCTCGTCAGGATCGTGATACGCGTACAGACACTGATGGCAACCCCACTTGTCGTCACGGGTGCCCCGGATCACGCGCCATTCCACTTCAACCACATATGCCATATCTCAAGTTTACCGGCAAGCTCCAAGGCCGGTTGTGTACGGCGTGCAGGTTCAAGCCGCCACCGTCGCCGTCGTGACCTCCGACCACGGCCCCTTTTCGCCGCGTGTGTTGACCCAGCGGGCCATGTAGACGGCGGTCTTGCCGCCTTCGCCCGCTTTGAACTCGGCGCGGAAACTCGGCTTGGTGGTCATGGTCAGGAACGTCAGCACGGCGGGGTCGGTGGGCGCGGGTTGGTCGGCATCCACGAGTTTCACCCAGACCTCGGCACCCAACACGCCCTGCGGGCGGGCGCGGCGGGTCGGGGTGGATTCGTCTACGAGACGAAGTTGGTGCGTCAGGCGGGCCGGGGCCTCAATGTACGCGAGCGGGCGCGTCGTCGGGGCCTGCGCGGGCGTGCCGCGCGGAGGGCGCACGGCAATGCCCATTTCGGCGCGGTCGGCGTTGGTGGTCTTGGGGTACCCCTGCACAAAGTTGGTCACGGGCCGGACTTCCTTCTCCAGCGCGGCGCGGGCTTCGTCCTTGCTCTGCCGCGCCGATTCGGCGGCGGCCTGAGCCCGCACGTGCGCGGGGTACTGCGCGTTCCATGTATCGAGGGCCTTCTTGAGCGCGGAGAGGTCGTCAGTGTTGAAGCCGTTGGCCTTCCACCACTTCTCCACGGCGTCGTAGTAGTGGTTCGCCCACGCGCCAAAGTTCGCGTCGGGCCGGGGCATGTAGTGTTCGCCGGATCGGGACATGGGCGGGCCTCCAAGGTGCGACAAATCCTGAGCCGCACGCGCCGGTGCGGTGCCGTGCGGGGTGTGCGGGCCAGCGTGCGCCGCCCCCGCCGCGCGATAACTCATGTGGCGGACGCGACGAACGACTCGTCAGAAGCGATCATCGGCGCATCGCGGGCGACACTTCAGTCGGCGGACGCGATCATCGAGATATCGCACGCGACAGGCGCGTTGGCGGACGCGACAGGTCATCCGTCGCGTGCGACAAGCGAACCGGCGCACGCGACAATCGGCGCGGCGGCGGGCGGAGATGGCGTAATCCGCAGAAAAACCCGCGTGATAGGCCCAGAACGCGGGCGGGCTGTTGGGGGGTGCGATGGCGATGCCGCGCGGCTCGGGCAAGACCTCGCTCTGCGAGATCGCGTGTCTGTGGGCGTTGGTGTACGGGCACCGGGAGTTCGTGGCGCTCGTGGGATCGGACGAGGAGCACGCGGCCGGGATGCTCGACTCGATCAAGGCGGAGCTGGAGAACAGCGAGATCCTCGGCGGCGACTTCCCAGAGGTCTGCCATCCGATCCGTTCGCTCGAGGGCATCCACCAGCGGGCGTCGGGGCAGCTCTACCTGGGCAAGCAGACCCACATCGGCTGGACCGCCCGGGAGATCGTGCTGCCCACGATTCCTGGCTCCGCGGCATCCGGCGCGATCATTCGTGTCGCGGGGATCACGGGGCGCATCCGTGGCATGAAGCACAAGCGTGTCGACGGGGTGAGCGTCCGCCCTTCGCTCGTGCTGATCGACGACCCGCAGACCGACGAGAGCGCCCGCTCGCCGTCGCAGTGCGCCAATCGCGAGCGCATCCTCGCCGGTGCGATCCTCGGCATGGCCGGGCCCGGACGGAAGATCGCTGGCCTGATGACGCTGACGGTGGTCCGCCCTGACGATCTGGCGGACCGCATTCTCGACCGCGACAAGCACCCGCAGTGGCAGGGCGAGCGGACCAAGATGGTCTATTCGTTCCCCAAGAACGAGAAGCTCTGGGCCGAGTACGCCCGCGTGCGGGCCGAGGGGCTTCGCGCCGATCGCGGGATAGCCGATGCCACGGCGTTCTACGGCAAGCACCGGACGGCGATGGACGAGGGAGCGGTCATCGCCTGGCCGGAGCGGTTCAACCACGACGAGTTGTCGGCGGTGCAGCACGCCATGAACCTGCGGCTGCAGAACGAGTCCGCGTTCTTCGCGGAGTATCAGAACGAACCGCTGCCCGAGGTCGAGGTCGCGGACGACCTGCTCAGCGCCGACCAGATCGCGGCGAAAGTGAACGGGCACGCCCGCGGGCTTGTCCCGCTCGGGTGCTCGCACTTGACGATGTTCGTGGACGTGCAGGGCAAGGCACTGTTCTACCTCGTGGCCGCCTGGGAAGACGACTTCACGGGGCACATCATCGACTATGGCACCGAGCCGGATCAGAAGCAGGCGTACTTCACGCTCCGGGATGTACGACGGACGCTCGGAGCGGCGTCGCCCCGTGCCGGCGTCGAAGGCGCGATCTACGGCGGCCTGGAGCGGCTCATCGAGGCGACGGTCGCTCGCGAGTGGCGACGCGATGACGGCGCAATGGTGCGGATCGACCGATGCTTGATCGATGCCAACTGGGGTTCATCCACGGATGTGGTCTACCAGTTCTGCCGCCAGAGTCCGCACGCCAGTGTTCTCACGCCCAGCCACGGCAGGTATGTCGGCGCGAGCAGCCTCCCCTTCAGCGACTACAAGCGCAAACGCGGCGAGCGGGTCGGCCTGAACTGGCGTGTGCCGATCGTGACCGGTAAGCGAGCGGTGCGGCACGTCCTGTTCGACACCAACTACTGGAAGTCGTTCGTGCACGCCCGTCTCGCCGTGCCAATGGGCGATCCCGGTGGGCTTTCGCTGTTCGGGCAGAAGCCTGAGATTCACCGGCTGTTGTCGGAACACCTCACCAGCGAATACCGCGTGCGGACGGAGGGCCGGGGCCGCACCGTGGACGAATGGAAGCTGCGGGTCGAAGGGCTCGACAACCACTGGCTCGACGGGTTGGTCGGCGCGGCGGTCGCCGCGTCCATGCAAGGTGCAGTGCTCTTTGGCACTGATGCCCGAGTGCCAAACCGGCCACGCATTCGACTGTCGGCCATCCGAGGAGACCGTCGCTGATGCCACGCGTGCGGCGAGTCGTCCCGACGGAGAAGGACCAGCCCCTCGGGCTGGTGTGTCGTGGCTGTGGATGCCAGCACTTCCGAGTGCTCTACCTCAAGCGGATTGCCGGTGCGATTGTGCGCCGGCGGGAGTGCCGGCACTGCGGGCGGCGTGTCTTGACCAGGGAAGCCCAGGCGTAGCCCGTTCGATCTATCGAATGACTTGACCCAAGCGCTGCGCAAAGCGGACAGCGGCTCCAGCGACGGCGTATGTAGCCGGGAGACGTCTCGTCGTTTCGAGACGAGGAGACCGCTGTGCCCGACGCCCCACCATCTCCGGATCCCGACCAGGCCCTCCGCGACGCCGCTTCGCAGCCCGCGAAGGCGTCGGTGGACGGGCAGTCCGTCGAGCAGCACCCGCTGAAGGACCAGATCGAGGCCGACCGCTACCTCGCGTCCAAGGCCGCCGCGAGGAAGCCCGGCCTCGGCATCAAGTTCGCCAAGATCGTCCCGCCCGGTTCTGTCTGACCCGATCCCCCATGCTCAAGACCATCGCCAACATCCTGAGCCGGGCCACGCGGGGAATCACTCCCAGCGATCTGTCCCCCTCCTCCGTACCTGCGCGAGGCTCGCATGGACGCGAGCCGCGTGCGGGAAGCGGAGCGCGTCGACTCGTCGTCGCCAAGTTCGACTCGGCCAAGACCACGCCGGAGAACCGCAAGCACTGGGCGAACGCGGACGGCCTCTCGCCCAATGCCGCGATCAACCCCGAAGTGCGGCGTGTCCTCCGCAATCGCGCTCGCTACGAGGTCGCCAACAACTCCTACGCCAAGGGCATCGTCCTCACCCTCGCTAACGACACCATCGGCACCGGTCCCCGGCTGCAGATGCTCACTGACGACGTCGACGCGAATGCTCGCATCGAGGATGCGTTCGAGCAGTGGTCGCGGGCCGTGGACCTCCCCGGCAAGCTCCGCACCATGCGGATGGCCCGCGCCGAGAGCGGCGAAGCATTCGCCCTGCTCGTCAGCAACCCCGGCATCGGTTCACCCGTATCGC
>JAVTWO010000069.1:0-11458 GCA_032229765.1 Phycisphaerales bacterium | reverse complement strand
GGGGCGACCGTCGAGTTGGTCTACGAGAGCGTGAAGATCGCCCTTGAGACGCCGGACATGAAGATGGAGTACGACTCGACGGCTGGTAACGCAAAGGGCAAGCCCGCGAAGAAGTCCGACGGCCTCGACGACCAAGACCTCCTCAAGCCCATCTTCGACAAGATCGTCGGCACAACCATGACGCTCGTCTTCGACGAGAACGGCGAGATCACCGAGGTCCGCGGCGGCGAGCAGCTCAACATGCTCGGCTCCATGTCGGGCATGGCCAACCCCGGGGGAGGGGGGGCCTTCGACCCCAAGAGCATGGGCTCGCTCTTCGGGCCGATTGGTGGGTCGAAGGGGGGGATGGGGAAGCGGAAGGTCGGGGAGAAGTGGTCGAACACCGACGCGCTGAATGTCGGGCCGCTGGGCGAGTTCATCATGAAGACGCAGCACACGCTCCGCAGCCACACCGCCGGCCGGGCCGAGGTGCAGGTCGACGGCAAGGCCGAGGCCAAGAGCGAAGGCGACGCGGCCACCAGCCCCGACAAGATCAAGCTCAAGAACAGCCTCTACCGCGGCAAGTACATCTGGGACACAAAGAAGGGCCAGTTGCAGTCGATGGAGCTTGAGCAGTCGGTGCAGGTCGGCGGGGGAGGGGGGGCGGTGGACGCCAAGAGCGACTCGGTGGTGAAGATCAAGAAGGTGGGGCAGTAGGGAATCGGGGAGAGGCAATCGGGAATCGGCAATAGGCAAGAGCAGAGGGACCACCGGCACGCGGGCCTTCTTTCCGCGATTGCCGATTGCCAAATCCCGATTGCCTCTGCCTCTTCCTACTCCCCCGCCAGCCGCACGATCGCCTCCGCCGCCCGGCGTGCGTCTGCTGCGGAGATGTGCAGGTGCGTGACCAGGCGCACGCGGCGCGGGCCCATGGGCAACGCCGCGATGGCGTGGTTCTTCAGCAGCGCGGCGCAGAACGCCGCCGCGTCCAGGGCGGGGTTCAGCACGTCGAAGAAGACCATGTTCGTTTCGCAGGGCAGGGCGAGGCGGAGCTGGCTCGTTGTCTTCACGGCATTCGCGAGGGTCTGTGCGTGCTCGTGGTCCTCACGCAAGCGCTCGCGGTGGTGCGTCAGGGCGTAGCCCGCCGCGGCGGCCAGCAGGCCCGACTGCCGCATCCCGCCGCCGAACATCTTGCGGAATCGCCGTGCGCGGTCGATCAGGTGCTTCTCGCCGCAGAGCGCCGAGCCGACGGGCGCGCCCAAGCCCTTGGAGAAGCAGACCGAGACGGTATCAAAGTGCCCGGCGATCTCGCGCGGCGGAAGGCCCGTGGCGGCGCACGCGTTCCAGAGGCGCGCGCCGTCGAGGTGCCGCGAGAGGCCAAGCTCGTGCGCCGCCTTGCAGACGCTGGCGAGCTGGTCGATGGGCCAGACGCTGCCGCCGCCGCGGTTGTGCGTGTTCTCGATCACCACCAATCGCGAGGCGGGGCTGTGGATCCCCGGCGCCCGCACGGCCGCTCGTAAGTCATGCTCCGTAAAAAAGCCGCGATCCCCGCGCAGCGGGTTGATCATGACGCCCGACAGTGCCGCCGGTGCGCCGGTTTCGTAGTGGATGATGTGCGAGTCCTCGTGCGCCAGCACCTCGTCCCCCGGCTGCGTGTGGCAGCGGATCGCAAGCTGGTTGGCCATCGTCCCCGAGGGCGTGAAGCACGCCGCCTGCGTCCCCAGCAACTCCGCCACCTGTTTCTCCAGCGCAATCACCGACGGATCGTCCCCCAGCACATCGTCGCCCAGCGGGGCGGCGAAGATCGCTTGACGCATCGCCTCGGTGGGCTGCGTCACGGTGTCGGAGCGGAGGTCGATCACGGCGGCGGCGGTCTGCTCAGGCATGACGGAGTTTAGCTCATCGCACGAAGAACCCGCGGGACGCACGCACGCCGACACGCCCGCGGCACGCGGTGCTACGCTCGCGATGATGAGCACGAAGAGCGAAGAGTCGTTGCTGTTGATCCCCACGCCCACACGCGTGGAGCGGCTGGGCGAGGCCGTGCGCGTGCCCGTTTCTGGGGGGGGTGGCGTGAAGGTGCGGACGCTCAACGCGGCCCGCTCGAACCCCAACCCGGAGCGCGAGGCGGTGCTCGAGCGCACGACGAAGGGACAGGCGTACCGCCTGACCGTCCGCGACCCACAGCACGACGGCGGCGTCCTCTTCGAGATCGAGTGCCAAACCCACGCGGGCGAGCGCTACGCCCGCGCGACCATCACGCAGTTGCTCCGCGCGTACCCAACCATGATGCCGCGGGTGCGCATCGAGGACACCCCGGCCTTCGCGGTCCGCGGCGCGATGCTCGACGTCTCACGCACGCGCGTGCCGACGATGCTGGAGATGCACGACATCGTCGTATCCCTGGCGGCCCTGAAATACAACCACCTGCAGCTCTACACCGAGCACACCTTCGCCTACGCGGGGCACGAGGAAGCCTGGCGTGGGCACGGCGCATTCACCCCCGACGAGATCCGCCGCCTCGACGAACTCTGCGCCCAGCACGGCATCGAGCTCGCCGCCAACCAGAACTGCTTCGGACATCTCGCCCACTGGCTCCGCATGCCGCGCTACGCCCACCTCGCCGAGACCCACGGCGACTGGATGTTCGACGTCTGGCCCCGCAGCGGCCCCTTCTCGCTCAGCCCGGCCGAGTCGGGCTCGCTTGAGCTCGTCGACGATTGGCTCACGCAGCTCCTGCCCTGCTTCACCTCCGGGCTGGTGAACATCGGCTGCGACGAGACCTACGACGTGGGCTGGGGCAAGAGCAGGTCCCTCGTCGACGCCGCGGCCGCGGAGTTCGCAGCGCAGGGCATGGACGCCGACAAAGCCCGCGGCGAGGCCCGCGCACGCGTCTACCTCCGGTTCGTTGAGCAGATCTGCCGGCTCGTCCGCGCCCGCGGCAAGCGCCCGATGTTCTGGGCAGACATCGCCCTCGCCCACCCGCAGCGCGTCAGCGAGATCCCCGAGGATCTCGTGGCCCTCGCCTGGGGGTACGAGCCGCACAGCGAGTTCGATCGCTGGTGCGAGTTGTTGAGCACGACCGGCGGCAAGAAACGCGAGGTCTGGGTCTGCCCGGGGACAAGCAGCTGGCGCAGCACCATCGGCCGAACCCGCGAGCGCGACGAGAACCTTGCGAACGCCGCAGCGGCGGGGCTGAGGCACGGCGCACCGGGCTACCTCGTCTGCGACTGGGGCGACACCGGTCACCACCAGACCTGGCCCATCACGCTGCACGCGCTGAGCAAGGGCGCACAAGCCGCGTGGAGCACGCAGGGCGTGCACGCGCTCGACACCCGCGCCATCGCCCTGCACGTCTTCGGCGATTCAACGCTCCAGCTCGGCGCATGGCTCGACCAGCTTGGCAATGCCGACGAACCGCTCCGCCGCGTCTGCGGGCGACTCTCCAGACCCAAACAACCCGGCGAGTTCGCGCTCTGGAACCAGTCAGCCCTGTTCGCCGATCTTCACAACTGCTCGCTGACAGACCGCACGGAAGTGGGGGATATCGAGCTCTGGCGCGACGCGGCCGGCCGCATCGAGGATTCATGGGTCGGCATGGTCGGCGGATTGAACGGGCTGATCGACGACGAACTCGAACACACCATCGCCGTAGCACGCTTCGCGCTCCGACGCGCCATCGCCCGCCGCGAAGGCCAAGGCACGCTCAACCCGCGCACCAAGGCCGATCTGATCGCCATGGGCAAGGCCATCGCGGACGAACACAAGCGCCTCTGGCTCGCCCGTTCACGCCCAGGCGGGCTGGAGATCTCCTTGGGCCATTACCGCCGCATCATCACCGAGCTGGAGCAGGCATGAGACGTGTTGTTGGTTGCATGACGGGGACGAGCCTCGACGGGCTGGACGTGGCGCTCGTCGAGATCGAAGGCCGCGGGCTCTCGGTGCGGGCGAAGCTTGTGCGTGGCCTCAGCAAACCCATCGGCCCCGTCGCGACGACACTGCGCGCCCTGGCCGACGGCTCGGCGCTGACGGCCGAACAGATCGCACGCGCCTCGCACGACTTCACGCAAGCGCACATCGAAGCCGTGCGCGAGCTGCTCAATGGTGAGCGTGTCGACCTCGTCAGCGTGCACGGGCAGACGGTCTTCCACCGCCCGCCGATGAGTTGGCAGTTGTTCTCTTCCGCGGGCCTGGCGCGTGCGGTTGATGCGATGGTCGTGTGCGATCTTCGAGCGGCAGACCTCGCCGCGGGCGGACAGGGCGCACCCATCACGCCCATCGCCGACTGGATCCTCTTCCGCGATCAGCACCCCCGCGGCATCGTCAACCTCGGCGGCTTCTGCAACGTCACGCTCCTGCCCGGGACACAGCACGGCGACGTCGACCACATCCGCGGGCGCGACGTCTGCGCCTGCAACCACGTCCTCAACGCCGTCGCGAAGCACGCCCTCGGGACGGAGTTCGATCGCGACGGCGAATCAGCCCTCCGAGGCAAGCCCGTCATGGCGATCGTGCAAGAGCTCTCCGGTTTGCTCCGGGCACAGAGCGAAGCAGGGCGATCGCTGGGCTCGGGGGATGAACTGGCGGTCTGGGTGTGGAAGCACCGCGGCAAGGTCGACGGCGCGGATATCGCCTCCTCCGCGTGCTCCGCAATCGCCGACGTCATCGCTCGATCGGTGAAGGACTGCAACGAACTCGTCCTCGCCGGCGGCGGTGCAAAGAACTTGGCCCTCCTCGAAGCCATCCGCCAAGCCTCAGGCCTCAAGGTCATCACCACCAACGACCTGGCCATCCCCGTCGATATGCGCGAAGCCGTCTGCATGGCCGTGCTCGGCGCGCTCAGCGCCGACGGCGTCGTCATCACCCTCCCCGCAGTCACCGGCGCAACCAACCCGGGCGTGGCAGGGGTTTGGACGCGGCCGCCCACCACGCACTGATCAAACAACCAACCCGATGCGGTAACGCTTCCGATTGAGCGGCATCCATACAGAGAAGGAGCCCTCATGGAATCCAAGGCGTTGGTCGTTGTGTCGTGGGTCTGTCAGATCGTTGCGGCGTTGATCCTGCTGCAGACACTCTTCTTCAAGTTCACCGGCGCAGAGGAATCGAAGTACATCTTCACCGTCATGGGCATGGAACCCTGGGGGCGGTACGCGTCGGGCGTGGCAGAGCTGATCGCGGCCGTGCTGCTGCTGATCCCCGCGACGGCACCGATCGGCGCCGCGATGGCGATGGGCGTGATGGTCGGCGCAATCGGCAGCCACCTGACCAAGCTGGGGATCGTTGTGAAAGACGACGGCGGGCTGCTCTTCGCGCTCGCGCTGACGGTCTTTCTCACGTCGATGGTTGTGCTGGTGCTCCGACGCGGCGCCTTGCCCATCATGGGGAAGATGCTCGCGGAGGCGGTGCCGCTGCCTCGGATTTCTTGAACGTCCGCGGCACGAAGAGCACAGTTGCACAACGAACTATCTCGCCGAAAGCTTGTCAACCAGATTCGTCAGCGGCGTGTCATCGATGCGGATCAGTCCGCGTTGCGGGCGGTCGAAGTCGAACGTGACATACAGGGCGGTGGAGGTGAGCAGGGTCAGGGCAAAGACGATCCCGACGGAGCGCTTCTCGACCAGACCCGCGCCGTAGCCGATGGCGCCCA
Source organism: Phycisphaerales bacterium (assembly GCA_032229765.1). Classification (GTDB taxonomy): domain Bacteria; phylum Planctomycetota; class Phycisphaerae; order Phycisphaerales; family UBA1924; genus JACVCS01. Next base: position 5,829 of record JAVTWO010000069.1, on the reverse strand, counting down.
TCGAGACGCAGGTGCACACAAGCATCACAAAGACGAACTGCCCGGGCAGATGTCGGCGTGCGAGTGCGGTCCGCCGCGTGAACTGATCGTTGATCTCGTCGATGGACGTGATCATGAGCGAGGCGAGCGCCGGGGTGTCCTTCACGCCTTCGACGCACGCGGCGAAGGCGCGGTCGAAGCTGTTGTTGAGCTCGCGTTCGAGGGCGTCGTTCGAGGCGTCGACGGATTCCTGAAAGACCCGCAGCCGCAGTCGCGCGTACTCACGTAGCTCGCCCTGAAGACGGTCCTTCGTGGGCAGCAGCACCGCGCGGTTGTACGCGGTTTCGATCGCGTTCGCCTCGCTGGAAAGCGCATCCTGCCGATCGACAAAGCGTGACATCGCCCCCGAGAACGCAAACCCAAGCAGCAACCCCAGCAACCCCAGCAACGCGCCCTGCACCGTTCCGATGTGCTGATTCTCCGGCCGTCTGTCCGCAGGCACGCGCTTGCCCAGCACGATGCCAAGCCAAGTACAAAAAAACGGCGGCACAACACACAGCACCAGCATGATCAACGACGGCAGTGAAGGCATGCCCCGATGGTACCGAAGGACTGACGATCGCTGTCAACCGCCCGTTTGTTTGCAAACTGATCGGGCCGCAATCAGAACGCACCGGGTGATTCTTGCGTGAGGGCTTGTTCTGAGGTATGGTCGATGAAAGGCCCTCGGCTTGCTGATCACGCTTCCGCGAGGTCAGACCGTCGGCAAAAAAACTCGTGGAGAGAGAGCCATGCAGAAGAACGTGCTTGCTTCGTTGGTTGTCGCGTTGGGCGTGACGGCGGGTGCTTCATGCGCGATGGGTGAACTGGTGATCAACGGCGGGTTTGAGACCGGCGCAGCGTGGTTGCAACTCCCCGGCGGACCGTTCCCCAACTTTGGCTATACCACCGCGGTCGCCCACACCGGATCGCAGAGCTTCCAGTTTGCCAACCCCCTCGCACGCGACGACGCGATCCGTCAGACGCTCGCAACCACCGCCGGCACGAGCTACACGCTTTCGTTCTGGGTCTATAACGGGCAGCAGGGCAACGACCACCTCCGCGTTTCATGGGAGGGCGGGCTTGTGGTGGACATGCTCCCGCTGAACATCCCGCTGAACACCTGGACGCAGTTCTCGTACACCGTCACCGCGACACTCAACGGCTCAGAACTGCGGTTTGCGGGGTATGACATGCCCGATCGGTTCCGCATCGACGACGTGAGCGTTGTCGCCGTGCCAGCACCCGGCGCTCTGACCATCTGCGCGATCGGATTCGCCGGACTGACAACCCGCCGCCGTCGTCGCTGAGGCCCGCTCAGCACGGTTGACAGGCGCAGACATCCCGCGACTACCCTTCGCCCATGAGCGGAGAAGTTCTCGGCATGAGTCGTTTGTCGGGCAAGGTCGCACTGATCACCGGTGCCGCGAGCGGCATCGGTCGCGCCTGCGCAGAAGTCTTCGCCCAAAGCGGCGCAACGGTCATCGTTTCGGATATCAACACGAGCGGCGCACGCAACGTCGCGTCAACGATCGGCGAATCCGCGCTCTGGATCGAGCTGGACGTCCGTGAAGAAGATCACTGGCGCCGCGCTATGAACTTCGTCACCGACAACTGCCGAAACCTCGACATCCTCGTGAACAACGCGGGCATCACCGGCTTCGTGCCCGATATGGGCCCGCAGGATCCCGAGAACGCATCGCTCGAATCCTGGCACGCCGTGCACGCGACAAACCTCGACGGCATCTTCCTCGGCTGCAAGCACGCAATCGCAGCCATGAAACCGCCCAAAGGAAAAGGCGGCTCGATCGTCAACATCTCCTCGCGGTCCGGGCAAGTGGGCATCAGCCGAGCGGCGGCATACGCGTCAAGCAAGGCCGGCGTCCGCAACCACACCAAGTCCGTCGCTCTCTACTGCGCCGAGATGCGCTACGGGATCCGCTGCAACTCAATCCACCCGGGCGCCATTCTCACCCCGATGTGGGAGCCCATGCTCGGAACAACCAGCGAGGAGCGTGCGGCAGCCATCGCTGGCTTCGCCGCCGAGGTCCCGCTCCAACGCATGGGCGAGGCCACCGACGTCGCGATGATGGCCCTCTACCTCGCCAGCAATGAATCGGCCTACGTCACCGGCGCCGAGTTCGTCATCGACGGCGGAATCCTCGCAGGCTCCGCCGCGACACCTCGCGACGAGCGATCGAAAGGTTGAAATGATGGTTCAACTCGCTCATATAGCACGGCGTGAGGAGCAGAGACAGGCGCAGAGCCTCAGCGAAGTCGCCGTGGAGGCGCGGGCATTCTGCGGCGGAGTTGCCTCGCGTGCTCATCACGGCTCGTGGCTGAACACGTCGGTTGGCATGGGCTTTGACGGTGTCGTGGACGGGCGCGAAACTGATGAGCTCGTAGCGTGGTTTGTCGAGCGTGGAATCGAGCCGCGGGTTGAACTCTGCCCCTACGCGGACGAGTCGTTGACGCGTCGGCTGGCGGAGCGCGGCTTTGTGCCACGGACGTTCGAGAATGTGCTCTTCAGGGATCTGTCGGCGGATGAGGTCGTCTTCGCGCCTTATGCACTGGAACGGTCGATTGAGATCCGGCGCGTGGTGGCGACAGAAGAGGCGGAGGTTCGCGCATACTCACGTGCGGTCATCGCTGGGTTTCTCCCGCCCGGTGCGGAGATCAGCGAAGAGAGTCTGGATACCTCCGCTCGCGTGCTGCGGCATGCCAGAACGGTCGCTTTCGCAGCATGGGCAGACGGGCAGATCGTCGGCGGCGGGGCTATGGAGATCGCGGGTGAAGTGTGCGCGCTCTTCGGAATGTCGACCGTGCACACTCACCGGCGGATGGGGGTTCAGGGAGCGGTGATCGCGGCGCGATTGAATCACGCCGCTGCCTGCGGTGCGAAGTTCGCAACCATCGGGTCAAAGCCGGGCATCGCCACCGAGCGTACGTCTCGACGGTTCGGCTTTCAGCTCGCGTACACGAAGGTGCATGTTGTCAGACCCGGCGAAGGCGCAGACGGAAAACGACTCGCGGCTGTGACGGACTGATCGGTCGAGCCGCTCCGGTCGTTCGATGCGGTCGTATGAGCCGCGCGCGTGGATTGATCTGTCCGCGATACAGTTCGCCATGGCAATCAGGCCTGAAGAGCACGCGCGAGGGTTGGGCGCGACAGAACGTGATGAAGCTCGGGTGGAAGGTGGTTTGCGCTGCGACCTGCCCATCGATGGCATGAGCTGCGCCGCCTGCGCAAGGCGAATCGAGAAGCACCTCTCCAAGCTCACCGGCATCTCCTCCGCGACCGTCAACTACGCCACAAAGGTCGCAACCGTGCATATCGACACGTCGCTCATCACGCCCAGGCAGATCGCCGCAGCCGTTGACGACCTCGGTTACACCGCGATCGTACCGAGCGTGCCCGAATCACCATCCGCGAACTCACCCGCGCAACCCTCCGACGACCCGCACCTTCACTCGAATCCCGATCACACACGCGACGAATCCAAACTCGTGCGCCGCATCGTTGCCGGCGCGGTCTTCACACTGCCCCTGCTCATCATCGCGATGTCGCACGGCTCCATCCAGGCCTTTAACGTCCCGTGGATCAACTGGGTGCAGTGGGCCCTCGCCACCCCCGTGGTTCTCTGGTGCGGCTGGCCTTTCTACCGCTCCGCCTGGAAAGGCTTGAAGCACTTCAGCGCAAACATGGACACCCTCGTGGCGATGGGCACCGCTGCGGCATACCTCTACTCGCTCTTCGCGACGATCTTCCCCGAATGGTTCGCCACCCGCACCGCCGACATCAGCATCGAGTTTCACGCAACGCACGCCCACCCCGCCGCGGTCTACTTCGAAGCCTCCGCCGTCATCATCGTGCTCGTCCTGCTGGGCAAGTTTCTCGAATCTCGCGCAACGAAAAGAACCACCGAAGCGATCAGCCGCCTCGTGCGGTTGCAGCCACAAACAGCGCGCGTGATCCGCGCCGGCGTTGAAACAGAAGTGCCCATCACCAACGTCGTGATAGGCGACCGCGTCCTCGTACGCCCCGGTGAAAAGATCCCCGTCGACGCGACCGTCGAATCCGGGCACAGTTCCGCCGACGAATCAATGCTCACAGGCGAGAGCATCCCCGTCGAAAAGAGCCAGGGTGATTCGGTCTTCGCATCAACACTCAACACCACCGGCTCATTGATCCTCCGCGTCACCCGCATCGGACAGGAAACCACACTCCAGCAGATCGTGCGCCTGGTCCGTGATGCACAGGGCAGCCGAGCACCCATCGCCCAACTCGCCGACACCGTCAGCGGCATCTTCGTTCCCGTCGTTCTCGCCATCGCGTTGATCACCTTCACCGCATGGATGGTCTTCGCAGACCCCGCCGATCGCTTCCCTATGGCGATCATCAATGCCGTCTCCGTCCTCATCATCGCCTGCCCGTGCGCGCTCGGCCTCGCTACGCCCACCGCCATCATGGTCGGCACCGGCGTCGGTGCCCGTCGCGGCATCCTCGTCAAGAACGGCGCAGCCCTCCAATCCGCCTCCACAGTCTCCGCCATCGCGCTCGACAAAACCGGCACCATCACCCTCGGGCGTCCAGAAGTCCACGACCTCCTCGCCTTCAACAACACCCCCGAGAACGCAGTCCTCCGGCTCGCCGCCTCCGCCGAGTCTCACAGCGAACACCCCATCGCCGCCGCGATTCGCCGAAAGGCCGCCGAACGCGCCGTCACCACCGCGGAACCCAGCAACTTCCTCGCCCTCCCAGGCATGGGCATTTCCGCCATGGTCGAAGGCCGCCGCGTCCTGATCGGCAGCGCTCGCCTGCTCGCCGAGCACGCCATCCCCATCACCCAGCAACAACAGTGCGAATCTCTCGAGAACCGTGGTCAAACGGTCGTCCTCGTCGCGGTTGATTCCCTTCACGTCGGCGCCATCGCGCTCGCCGATTCGCTCCGCCCAGAATCCCGCGAAGCCATCACGCACATGCAGTCTCTGGGCCTTCGCGTCGTCATGCTCACCGGCGATAACCGCCCAGCCGCACAGCGCATCGCCGACCTCGTCGGGATTCAGGACCTGCGCGCGCACGTCCTCCCAAAGGACAAAGCCGACGCGATCGAGAACCTCCAACGCGACGGGCACGTAGTCTGCATGGTCGGCGACGGCGTCAACGACGCTCCGGCCCTCGCCCGCGCAAACGTCGGCATCGCCGTCGCCACCGGCACCGACATCGCCATGCACACCGCCGACATCACCCTGATGCGCAGCGACCTCCGCTCGGTCCCCGAAGCCATCGCCCTCTCACGCGCAACCATGCGCACGATCAAACAGAATCTCGCCTGGGCATTCATCTACAACCTCATCGGCATCCCCCTCGCCGCCGGCGTGCTCTACCCGTTCACGGGCTGGCTCCTCTCCCCCATGTTCGCCAGCGCCGCCATGGCCTTTAGCAGCCTCAGCGTCGTGGCAAACAGCCTGCGACTCCGCTCATGGGTGCATCAAACCAACCACACCGGCGCAGTTCCCTCCTGACTCTTCCGCGCACCGCAGAACCAACACTCCACACGCGAGCCGAAAAGGGAACTTCACCGCGGACGCAGACCCACGATCCGCGCTTCGAGCCGCCCCGCAACCGTCTCCCACCCTTCACGCGTGTTCGCCACATCAGCAAACCGCTCCGCCGCACCAACGTGCACCGTAATGCCCCGTGGCCTTGGCAGAATCCGCCCGGGCTTCATCGCCTCAAAGCACCCCTCCAGCCAGCAGGGCACCACCGGCACATCCAACCCCGCAACCAGCATCCCGATCCCGGGCTTC
>JAVTWO010000068.1:0-11518 GCA_032229765.1 Phycisphaerales bacterium | reverse complement strand
ACAACGGCGTCAACGAAGGCGACTACAACGCCTTCTTCAACAACCTCTTCCTCCCATGCCCGTAACAGGGTCTTCAGGTGGCACGGCTCTCCAGAGCCGTGCAGTCCGACGCTCTCGGACCTCTTTTCAACGACGCTCAGTTTTTCTGATCAACCCAACTCACCTCACGCCCGGCTCATCGCCGGGCGTTTTCTTTTCCGCCGGCTCTTTGGCACCGCTCCGCTCCGCCGGCTTCGGACAGAACTTCCCGATCGCCTTCGCCGCGATTTCGTCCGCCGCCTTCACCGCATCCCCCGCGCGGTTCGCCGTCACCAAGACCGCAAAGTCCCGGTCCTGCGCCGCCCACACCACGCAGTACCACATCGTGTTCGACCCCGCGTGCGTGATCACCCGCCCCGGCGGCGTCTGGTTCTGCACATCGCTCGCCCAAGGCCGCCGCGTCACCGACCACCCCAACGCATACTCCGCATCCTTCGGATTCAACTGAGGCATCGGCGCGTGCCAAGTCTCCCACATCTCGCCCGAGACCAGATCACCGGGTCGCCGGAGCAGCAACGCTTTGCCCGCGGTGCTCGCGCTGACCGACGCCTCACCCATCGGCTGCTGAGCCGTCTTCGTCCGGCGCATCGTCTCGCCGTCAAGGTGCGCCGCGACGTACTTCGCCCAGTCGGGAAGGCTCATGTGCACCGTCCCCGCCGGACCGATCGCCGACGGGTTGTCGGCGTTGAGCCCGGGCAGCACCGGCTCGGTGACGGAAACATGCCCGCACGGCTCGTCGTTTGTTTCCTTCGACCCCGGCGCACCGAACCCCGCGGTGGTGATCCCCAGCGGCGTAAAAACCTCCGTCCGCATCAGCTCTTCCCACGACTTCCCCGTCGCCTGCTCCGCCATCAACCCCGCGAGCGCGAACCCGCCGTTGGAATACTCAAAGCTCCCCACGCTGGGCTTGGGCGCGTCCTTGGTGACGCTCGTGAGAATAAGCCGGCGTGCTTCGGTTGTTGAGCCCTTGAAGCCCCAGAGCTTGACCCACAGCCCGTCCTTCCGCAGATCACCGGGCACCCCGCCGCGATGGCTCAGCAACTGCTTCAGCGTCACCGCGCGATACTCCGCGTGCATCTTCTCCGTGAGCTCCGGGAACGTCTCCGCGAGCGTCTGCTCCCAGCGCAGTTTGCCGCGTTGAACAAGAATCGCGCACAGCGTCGCCGTCATGCTCTTCGTGCACGAGCCCAAATGCCAGCGGTCGTTGAACGTCACCATCTCCGGCGCGTTCACACGCCGCCGCCCGACCGCCCCGCCCGCGATCACCTTCCCGTTCACCAGCACCACCGCGCCCATCGCCGGCACCTGGTGCTTCTTGCGCACCGGCTCGATCATCGGCGCCAGATCCGTCACACCCTCGGGCAACCCCACCGTCCGCGGGCCAACCGCCGGGATCAGCACCGTCGAGGTCGAACCCGCCGCCGCCCCTTCGCTGGGCTGCTTCGCAAGCGCTGCTCCAGCACCGAGCGAAATCCCCATCCCCGCGCACATCGCCAGCCACATCACCCGCCCCGCACGCACGCTCCCACGATCACTTCGCGCAACGACCATATCGCCTCCCGGTTTGTTCCGCGATTCAGCCCCTTACGCCCGCGCACCCGCGCCCACAGGCCCACGCGGCGAATCCAGATCCAACGCCCCAACCAGTTCCCCGATGTTCCCCTTCCCCTGCCGCTTCACCCACGCCGACAGCCCCTTGCACACGTCGATCGGCGAACGCGGATCCGCAAACAACGCCGTGCCCATCTGAAACGCCGACGCACCCGCCAGAATGAACTCCGCCGCATCCTCCCAGCGCATCACCCCGCCCGCGGCGATGATCGGCACATTCGCACCCTTCGCCACCTTGCGGTACACGTCGTGCACATGCTTGAGCGCCACCGGGTGCAACGCCGGGCCGCTCAACCCACCGGTGATATTCGACAGCGCAGGCCTCCGCGTCTCCACATCGATGAGCATCGCGGGCATGGTGTTGCCGATGGTCAGCGCATCGACCCCCTGGCTGATGGCCGCATTCGCCACGCCCACCAAATCCCCCGTCGCGGGCGAAAGCTTCGGCCACAGCTTGCAGTGCTTCACCACCGGCCGAACCGCCCTCAGCAACTCCGTAATCAACGCGGGCGTCGAGCCAAACTCCGTCCCCGTGTGCACATTCGGGCACGAGACGTTCAGCTCGATCGCGGTGAACACGCCCCCGGAATCCGCCGCGTACGCGTCGATGTTCGCCGCCACCGTCACATAGTCATCGATGGAAAAACCCGCCGCGGAGACAAACACCTTGCAGGGCATCGCCCGCGCCCGCGGCGCATGAGACTCCACAAACGCGTCGAGCCCCGGGTTCGCAAGCCCGATGGCGTTGATCATCCCCGCTCGCAAAGGCAAAATCCGCCAGGCGTTGTTCCCCTCGCGCGGGTTGGGCGTGATGGACTTCGTCGTCACCGCGCCGACCAATCCAAGATCAAGCACATCGCGAAGCTCATCCAGCAGCCCCGCCGTGCCCGCGGCCAGGATCACCGGGTTCCGCAGCTCAATGCCCGCGAGGTTCGTCGAAAGCAGATTGGGTGTTGCACCAGCCACGTCAAGATCGTACCGCACGCGCAACCACCGTGCGCGCCCGCATACGCTTGGTGCACAAGCCGACCTTCCGTTCACCAGACCAGGAATCAAGAGCATGGACGTCGAAAAGCGCATCGCCCAGTTTGAAAACATGGCCCAGGCCGACCCTTCGAACGAGATGGCCCACTTCTCCCTGGGCAAGGCCTACGCCGACGCCGGCCGCTTCGCCGACGCCTCCAAGAGCTACCTCCGCTGCGTTCAACTCGTCCCCGACATGAGCAAGGCCTACCAGCTCGCCGGCGAAATGCTCCTCAAAGTCAACCAGAACGACGAGGCCGCCTCCATCCTCGTCCGCGGCTACGTCGTCGCGGCCGAGAAGGGCGACCTCATGCCCAAGACCGCCAACGCCAACCTCCTCAAGCAGATCGGACGCGAAGTTCCCGACGACCCCAACGCCAAAGGCGCCAGCGCTTCAGTCCCCCTCGGCGGCATGAGCGGACCCGCCGCCAACTACGACCCCTCCAAGCCCCTCCCCGAAGGCATGATCCTCGACAAAAAGTCCGGCCGCCCAGGCACCCGCATGCCCCGCCCGCCCTTCAAGGGCCCCGTGGGCGAATGGATCGCCGCGAACATCAGCCAGGAAACTTTCTACAAAGGCTGGGTCCCGCAGGGAACCAAAGTCATCAACGAACTGCGGCTGGATCTCTCCCGCGAGAAAGACCAGGAAATCTACGACCAGCACATGCGCGAGTATCTGGGCGTGGATGAGTCGGTCGTCAAGCAAGCCGGCGTGTGAGACTTGCTGAAGCAGGGCTTCTGAGGTGGCACGGCTCTCCAGAGCCGTGCTTTTTCACCTCTTCACGCCAGCACAGCTATCGCCCGCCCGCCCATCGAGTCTGCGCCGGGTTCAAGGCACGCCACAATCCGCGCCGCCACCCGCTCTGCCGACATCGCCTCGCATTCGGGCAGACTCCCATTCGCCGCCCGCACGGCTTCCCGCATCGGCGTATCCACATCCCCCGGGCATAAACAAAACACCCGCACCCCCATCGCCTCGCCCTCGCGCGACGCCGTGAGACTCAGCGACGCCAAGGCCGCCTTCGATGCCGCGTACGCGTGAAAGCCCGGGTACGGATCGATCGCCGCCATCGAGCAGACGTTGACCACCACCCGTGCCGAGCCACCCCGCTCCCTCTTCCAAACCGCAAACGCCCCGCGCATCAGCGCCGCCGGCGACAGCGCATTGACCGTCATCAGCTCCAGCATCTCCGCGTCCGTTGTCTCGACCAGCGCCTTGCTCAGCGCCATCCCCGCGCAGTTGATCAGCACATCCAGCCCGCCCATCGCCCGGTGCGCATCCTCCATCAACTCCGCCAGCCCCTCCACACACCGAAGGTCCGCGCTCACGAGCCGAGGCGTCACCGCACCGGCCGCAAACAACCGCTCCGTCTCCCGCAGTGCATCAAGGTTCCGCGAAACCAGCGTCAGCCGATGCCCCCGTGCCGCCAGCGCCACCGCCGTCGCGCGCCCGATCCCGGAGCTCGCCCCCGTCAGCACCACCCGCAGCGCCCGCGCAGCTTCCCCCGTCGCCGCCGCCGAAAACAACGACGAACTTCGCACCGACAGTGGGGGAGTGACGCCCTCAGCCATTCCGCAAGCGTACGGAGACTCCGCCCATCCAGCCGCTCGCACCGCCGTGACGCCCCTCCTCACCGAAACCCACCAGAACGCCACCGTCCCAGACTTTCTACACTCCCCTCACGATGAAGCCCGTGCAACTCATCATCCTCGTCTCCTTCGCCGCCGTCCTTTTGGTCCCGTTCTTCGCCAGGCGTTCCGAACGCAGCGAGACCGGCCTCCCCCGCGCCGACGACAAACAGGCCGCCCGCCTCATCGTCGTCACCCCGCACATCGAACAGATCCGCCAGGAGTTCGCCGAGGGCTTCAACCGCTGGCACATCCGCAAGTACAACCAGCCCGTCTTCCTCGACTACCGCACCCCCGGCGGCACGACCGAAATCGTCAAACTCCTCGAAGCCATGTACGGCTCCGCCATGCAGCGCCGCGTCGAACAGATCCTCGCCCTCGACCCCGCGGCCGCCACCGCCAAACTCCTCGATCCCAAACTCGCCTTCGACGACATGACCGTCGGCGAGGTCGACTTCGACCTCATGTTCGGCGGCGGCACCTTCGACCACGACCGCCTCCGCTCGCGCGGCGCATCCATCGACGTCCCCATCCCCTCATCCGCGGGCACACGCCAAGCAACCCTCCTCGCCCCACGCGAGCGTTTCAAGGCCGACACACTCAGCGACCTTCGCGAGGTCGACGTGCAGGTCAAACTCTCCGCCACCGACGCACCCATCCGCCTAAAGGTCCCCGTCGCCGCCATCGAAGGCAACGCCAACGCCCTGAAGCCCCTCTCAACCGAGGGCACCGCAACCGACATCACCGTCAAGCTCGATCTCGCACGCTGCCGCCGCGTCGTCACCGTCCGCATGAGCCGCCCACCAGAGCCCATCCTCTCACCCGCCGAGCTCCGCGCCGTCTACGGCGACAAAAACCTCATCGGCACCGGCCAGCTCTATCAAGACAACCAGCCCTCCGCCGACAAACCCTTCAACACCGGCAAGGTCGGCGACACCCAGCACTGGCTCGGCACCGCCCTCTCCGGCTTCGGCATCGTCTACAACCGACCCCTCCACACCTCCCTCAACCTCAAGCCCCCAACCTCCTGGAACGACCTCCGCCGATCCGAATACGCCGGCCGCCTCGCCATGGCCGACCCGCGACTCTCAGGAAGCGTCGCCACCCTCTACGACTCCATCCTCAACACCGCCGGCTTCGACGAAGGCTTCCGCACACTCCGCGACATGTGCGCCAACGCTCGCTCCTTCGCCGCCGCCAGCACGCAGCCGCCCATGGACGTCAGCCAGGGCGACGCACTCGCCGGCGTCGCCATCGATTTCTACGGCCGCTTCCAGGCCCAGTCCGTCCTCAACCCAGGCGAAACCACCGATACCGGCCGCCTCGGGTACATCGACCCCCCCGGCGCCGTCTACGTCGACGCCGACCCCGTCTCCGTCCTCCGCGGCGGACCCAACCCCACCATCGCCCGCCGATTCGTCGAATACTGCCTCAGCGAAGAAGCCCAGGCCCTCTGGCAGTTCCCCGCGCTCCGTGATGGCGACGCCGCCAAGAACAGCCCCGTCATCGAAGGCGACCCCTCCGGTCGAAAGATGGGCCCCGATCAGTTCGTCCTCCTCCGCATGCCCATCCGCCGCAGCATGTACGAGCCCGGCAAGTTCGATCACTTCGCCGTCAAGGTCAACCTCTTTGACCTCGCCTCCACCGTCCCCACCCGCGGCTGGCGCGACGGCATGATCGTCATGATGGGCGCCTTCGGCATCGACAACGCCGACACCATGCAAGAAGCCTGGCGTGCCATCCGCGCCGCCGAGGCCGACGCCACCTTCCCCCGCACAACCCTCGACGAAATGAAGCAAGCCTTCTACGCCATGCCCAAACACCGCATGAGCGACGGCAGCGAACTCGAGTTCACCGAAGCGAACTACAGCAAAATCGCCGCCGACTGCGGCCGCTGGCGCGACCCAAAGCGAGGCCCGATCGCCCGCATCGCCTACACCAAGTTCTTCCGCGCACAATACGAAGAAGTCCTGCGTCTCTACCGCTCCGCCCCGCGCAAAGGCTGACCGCAACGCTCCTCCTCGCAGTCCGACTCGGAGATAACCCATGCAACGCTTCCGCGTGCAGTGCGTCGATCGACAAACAGGCCAAGAGCACGCGGTGCTCGTCGACGCCCTCGACGCCGAGAGCGCCAAGGCGTGGGCCATCGACGAAGGCTGGCTCGTCGGGCGCGTTGAGGCGGAAGCCGCACAAGCAAGCTCCGCGGCCACAGTCAACCGAACCGTTGGCACAGCTCCATCACCCCATCCTCAACATGATCCCACTCAGGCCTTCACAGTTACGGTTTCCTCAACTCCATCTGCCGCCGCACAAAGCCCAACACACGGACAAAGCGTCGAACAGATGAAGGCCATCGCCGACGCGCTCACCAGAATCGCATCCTCGCCGCTCGTCACCCGTCCACGCCGCACGCTGATTGTCAGCATGCTCCTCGCCGCGTCCATCATCATCTCCCTCAACCTGATGGTGAACCTGATTCTCTGGTTCATCAGCTACAGCACTGTCAAGCCGCAGCTTGCATCGACCCAATCCGCGATGGAAATGCTCTCTGGAAGAACGGGCAGTAGCGGTGCAGTTGACGCCGACGCCGTGCAGAAAGCACTCGAAGGAATCCAGGGCTACCAAAGCGAACTCAAGAAAGCCACCGAAAACCCGCTGGGGAACTGATCGACGTCTATGGTGGCACGGCTCTCCAGAGCCGTGCACCTCCACTCCCCTCAATCCCTCTGTCAACAAACTCTCCGCTTCCCGTGCGTACGATCCCACGCATTTATGCCCATCCCCCAAGAACGCACCTCCATCAAAGTCCAGAGCGAACGCACGGTCCTCGCCGCCGTCCGACTCCCCGATTCCAACCACGACCCCCGCGACCCCTTCGGTGAACTCGCCGCTCTCGCCGAGCAAGCCGGCGGCGTCGTCGTCGGTCACGTCGAACAACGCCTCGAACGCCCCAACGCCGGCACATTCATGGGCAAGGGCAAGCTCGACGAGCTCAGGACAACCTGCGAAAAGCTCGACGCCACCCTCGTCATCTTCGATCACGATCTCTCCCCTCGCCAGATCGCCAACATCGAAGAAGTCGTCGGCCGAAAAATCATCGACCGCTCCGAACTCATCCTCGACATCTTCGCCAGCCGCGCAACCACCAACGAAGCCAAACTCCAGGTCGAACTCGCCCAGCTCGAATACACCTACCCACGCCTCCGCGCCATGTGGGACCACCTCGAACGCATCGTCGGCTCCGGCGGCATCGCCGGCATCGGCACCCGCGGCCCCGGCGAACAACAGCTCGAAATCGACCGCCGCCTCGCACAGAAAAAACGCCTCGCCCTCCGACACCGCCTCGACGAAATCGAAGGCCGAAAACGCCGCATGGTCGCCCAGCGAAACATCGACCACTTCACCGTCGGCATCGTCGGCTACACCAACGCCGGAAAAAGCACCCTCTTCAACACCCTCACCGCCGGCGGCGCCTACGCCGACGACCGCCTCTTCGCAACCCTCGTCACCCGCACCCGCGAATGGGACCTCGGCGGCGGCACCCGCGTCATGCTCTCCGACACCGTCGGCTTCGTCCGCGACCTGCCCCACAACCTCGTCGCCAGCTTCAAGGCCACCCTCGAAGAAGCCACCCACGCCCACCTCCTGCTCATCGTCCTCGACATCAGCGACCCCTCCGCCGAGCGTCAGTACGCAACCGTCAACTCCACCCTCGACGAGCTCTTCACCGACCTCCGCGAACGCCACGAACGCGAAGCCCGCCGCGCCGGCAACGTCCCCGACGAATCCCAGACCTTCAAAGAGCCGCGCCGCGTCCTGCTGCTGAACAAGATCGACCGCCTCGAAGACAACGCCTCCCTCCTCGTCTGGCAGCAGCGCGCCAAAGAGAGCATCGCCATCTGCGCCCGCGACGCAAACGACCCGGGTCTCGCCGCCCTTCGCACCCTCGTCGAAGAAGCCAGCCAGGGCATCGAGCGCGAGCTGACCATCCGCGTCTCACTCAGCGACGCAAAGACCGTCGACACACTCGAAAAACGCGCCCGCGTCCTCAGCCGCGATTACACCGCCTCCGAGGTCCGCCTCAAGGTCGTCATAGGCCAGCGCCTCATCGATCAGCTCCGCAGCCGCGGCGCCAAAATGATCATCGAGGGCGAAAAGCCCATCCTGCCAAGCTCCGCACGAACCGAAGGCTGGGCCGCGAAAAAGCCCGGCTGAGTTCTTTCCGACGCTTCGGTCTTTGGTGGCACGGGTCTCCAGACCCGTGCTGCTTTCAGTTTCCCGCACGACGCGCACCAGAAACACGCATCTTCCATTTCCCCGCCCGCTGGTACACTGCCGCAATGAAACTCACCTTCCTCGGCGCCGCGGGCGAGGTCACCGGCTCCAGCACGCTCATCGAAACCGACCGCGCCCGCGTTCTCATCGACTGCGGAATGTTCCAGGGCTCCGTCACCGCCGACGTGAAAAACCGCCGCCCGCTGCCCTTCGACGCTCGCCTGCTCGACGCCGTGGTCCTCTCGCACGCCCACATCGACCACTCCGGCCGCCTCCCCGTGCTCATGCGCGAAGACCTCCGCGCCGCCATTTGGTGCACTCCCGCCACCATGGCCCTCACGGGCCTCCTGCTGAAAGACTCCGCCCACCTGCAAGAAGAAGAAGCCCAACGCATCACCCGCCGCCGCCACCGCCGCGGCGGGCGCGACGCACGCTCCGCCGTCCCCCTCTACACCGACGAAGACGTCGCCCGCGTGCAGGGCAAACTCCGCACACTCCCCTACGCACGCGAGCAGGAAATCGCCCCGGGCGTCCGCCTCACCTTCAACGACGCCGGGCACATCCTCGGCTCCGCCTCCATGACCCTCACCGTCAGCGAGTTCGGCAAAACCCGCACCATCGTCTTCTCAGGCGACATCGGCGAGCGCGGCGCACCCATCCTCCGCGATCCCGTCAAGAGTGGGGGGGTCGTCAACGCCGACGCCGTCATCCTCGAATCAACCTACGGCGACCGCGACCACCGCCCCCTCAGCGAAACCATCAAACAGTTCCGCGAAATCATCACGGGCTGCCACTCCTGCCGCGGCAAAATGCTCCTCCCCGCCTTCGCCGTCGGACGAACCCAAACCCTCATCTACGAACTCGCCGAGATGCACCGCGAAGGCCTCCTCCCGCCCATCCCCATCTACCTCGACAGCCCCATGGGCAGCGCCGCCACCAAGCTCTACCAGCAGCACAAAGAACTCTTCGACGAAGACGCGAAAAAAGTCCTCAACGACGGGCACAACCCCCTCTCCATCCCAACCCTCAAACTCTCAGTCAGCAACGAAGAATCCAGAGCCAGCAAAGAAAGCAAGGGAGCAGCCATCAAAATAGCCTGCTCCGGAATGTGCACCGGCGGCCGCATCCTCCACCACCTCCGACACAACCTCTGGAAGCCCGAAACCCACGTCGTCATCGCCGGCTTCCAAGCCGAAGGAACCCTCGGCCGCCGCCTCGTCAACCGCGAACCCATCGTCAAAATCTTCGGCGAGCCCATCGCCGTCAAAGCCACCATCCACACCCTCGGCGGCTTCAGCGCCCACGCCGGCCAAACCACCCTCCTCGACTGGATCTCCCCCCTCGCGCCCGCCAAACCCCGCCTCTTCCTCAACCACGGCGAAGACAAACCCCGCACCGCCCTCGCACAACTCCTCCAATCCAAACACAACCTCAAAGCCGAACTCCCAACCCTCAACCAATCCTTCGAACTCTAAACAAACCGTGCCACCGATTGTCCAAAGGACGATCGGTGCTCCCAAGACTCCAGTGCCCCCGATTGTCCAAAGAACCACCTGCGCCCCACGCGCACCTCAAGCAGCATCTTCGCCCCAGCGGGGCGCAGGGCTGTAGCTACGAGTGAAGCGCAGCGAAACCCGTAGAAAGACACCCGCAAACATCCAAGCGTCCCACATCTCACCCTGCCCCGAAGGGGCAGAGGACTCTGAGCTCAACACACAAACCGTGCCACCGATCGTCCAAAGGACGATCGGTGTTCCCCAAGACGCCCATGCCACCAATCGTCCAAAGAACGACCGGCACCGATCCCTCCATGCTCCCTCCTATTTGCCATTTGCCAATTTGCCATTTGCGATTTTTCTCTCCCCTCCCTCCCCGCCCTATCGTCGCCCTATGCCTCAGCCCGACAAAACCAACGTCCTGCTCATCGGTTCCGGCGGCCGCGAACACGCCCTCGCCTGGAAACTCCGCCAATCCCCCGACCTGGGCGACCTCTACACCGACTCGCCCAAAAACCCGGGCCTTGCCAAACTCTGCAAACCCGCCGATGTCGAGGTCGTCGGCTCCGACACCTTCAAGCTCGAAAACTTCTGCACCAAAAACCGCATCGGCCTCGTCGTGATCGGCCCAGAAGAACCCCTCGCCAAGGGCTACACCGACACCCTCCTGGGCCTCCGCTCCCCCGGTGAAGGCATCATCCTCCAAAAGCCCCGCGCCGGCATGTCCGCCCTCGAGGCCACCTCACTCGTCAACACCCAGGCCGTCCTTCACGCCCCAACCTCCCACGTCTTCGGCCCGCTCAAAGCCGGCGCCAAGCTCGAGGCCGACAAAGCCTTCAGCAAAGACCTCATGCGCTCCGCCGCCATCCCCACCGCCGAGGCTCGCACCTTCAACGACTACCACGCCGCCAAGGAATACATCCTCTCCCGCAAAGAAGCTCCCGTCATCAAGGCCAGCGGCCTCGCCAAAGGCAAGGGCGTCTTCGTCCCCGCCACCCACGAAGAAGCCGACACCGCCCTCCAACGCATCATGCTCAAACGCGAGTTCGGCGACGCCGGCAACACCGTCGTCATCGAAGAACGCCTCAAAGGCCGCGAGGTCAGCGTCTTCGCCGTCATGGACGGGCGAAACATCCTCCTCCTCGACCCCTGCCAAGACCACAAACGCCTCCACGACGGCGCCCGCGGCCCAAACACCGGCGGCATGGGCGCCCTCTGCCCAACCTCCGCCATCGACGATCGCACCATGGACCGCGTCCTCCGAGAAATCCTCATCCCCACCGCCGACGCCCTCCGCCGCGAAGGCATCGACTACCGAGGCGTCCTCTACGCAGGCCTCATGCTCACCCACGCAGGCCCCAAAGTCCTCGAATACAACGTCCGCTTCGGCGACCCCGAGTGCCAGGCCCTCATGATGCGCCTCAACACCGACCTGCTCAAACTCA
>JAVTWO010000067.1:3015-11586 GCA_032229765.1 Phycisphaerales bacterium | reverse complement strand
TCCGCAAGGCGTACTCCGGATACGGCTCAACGATCGATGACGCGCCGCTGTTCACCTGCGCAGCCGCCACCCGTGGCAACCCGAACCACTTCACACGCCCAACTTCGCCCGCGGGAACGACCCCCGCCGCACCCGAGTCCGGCGGCACCTGCTCGCCGTACGACCACTCAACAATGAACTCCGTGCAGTGCGGCACGATCCCGTTCGAGGCCAGCATGTGCTGATCCGCTCGAAACGCTTCGCGCTGCGCATCGCTGCTGGCGTTCACACCGATCCCAAGCGGATTCGGCGCAGAATCCTCAACCCGAATGCGACGCTTCAAATCCGACGCAGCGGGAAGCGAGTCCAACATCGCCGTCCACATCCGCGAAAGCTGCTGCACCGCGGCGTTTTCATCACCCCCCAGCGCCAGCACCGTGTCGCTGCGGAAGGGCAGGTTGTTCGAAAGCTGTCCATAGTCCGGCGCGTCGTTGACAAACGTCCGCACCGACGCCAAGTCCATCGCCGCGATATCGATCATCCCGCTGGAAAACTCGGGAGCTTCGCCGTTCAGGTCCGAATCCCGCAGCGTCTGCGCATTCCTCAGCGACGACTGCCGGTTCACCTCTTTGAAGATCGACGCCGCCGCCGGCTGCTGGGCGATCTGCCCGATGCTGTCCCGCTCCTCGGGTCTCTCCGCGATGTACCGCACCGGGTTGCTCCCCGGCTCCACCACCAGCTTCGTCGCGTTCGAGGGCGGCACCAACAACGTCACATGCCTCGCAAGCAGCCAGTTCGACGCGAACTCGTTCACACCCGGTTCGCCAAAGTACGTCGTGTCGTTCGGATCGCGAAGGCTGTTCACCCCTCCCGCCTGCGGCTGCGTCAACGCCTGCTGCGGATCACCCTTGAGCCCGTGCCCCCACCAGATCCGCGCCGCCGACGCCGTCGCCACCAGCGACGGGTTCACCGGGTTCCGCGCCGACACAAACCGCCCCTCCGCGAAGAACTGCAGTTCGTCCACCCGCCGCGGCCGGGCGATGGTGTCGCCTTGAAACCGCCTCACGCCGTTGCCGTTCCCGTCCGCGAGCTCGTTGCGGATGACCAGGAACCCGCGCCGCGACATCTTCGAAATGTCGTCGCGAAGCTGCTTCTCCAGCAGGTTCGCGTACGTCAGCACGTTCGACACACGCCGCCCCGTCGCCACCGTCTTGGTCGTCACGCGGAAGATCTGCACGATCCCAACCGTCAGCAGTGCAACCGCCGCCACCGCGATGAGCATCTCCACCAGCGTGAAGCCCGCGCGGGCCTTCGCACTTTTCTTCGACCGTTCGTTGAAGGTGGTCTTCATCAGTTGTTCCCTCCCGCACGCGGGACGTTGACATCCGGCGCCAGGTCAAACCCCATGTTGAACACGCTCACCGCCGCGGGAACCTGAGGCGTAAAGACCACCTGCCTCACCACACGCTCCGGGATCAACGCCGGGTTGTTCCGATCCACCGGGTTCTGCACATCGTCAGGGAACGAAACCGACGCCGGCATCGGTGCCGCGAGTTTCAGCACGATCAAACCCGCAGTCTGCACCCGCACCGCCTCATCGCGCCCTTCCACCGTGTAGACATTGCCCAGGTTGTCTACGAGCTTCTGCCCGGGCTGCGTGAGCGCGTCCGTCGCCACCGCTTCGTCCATGGGACCGGCAATCTGCGCCCCCGGATCAAACACATTCGTGACATTCACACCGATGCGATCGCGCACGATCTCGCCCGCGCCGTTCCGCACCGAACTCACATTCGCCAGCAAGGGCACCGAGTACCGCCCCCCGCCGAACCGTCCGTCAAGCGTCGGCCTTCCGGTGTTGTCCACCGAAACCGCCCGGCGCGAAACCTGCGAGTCCGGGTTCAGCAGCGCCCCGAAGAGCGTTTCCTGTCCGAGCCCATTCCCCGCGCGGGTATCGATCTTGCGAACGAACATCGCCACCTGCATCCCGCCGCCCGCAAAGTCACGCCGCACCGCCAGATCCCACACGAACTGCGGCGCAGCCTCGCCCGAGTTCACGCTCGGATACAGCCGATCCTCCATCAGCACCGTCTCGCGCGCCGCGCTGGCAAGGTACAGCCCGCTGGCCGCATCAAACTCCACAAACCGCGGGAAGAGCGACACCGAGCCGTACTGCCGCGCCGCCGTGGTACTCTGGCTGTTGAAATCATCAACCCGCGGCACAACCCACCGCCCCTCACGCCAATAGGCGTCATTGACCAGATCACCCTTGATGAAGTTCGCCCACCGCGCCGGCGCCAGCCGACTGTTCCCCTGGATGTACTGAATCCCAGACTGCAGCGCCGAGGTCGAAACGCTCTGCTCCGTTCCCTGCGCCTGCTGACGCACCACCACAGGCAGCACCGCGCCGAGCCCAAGCAACCCCAGCGCCAGGATCAGGACCGCCATCAGCACTTCGATCAGCGAGAACCCGCGCGCCACGATCACCCTCGTGCGCAAACGCGCAGCGTGCGCACCGACCACACCCGCCGCGACCCGATCCGTCCGTGCAATCTTCTCGTCGGTTCTCATGGCCGCGCTCCTTCTTCAACCGTCAGCCGGTTGGGCTGGTTCACCTTCCGCACCGATCCGACAAACGTCGGCACCACATACAACGTGCTCCCGGGCGTCGCCGCACGGTCGTTGATGTCGGTCCCGCTGCCGTTCAAGTTCCAACCCTCGATCCAGCGCTGCACCTTCTTCTGCTCCGTCCGATCGCTGTTCAACGCGTCGATGTACCGCAAGCCAAAGGCCCGCCCACGCTCGAGCTGTTCCCGGTCCGCGAAGTAGATCGTCCCGGTGATCGGGTTGACCTTCTGCCCGAGAGCCTCCGCGAGCTTCCGCTCCGGATACATCGCCAGCTCATTCACACACCGCGCCAGCACCGTGTCCCCCGAGCGATCGCCGATCAGGTCGCGCCGCTGGTCATCGTTCAGGCTCGGATCGTTCAAAACCCGCAGCGCCCACCGCCGAACGCTCGTGGCCCGATCAACCCGCTTCCAGTCCGTGCTCGCGTCAGACGAAATCGTGTCTCGCTCGGCCGAACTCGCACGCTGCGAAACCACGATCACCGGCTCGCCACCCGGCGCACGCCGCTGACCCGTCCCCGCCTCAAACCGCACCATGAACGTCTGCCTCATCCCGTCATCGACCTGCTTCGTATGGTCGAACAGCGCCGTCTCCGGGAAGACCCAACTCCCCTCGTCCGTGGGGTACCGATCCGACGACCCGCCCGCGTTGTTCCCGCTCGGACGCTCGTACCACTCGTCGTTGACCATCCCCTTTGCCGCGTACCCGCGGACCGACCACCCCGCCGGCAACTGATACACCTCAAGCCCCTCGATTGGTACGAACACCTCTCGATCAATATTCCGACCAACACTCGACAGATCGTTCCGCACCACCCCGACCCGCTGACACACCACGATGCTCGTCCCGATGCCCGGCTCGTACAGAAACACCGCCGCCGCGTCCGCGGACCCCGACGCCTGCGCCGCCGCATCACGCGCCGCACCCACCGCCGCGCCGATCACCGCCTCCGCGGTGTTCTGGTTCTGCGTCGCCTGGATCGAGTTGAACGCCGGCACCGCGATGATCGTCAGGATCGCGATCACCACGATCACCACCAGCATCTCGATCAGCGTGAACGCCGAGCGAACGCCCGCGAACGGTTTGTGCACAGTTTCACCTCTCACGGCGCCACCTCCACGACGTTGTCGATGTTCCCCGGCGCGGTCGGATCTCCCGCCTGATCGATCTGAACATCAGGCCCGGTGGAAACCAGCGCGTACCCCTCCGAACGCCGAAGCGCCGGGTTGTCCTTGGGCGAGCCAATAAACTTCGGCACCCGATAGCTCTGCACCGAGCCAAGCGTCGCCCCGGGCGTCGCCTCCGACGCGGTGTTGTACCGGTGCTCCCAGCGGTAATACCGGATCGGCTGCCCATACCGATCCAGCAGCGTGTACAAGCGAACGTCGTTCGGATCGCCGATGCTCTTCATCCGCTCGCTGTTGTTCGAGAAATCAAACAGCGGGTTGAACGACTTGCCGCTGCGATCGAACGACCCGTCCGCCCGCGGCTTGCCAAACCCCGGACCATCCACACCATCAATATCTCGCCCCAGCACACCGATGAGGTAGTACGTCATCGACAGCACGCTGTAGCGTGGACGGATGTTCCCAGCCGTGCCCCACACCGCTTCGTCCCGGCTCTGATCGTTGATCGACTCGCGCCGACCGTAGAAATCGAGCTCCGCGTTGCCCTGAAGCTCCGCGCCGTTGTTGTCCTGCGTCAGCAGCAACGGACGCGTCACGTTGTACCGCGCATCAAAGAAGACCGGCGACGCATCATTCACCAGCGGCGGCAGAATCCCAAACTCCGATCGGAACTGCTCGATCCCCAGCGACATCGACCGCATGAAGCTCGAGTCGCTGCTCCGACGGGCGCTGCGGATCGCCCCGCCGATCGCCACGACGATCAACGCCGCGATCAGCAGCGCGATCACCGTCACCAGCACGATCTCCACCAGCGTGAAACCCGCCGACCGACGACGAGCTCCGCTCCCGCTTGATCTGTGCATCCGTTCCATGCGCTTCTCCGCTGTCTTCAGGTGGCAAGGCCCTTCAAAGCCGTGCTCCGCGGTTTCAGGCGGCAAGGCTCTCCAGAGCCGTGCCCTATCCACCCTTCCGAACCACACTCAGACCTTGCCGCCCTGCAGCTTCTCGATGATCGCCACCAGCGGGAGGAACATCGCCACGACGATGCCGCCGACCACCACACCCAGGAACACAACCAGCAGCGGCTCGATGAGCTTCACCAGCGAGTTCACCGCCACGTCGACCTCTTCGTCGTAGTTGTCCGCGACCTTCATCAGCATCGCGTCCAAATCACCCGTCTCCTCACCAACGTCGATCATGTTCACCACGATCGAGTCGCACACCTTGCTCTCACGCAGCGGCTCGGCGAACGTCTCGCCCTCGCGGATCGAGTCGTGCACCTTCTGCAACGCCTTCTCGAAGACGTAGTTGCCGCAGGTATCGCGCGTGATGGCGATCGCCTCAAGGATCGGCACACCCGCGTTGATCAGCGTCCCCAGCGTCCGCGTGAACCGCGCGATCGTCGTCTTGCGGATCAGGTTGCCAACGCCGGGAGTCCACAGGAACACCGTGTCAAACAACGCCCGCCCCGGGCCCGTCTTGCGCCCGAACTTGAACACGAACCAGATGATGAACGGCGCACCGACCACGAAGATCCACCCCGGCATCTTCTGACCCGCGTTCGTACCTGCCATCCAGTTCGACGTGTCGATCAGAAACTTCGTCAGGAACGGCATCGTCACGCCGAACTCTTTGAAGATCTCGCTGAACTTCGGGATGATGTACACCATGATGAAGGTCACGATCGACACCGCGACGATCACGACCATCACCGGGTAGATCATCGCGCCGGTGACCTTGCGCTTCAGGCGCTGGGCCTTCTCCATGAACTCCGCAAGGCGCTGCAGGATGATGTCCAGCACGCCACCGATCTCACCCGCGTTGACCATCTTCGTGTACAGACGATCGAACGCGGCGGGGTGCTTCGCCATCGCCTCGGAGAGGCTCGTGCCGCCCTCGACGTCCTCGCAGACACCCTGCAAAATGCCCTTGAACTTCCCGGGCTTGAGCTGCTCTTCAAGAATCTGCAGCGACCGCAGCAGCGGCAAACCCGCGTCCTGCAGCGTGCTGAGCTGACGCGTGAACATCGTCAGTTGCTTCGTGCTCACGCCGCCGATGGAGATCGTGATGCCCTGGCTCTTCTTCTTCGACTTGGCAAAGTCGTCGGCGCTCGGGCCCTTCTTCGCCGAGCCCTTCGCCTCACGCACCGAGGTCGGGAAGAACCCCTGCTGCTTGATCTTCTGGATCGCTTCTTCGCTGCTGGCGGCCTCGATCGACCCCTTCTGACTCTTCCCCGCCGCGTTCAATGCCTCGTACGTAAACGTGCCCATCGAAAGGCTCCCGTATGGTGTGCGCCGAACAACTCAACCCAACCCCAACACCTCAACTCGTCATCAACCTCGAAGAAGTTGCCTTGCCTTTGCCTTCTGTGCCATGTGGCCCTGTGCCATGTGCAACTGTGTTCCGCCGGCTCAATCCTCCGCGATCGTCTCGCGAACGACCTCGTCGAGCGTCGTCTGCCCTTCGTAGATCGCCAGCATGCCGCACTCGCGCAGCGTCCGCATGCCGTTGCGACGCGCGATCCCGCGCAGGATGTTCGTCGACGCCTTCTTCATGATCTGGTCGCGCATCTCGTCGCTCACCGTCATGATCTCGAAGATCGCCATACGACCGCGGTACCCCGAACCGAAGCAGTTGTCGCACCCCTTGCCGCGGAAGAACTTCTTCCCCGCAACCGCCTCGGGCGTGAGCTGCAACTCCATCAACTGCTCTTCGTTCGGCTCAAACGGGATCTTGCACCGCGGGCAGATCGTTCGACACAGCCGCTGCGCAACCACGCCCTCCATCGTCGCCGTCAGCAAGAACGGCTCCATCCCAAGGTCCACCAGACGGATCACACTGCTCGGCGCGTCGTTGGTATGCAGCGTGCTGAGCACCAAGTGCCCCGTCAGCGACGCCTGCACCGCAATCTCCGCCGTCTCAAGGTCGCGGATTTCGCCCACCAGAATCACGTCCGGGTCCTGACGCAAAAAGCTCCGCAGCGCCTTCGCAAACGTCAGCTCAACCTCAGGATTCACCTGAACCTGGCACAGCCCGTCGATGTCATACTCAACCGGGTCCTCAGCCGTCAGGATCTTCGTCTCAATGTCGTTGAGTTCCTGCAGCGCCGCGTACAGCGTCGTCGTCTTGCCCGAACCCGTCGGCCCGGTCACCACCACAATCCCGTTCGGCTTATTGATCAGTTGCCGGAAGACACCCAGGTCGTCCTCACGCATCCCGATGCGGTCCAGCGCCAGCTTCACGTTGCTGCGGTCCAGCACACGCATGACCACGCTCTCGCCGTACATCGTCGGCAGCACGCTCACACGCAAGTCCACCGGCGCCCCGCCCACCGTCAGCTCGATACGCCCGTCCTGAGGCAACCGCCGCTCGGCGATGTCCATCTTCGACATGACCTTGATGCGGCTCGTGATCGCCGGGCCCAGCGCCTTCGGCGGCGGCACCATCTCGTACAGCACGCCGTCGATGCGGTACCGCATCTTGAACTCGTCCTCGAACGGCTCAAAGTGAATATCGCTCGCCCGATCCTTGATCGCCTGCAGCAGCACCAGATTCAGCAGCTTGATCACGCGGTTGTCGCTCGCCGCGTCCATCACCGCGTCAAGGTCGATCGACGCCCCGCCCTTGCCACCCGCCGCCGCCAGCTTGCTCAGGTCCGGGTCCTTCGACAGCTCGCTGACGACTTCCGTCACCGACTCCTGCTTGGAGTAGTACTTCTTGATCAGCGCGTCGACCCCCGCCGCGTCCGCCACCACCGCCTCGACGTTGAACCCCATCAGCAGGCGAAGGTCGTCCACCGCGCTGAAGTTGTCCCGCGACTTCATCGCGATCTTCAGCTTCCGCCCCGCCGCCTTGTACTCAATCGGCACCACCTGGTACGACTGCACCGTCTCACCCGGGATGCTCTCCACCACTTCCTTCGCCAGCTCCACGCCGGTCAGGTCGACATACCCCAGCCCCGCCTGAGCCGCTAGACCTTCCTCAATATCCGCCTGCGTACAAACCCCAGCCTCAACCAACAAAACCCCGATCTGGGCCTTGCGCGTCTTCTGCACCTCCAACGCGGCATGGACCTGCTCGCGCGTGCACTTGCCCAGCTTGGTCAGAATCCGACCAAGCTTCTTGCCCTTCACTTCTTGCAGTTCGGCCGGACTCAGCACTGGGATACCTCCAAAGTCTGGTTCTATCCCCCTCCGCGCATCCCCCCACCCACGCCTCCACCGTCGCCGCCGATAACCACCCTCCCGCCTGCTTCCCCGACCACCCGTATCCCTGGTCTGTCTCGACCTCGAAACAGAATCATCAACCACGACCAGACACGGACCGACTCCGGCCCCTTGTCTATCTCGCACAACCTACCACACAAGTTCCACCAAAAGGTGAAGCCAGATCAAGATTTATGTTGCGACACGTGGTTATTGTGAATGAAAAACGGCGTTTTTCCACGCCGCGAATCACAATCTGATCGCCCGCCAAACCGCCCCGCACCGCCCCCACAACCCGTTCGCGGACCTCTTCACGGCCGATGAGGTCAGTCCGCTGCCCCCTGTATCGATTCCAAACTGAGTGCCAACCCGCAGACGGACTCTCCACAACCGAGTCGGTCCGAAGAGGTTCAGGCGGTCAATCACCCACCGGCTGGAGCGCATTCAAACACGCGTTCGGAGCCGCGTTCCAGATGGATCGCTCCACGCAACAACGCGCCAATGTAAATCGTTCACACTTCCGTGAACCGTCCGTTAACATCAAGTCAACGCGCGAACTGTTCGCACATTGACCATCTTCTGTGCGACACCGACTGCCAGCGAAAGCAACCACCGCCGCCGACTCTACCCGATCG
>JAVTWO010000067.1:0-3005 GCA_032229765.1 Phycisphaerales bacterium | reverse complement strand
AACCGAAGTTAGGCCTTCGGCTGGGGTTCGTCGGCGGACATGTCCAGCTCGCTTCGGCCGACCTGTCGGCCCATGCGGTGGACCTTGTCCGTCAGGTCCTGGGGGTTCTTGCTCTTGTCCACCATCTCCTCGGCCGAGATCCGACCGGCGGAGTAGTGCTGCCAGAGGTGGTCGTCGAGGAGCTGCATGCCGAACTTCTTGCCGGTCTGGATGAACGAGTCGATGCGGAAGGTTTTGCCTTCGCGGATGAGGTTCTGGATGGCGGGGGTGATGACGAGGAACTCGTACGCCGCCACCAGACCGGGCTGGTCGATGCGTCCGAGGAGAGCCTGGCTGAGGACCGCGAGCAAGGCCGTGGAGAGCTGAACGCGGATCTGGTTCTGCTGGCTGACGGGGAAGGCGTCGACGATACGGTCGATGGTTTTGGCGGCGCCGGTGGTGTGGAGGGTCGCGAAGACCAAGTGGCCGGTCTCGGCCGCCCGGATGGCCGCCTCGATCGTTTCAAGGTCACGCATTTCACCGACCAGGATGCAGTCCGGGTCGGACCGCAGCACGCGGCGCAGAGCCTCAGCAAAGCTCGGCACGTCCGTCCCAACTTCACGCTGGTTGATGATCGACTTCTTGTGATAGTGGTAATACTCGATCGGGTCTTCCATCGTGACGATGTGACGATCGAGGTTTGCGTTCACGTAGTCGATCATCGTCGCCAGCGAGGTCGTCTTGCCCGAACCGGTCGGCCCGGTCACCAGGAACAGACCACGCGGACGGCGCACCAGCTCGCGGCAGATCTCAGGCAGACCGATCTGCTCAAAGGTCAGCAATCGGCTGGGGATCAAACGAAGAACAATCGCCAGGTCGCCGCGCTGCTTGAAGATCGAAACGCGGAAGCGGGCCTTGTCGCCGTAGGAAAAGCCGAAGTCGGTGCCGCCCTTTTCCGAGAGTTCCTGCTGTTTCTGCTCGGGTGTGATGGACTTCATCAGCGCCACCATGTCGTCGGCGTCGATGACCTTGGTCTTGAGGTTCTGCAGGTGCCCGTGCAGACGCACGGTGGGCGGGCGGCCGACGGTCAGGTGCAAGTCGCTGGCGCGTTCCTTGACGACGGTGTCGAGGAGGCGGTCCATCTGAAGGGTTGACATGGTGAGTCCTTTGACTTGACGGATGTTCTAAGCGCGAGGGAACGAAAGAAAACCGGGATCAGTTCACCACGGAGTCACGGAGGGCACGGAGAGAGGAAGGGGAACAGGGAATCGCAAGTCGGCAATCGGGAATGGGCAATCGGCAATCGCAGAAAAAACCGTGCATCGCCCTCAAGCCCCGTGTAAGTGTGAACGGCGGATCGATCTGCTGCGTGGGTGTTTCGCTGCTTTTTGATCCGCGATTGCCAAATGCCGATTCCCGATTGCCCTGCCTTTCTCCGTGACTCTGTGGTGAACGCTGCCTTTGCCTTTTTCGAAAACCGAACAACCGAATCAGACCACGCCTTCGACCTGCGTCGAGCGGGAGACTTCTTCGGGGGTTGAAACGCCTTTGAGGATCTTGATCTTGCCGTCGTTGACCAGCGAGCGCATCCCGTTGGCGATGGCGGCGGCGCGGATCTTCGCCACCGGCTCCTGCTTGAAGGCCAGCTCGCGGATCTCGCTGTTCATGATCATCATCTCGTAGATGCCCTTGCGCCCGCGGTAGCCGGTCTGGTTGCAGTTGTCGCAGCCCACCGGACGCAGGACCTTGCCCGCGCCTTCTTCCGGGGTGATGCCCACGATCCGCATGTACTTCGGATCGGGCTCGGGGTCGATGTCCTTGCACTTGGGGCACAGCACGCGCACCAGACGCTGGGCCATGATCGCCTGGATCGCGCTGGCGACCAGGAACGGCTTCACGCCCATGTCGATCAGACGCGTAATCGCGCTCGGTGCGTCGTTGGTGTGCAGCGTGCTGAAGACCAGGTGACCGGTCAGCGCAGCCTGGATCGCGATTTCCGCAACTTCGCGGTCACGGATTTCACCGACCAGGATGATGTTCGGCGCCTGACGCAGCATCGTCTTGAGCACGACGCTGAAGCTCAAACCGATCTTCTCGCGGATCTGGACCTGGTTGATGCCCTTGAAGTTGTACTCGATCGGGTCCTCTGCGGTGATGATCTTCGTGTCGGGCTTGTTCAGCACGTCGAGCGCCGAGTAGAGCGTGGTGGTCTTACCGCTACCGGTCGGGCCGGTGACGAGGAAGATGCCGTTGGGTCGGCGGATGATCTTGTTGAAGACCGCGAGGTTGTCCTCTTCAAAGCCCAGATTGGGCAGACCGATCTTGACGCTGTCGGGGCGCAAGATACGCAGAACGACGGACTCGCCGTGATAGACGGGGCAGGCGCTGACACGGAAGTCGATCT
The DNA here is from genome assembly GCA_032229765.1 of Phycisphaerales bacterium. GTDB lineage: Bacteria > Planctomycetota > Phycisphaerae > Phycisphaerales > UBA1924 > JACVCS01. The sequence continues at coordinate 622 of JAVTWO010000067.1, read as the reverse complement.
GCCCGTCGTCGACGTTGATCTTGATGCGGCCGTCCTGCGGGACGCGTTTCTCGGCGATGTTCATCGCGGCCATGAGCTTCAGTCGCGAGAGGACCGAGTTCTGCATGCGCTTGGGGAGGTTGTCGCGCTCCATGCAGACGCCGTCGATGCGGTAGCGGAGGCGGACGCGGTCGCCGAAGGGTTCGATGTGGATATCGCTGGCGCGCATCTTCACGGCTTCCGCGAGGATGCGCTGCACCAGGCGGACGATCGGCGCGTCGTCCGACGAGATGTCGATGGACTTGTCGACGGACTTGTCAACGCTCTTGTCGATCGAGCGGTCGATCGAGTCGGTGACGAGCCCGGCCTTGGGGTCGGCGGGCTTGTCGGACTTGGCGCCGCCGCCGAGACTGGTCTCGATGAACTTGCGGATCTGCGAGCGTTGGGCGAGCTTGGTCTCGATGTCCGCGTTGAGGCGGAAGCGGAGCATGTCGAAGAGTTCGAGGTCCGCCGGGTCGTGGGTGATGAGCTGCATCTTCCCGCCCGATTTGCTCAGGGGGAGGATGAGGTGCTTCTTGATGAGGTCTTCGGGGATGAGCTTGGGGTTGATCTGGGCGGCGACGCCGTTGGCGTTCAGATCGAT
>JAVTWO010000066.1:0-11645 GCA_032229765.1 Phycisphaerales bacterium | reverse complement strand
CAACCCCACCATGCACCCAAACAGCGGCACCCCCGCCGCAAAGCTCCTCGTCCCATCGATCGGATCAATCACCCACCGCCGCCGCCCATCTCCCTCCCGCCCCCTCCGCTCTCCACCCTCCTCACCAAGCACCCCATCACGCGGATACCGCTGCTCAATCGCCGCACGAATCAACGCCTCCGCCTCCTCATCCGCCCTCGTCACAGGCGACCCATCCCCCTTCAGCCGCGCCTCAACCCCCGACGCCCGAAAGTACGACATCGCCACCTCCCCAGCCCGCACCGCAAGCCCCACCGCAAACGCCAGCTCCTCATCAAACACGCCCTCATGCCGCATCACCAGAGCATACCGAAAACCTGAATCGCCTCTGTCCCCCAAACTCTCTTCCCCCTGTGCCATGTGGCCCTGTGCCATGTGGCCCTTTCCCCAGAGCTACGCTCTGGCCATGGACCACTTCTCCTACATCGACGGCGAGCTCTGCTGCCAAGGCCTCCCACTCTCCGAAATCGCCTCCTCCGTCGGCACACCCACCTTCGTCTACTCCCGCTCCACCATCGAAGACCACCTCCGCAAAATCCAATCCGCCTTCAGCGACATCAACGCCGAAATCTTCTTCTCCGTCAAAAGCTGCTCCAACATCCACATCCTCCGCACACTCCTCGAAGCCGGCGCAGGCCTCGACGTCGTCTCCATGGGCGAGCTCCACCGCGCCCGCCTCGCCGGCGCTCGCCCCGATCAAATCGTCTTCGCAGGCGTCGGCAAAACCGACGCCGAAATCCGCGCCGCACTCACCTCCGACGGCGGCCCAATCTCCATGTTCAACGTCGAAAGCGAGCCCGAGTACGAAGCTCTCGCCCTCGCCGCACGCTCACTCAACACCCGCGCCCACGCCGCTCTCCGCGTCAACCCCGACATCAAAGCCGGCGGCCACTCCTACATCTCCACCGGTCAATCCGGCACCAAGTTCGGCGTCGACCTCCCCCACGCCAAAACCCTCCTCCGCAAGTTCAACAAAGAAAAACACCTCCCCCTCACCGCCATCCACCTCCACCTCGGCTCCTCCATCACCTCCCCAGAACCCTACGTCCAAGCCGTCAAAGCCGTCCTCGACATGATCGCCGAACTCCGCGCCGAAGGCCTCACCATCGACACCCTCGACCTCGGCGGTGGCTTCGCCGCCGATTACCACACAGGCGACGCCCCCAGCCCCGACGAATACGCCCGCGCCCGCCTCCCACTCCTCAAACCCCTCCGCCAGTCCGGCACCCGCATCCTCCTCGAGCCAGGCCGCATGATCGTCGCCAACGCCGGCGTCCTCCTCACCCGCGTCACCTACGTCAAACACGCCTCAAACAAAAAGTTCCTCATCTGCGACGCCGGCATGAACGCCCTCATCCGCCCGGCCCTCTACGACGCCTTCCACTTCATCTGGCCAACCTCCGTCAGCCCACAGCACGAGCCCAACCGCCGCGCCGACAACCTCGATATGCCCGGCCTCGAACCCTGCGATATCGTCGGCCCACTCTGCGAAACCGGCGACTTCTTCGCCCTCAACCGAAAACTCCCCGTCGTCGCACGCGGCGAAACCCTCGCCATCTTCACCGCCGGCGCCTACGGCATGAGCATGGCCTCCCGTTACAACTCCCACCCACTCCCCGCCGAAGTCCTCGTCGAAGGCTCCGCACCCCGCCTCATCCGCAAACGCGAATCCCTCCACGACCTCACCCAACACGAACTCGAAATCCCCGTGCCGGGTACCCCCACGCTCCGCACGGGGAAGTGAGCCCAGCCCACGCTCCGCGCGGGCGAAACTCACAAACACGCACCACCCCGTGCCACCGATCGTCCAAAGGACGATCGGTGCCCCTCAACCTCCAAACCTCAACGCTTCTCCTCCTCCTTCTTCTCTTCCTCCTCTTTCTTCTCAGTCGTCGTCGTCGTTGTCATCGCTCCACCCCCGCGCCCCCGATAGTCCACCACCGTCACCGGCACATCCTTCACCAACACCGTCCCGCCATAAAACCTCCGCTGCGACGCCGTCAAACTCACCATCTCCCCCCGCGGCTTGTAAATCACATCCACAACCTTCGGCGGCTTCCTCATCTCCTCCTCACTCAACGACACCGACACCGACCGCGTCCCATCCACCTGCTGCCCATACCAGAACGCGTACGAACCGCGATCCGCCATCACAGTGTCACTGACAATCTGCCCCACCAACCGCTCCTTCTTCCCGGGCAGACGCACATACACGTCGTGCGACAACTCCGCCGGCAGATCCTTGATGTTCACCGAAAAACTGCCGTAGTACGACTTCATGGGCGACCCCCGCGAAAGCTGCAGCCCCATCACACTCACACTGCCACTCTCATACTCACTCACCTGCACGCTCAGATCCGTCGGCCGCAACCTCAGCTTCAACTGCGCCTCCACCGACTCACTCACCCCCACCTCCGTCACCGTCGCCACCTGCTTCTCCGCCACCTCCGCCCTCGTCACCAGCTTCACCGCAAACGCCCCGCCCTGCCCGGGCTTCGGAATCTCGCTCGCATCAGTGAACATCCGCGTGATCCGATTCCCGCCCCAGTTCCCGTACGTCTCCGCCTGCACCACCAACTCCGCCTCCACCACCGCAGGCCCCGCGCCCACCGTCTCGGGCAGCACATGCGACCAGCCCACCCACGAATCCACCGCCGTCGAGTTCCACCCATACCCGCTCCGCGATCCCGACGCGAACAACATCGCCACCGGGTTGAACTTCGACCACTTCGTCGCCGCCGACCCGTACCGCATGTAATCCGAGTCCTTCACGATCCGCCGCGGACACTCAACCCCGTTCACCTTCACCGAGATCACCCACGCGTTGTACTGAAGCGTCCCCGTCGGCGCAACCCGAAACTTCCCCCCGCTGACAAACACAGGCAACATCTCCCCACCCTTCAAGATCTCCCGCGTCCGCAACGCAAACTCCGCGCTCTGCTTGCGGTACAGGTGCTTCTGCTCATCCGTCAGCGTCTTATCCACCTCACCCCGATCAATGATCTCCCCCCACGCATCGCTCCACTGCCGATTCCGATCCCCCTGGATATCCAGCGCCAGCGCAATCGCCCGCTCCGAATCCTCCTTCGAAAACTTCTTCGTCACCATCCGGTCCAACAGCTCCTTCGCCACCGTCACCGCGTGCGTATCACCCAGCAGCCGCGCCTCCGTCATCAACAACCACCCCGGCTTCCGCGCGTTCAACGACGACCCCGAAATCAGCGAATACACAATCGCCCCGATCGCCAGCATCGGCGCCACCACCATCACCCCACCAACCCCCACCACCACCGGCATCCGCTTCCGCACCCCCATCCGCACCGCCTTCGCACGCTTCAGCCCCGCCCCACACTCCGGGCACGTCACCACACCCGGGTACACCCCGTTCAAATCAAATCGGCACCACGTGCACTGCGGATTCCGATTGATCCGCCGCCCAAGCATCCCCAGCCAAATCAATATCCCACCCACCACCATCGACCCCAACACAACCAACGGCAGCATCGCACCCATCTTGCCTCACCTCACCCAATCACCAACCGCCCCCACCCAACCAGAATACCGACACCGCCAACCACCCTTCATCCCAAAATCACAACCAAACCCACGGGCAACCCCCAAGGCCGACCAGCCTTCACACCTCAGGTCTTTCCTCGATCGCTGACCCACCCCGCGCGCGCAACGGCCACCCACCGCGCGCGCACTCCCGCCCCACGCGCTCAATGTGCCGCGCGGCACATCGTGCACCCCCACCCCCCCCTCCCCCTTATCCAACCATCTCAGGCACCCACCGCCGGATCGCCTCCAGAACCGCCGTCTTCTCCGCGCTCGGCGCCCGCATCGGCATCAGGTCCGCCACCATCCGCAGCCCAAGTCCCGGTTCAGCCGAGGTCGTTGCCTCCGACTGCCACTGGTTGATCTTCGCGTGCGCCGTCGGGTTCAACTGTTCCGCGGCATACGCCAACTGCTCGAACAACTTCTCCCCGGGCCGAACGCCTGAAAACACCACATCCATCGCCGGCGCGTGCTCGTCGCTCGCCTCGGTCGCCGGCTCGGTCGTTGAGTTCGGGTCGTTGCGGATCAACGCGGCGTACTGGGGGGTCCAGCGCACGCGCGGCGCGAAGCCGTGGAGCCGCACGAACCGCTGGGCCAGGTCGAGGATGCGGATCGGCTCGCCCATGTCCAGGACGTAGACCGGCGCGCTCGAGGCGGGCTGATCCAACGCCGCGGCTTGGACGACCAGCGCCGCCGCCTCGGGGATCGTCATGAAGTAGCGGGTCATGCGCGGGTCGGTGACGGTGACGGGCCCGCCGTCGGCGATCTGCTGTGTCCAGATGGGCAGCACGCTGCAGGCGCTGGCGAGGACGTTGCCGAAACGGACCATGCTCAGGCGCGTGCCGCCGCTGCTCTTTGCCAGCGAGGCGATGTAGAGCTCCGCCAGGCGCTTGGTTGCGCCCATGACGCTCGTGGGGTTCACGGCCTTGTCGCTGGAGATCATCACGAAGCGCTCCACGCCGCTGGCGATGGAGGCGTCGACGATCGACTTGGTGGCGAAGAGGTTGTTGCCCACCGCGAGGGCCGGGTGATCTTCCATCAGCGGCACGTGCTTGTGTGCGGCGGCGTGAAAGACCACCTGCGGGCGGTGCTGCAGCAGCAGGCGCAGCGTCTGGTCCGGGTCGTTGACGTCGTGAAGGATCGCGCTCCGCGGCGTGGCGGCGTGACGGCGCCCCATCTCGTGATCGATCTGGAAGAGGGCGTTCTCGGCGCGTTCCATCAGCAGCAGGCGCGCGGGGTTGAAGGAGGCGCAGACGCGGGCGAGCTCGGAGCCGATGCTGCCGCCGGCGCCGGTGATGAGCACGCGCTTGCCGGTGATGATGGCGGCGATGGCTTCGCGGTCGATCTGGGCCTGGTGACGACCGATGAGCTGGGCGGGGTCGAGCTGGCGTTCGATGGAGGCCGAGGGCTGGGTGATGGGCTGCGCGGGCGCGGTGGATGGTGCGGCGGCGGCGGTGAGGATTGGCGCGTGGCCCAGAAGCGCGTCGCGGCGGCTTTGGACCGTGCGCGTGGGGATGCTCAGGCGGGCGAGGTGCGCGAGGGTCTTGCGGGTTGAGCGGGTGTCCTCGGCGGGGAGGCAGACCAGCGCGGCGCGGAAGCGGTGGCGGGCGTGGAGGGCGGGGAGGTCTTCGAGGAAGCCGAGCATGGGCGGGAGTGAGCCGAGGGCTTGATCGTCGGCGGCGGCGCGTGCGCCGGCGAAGCGGTCGGTGAGGACGAAGCCGGCGGGGACGGGCGGATGGGCGAGGTCTTCAAGTTCGTCGACGATCTCGCGGACGGTCGTGGGCGCGACGATGAGGAGGAGCCCGGTGGCGGGGAGATGCCCGGGCGCGAGGGTGGGCGGCAGGCCGAGGGTGCCCGGGCCGCCGGCGGCCTCGTGAACGAGGCTGAGGGCGGGCGCGGAGGATGGGCCAAGGGGCACGGCGGAATCGACCTTGAGCGATGACATCCCTTGGGTTATCGGTCAGCGGGAGGGTGTGATTGAGTGCGGGTGGTGGGATTTCAGGCAGGCGGCGGTTTTTGCGCGGTTGGGGCGGGGGGTGGTTTCTCGGCTGGAACTACGCACCAACCGTCCCGCGCTTCACCCCTCCGCGTCCGGCGGCGTGAACTGCGGTCGCCAACGCGCGATGGTTGGTTCGTCGAACGAACGAAGTCGTCCGCTATACGGCAAGGCGGGCCACGACTCATTCTGGCTATTCACTCTGCTTAGATATCCCCACGATCTTTTTTCTCACTTTGCTACTCAAATAGAATGCGATGCACTAAACCACAAACCATCTTCACCACCTACTTGATTAATGCCAAACGCAGTCAACGAGCGAAGTGTTTCGTCGCGTGCCAAGAATCCATTTTTTATAACTGACTTTGTATTCACTGAGTTGCTTGCGTCCGCAATAGCATTTAGCTCATCGTGAGGCGAGTACCCAATGATCTGGCCGCATCGATACACGATCGCGAGCGATCTAAGCAGATCTCGAAAATCAACAACGCCTTCACTCATGATTAATGCCACCAGGCTTGCCTCGTAGTACGCACGCTTTCGGTATCTTGCCGCCCACACTGCGCATCGCCCAGCCGACAAGATCATTGCGTAGGCCTGCTGCATGCATTCCATACTTGTATAGCACGGAGTCAAATGAGCAATCCTACCGATACTTGCAAGAGTATCTGTGAACTCATTCTCCGCGGCAGTTGGTCCTGTGGCGTTCAAGCCGAGTGGTAGCGGATCATCGCGTGGCATGGACCGCACAAGCTTGTCCGCGGCCGTCCAGATCAGGGTTTCTTGTTCAGTTGGCGATAGATTCTTCATGGAGCAGTCGACTTTCCAACGCGGCGAGTCGAATTATAAGCCTGACTTGATTGCGTTTACGCAATTTCGAGTGCGACATCAACAAGCACTTTCAGCACTACATGAAAGGCCATTCTTTGTTTGAGAGGAGATCTTCAACGGTGCGGTACTCTGTCCATCGCAGAGCTTCTGGCACGTTATCCATGTCCTCTCCTTCATCTTTCTCCTGCAAGGAGAAGTACTCATGCTCATCCATTAGCACTACAGCACGTCCACGCATCTTGACGATAAACAACAAAATAGACTGCCGAACCGACGCTGCATCCATGCCTCTGGCACCCCAAAACACCTGACTGTTCGCAAGATCACCTAGGCTCAAATGCGATTTACCAAGAAAAAGACTTGCACGCACCTCAGGACACACTAAATAATAGTATATGCTCATGGCGGCACCATCCTCTAAATCAGATTCCTTTGTGTGGATGCGTATTTCTTTAAGGGGCATGACCAGCTGAGCGGACTATCTCGGCAGTGCTTGTGCAGCAGATGGTAGAGACCTTGGATTCGTTGTTTGAAGCGATACTTGAACTCTTCGTGTTGGAAGAGGAAGCTACGGGGGTGGAGTTGCTTCGGAGATGTGCCGGGTGGCTTTGTGGTGGCCGCGGAAGCCATTTGCGAGGGACGGGGGTGGCCGGGGAATTGAGCGGGTTGGGATTGTTTTGCTTGATGTGCGGCGGGCTTCAGGGATCTGCTAGGCTTGGGGCATGATTGCTCGAGTGCGTGGGATTTTGGATGAGGTGCAGGGGCAGGTGGCGTTGGTGAAGGCCGAGGGGGTGGTTGTGGGCGGGTTGGAGGTGACGCTGGAGGTGATGATTCCGGCGTATTTGGCGGTGGAGCTTGCGGGGAGTGTGGGGAAGCCGGTGACGTTTTGGACGCTGGCGTATATGGACAGTCCGAACCAGGGGGCGAGCTTTGTGCCGCGGCTGATTGGGTTTTCGTCGCAGCGGGAGCGGGCGTTCTTTGAGTTGTTCACGACAGTGAAGGGGATCGGGAATCGGCGGGCGCTGCGGGCGTTGGCGGAGAAGCCGGGGCGGATCGCTTCGGCGGTGATGCGCGGGGATGCGAAGGCGCTGACGAACCTGCCCGAGGTCGGCAAGCGGCTGGCAGAGACGATCATCGCGGAGCTGAAGGGGAAGGTCGACGCGTACGCGGAGATGGAAGGGGCGATCGTGAACGGGGCCGTCGGGCGGGGCGTGAACGGTGCGGCGGGGTTTGGTGGGCTGGGTGGGGATCAGGTTGGTGAGGCGGAGCGTGAGGCGATTGATGCGCTGGTGAACCTTGGGCAGGGGCGGGCCGAGGCGGAGCGGAATGTGCAGCGGGTGGTGGCGGCGGATAAGAGCAAGGCGGGGAGTGTGGAGGAGTTGATCCGGGCGGTGTTTGCGGGGCGGTAGACACATGGCAAATAGCACATGGCCAAATGGCAAATAAAGCGGGGAGGGAACCGGTCTTGCTTTGGATGACCGGTGGCACGGGGTGTGGGTTTGTGTTTGTGCGCGTTGGGGGGATCACCGATCGTCTGGTGACGATCGGTGGCACGGGGGGGGGAGTGGGGAGTGGAATGATCGGAAAAGAGGATTGATTTGAGGGGGGTTAGGGCCGATAGAGTGGGGTATGCGATACGCGATGATCATGGCTGGCGGTGCGGGGACTCGGTTGTGGCCCATGAGCCGGGTGAACATGCCCAAGCAGTTGTTGCCGCTGGTTCGGGGGAAGGGTGGCGGAGGTGCGGGGCCCCCCGCCCCCCGCCGTGGGGGCCGCGGGTGCGGGGGCCGGGGGGCGGCGGGCCGGGGGGCGGGGATGTTGCGCGGTCGTTGCTTGAGGTGTCGGCGAGTCGGCTGGACGGGTTGGTGCCGGCGGAGAGGCGGTATATCTGTACGGGTGAGGGGTATCGCGGGCAGATTCGGGAGAGTTTGAAGGGGTTTGGGGACGGGCAGATTCTGGGTGAGCCGGCGGCGCGGGACACGTTGAATGCGGTGGGTTTCACGGCGGCGGTGTTGCAGAAGGTTGATCCGGAGGCGGTATTTGCGGTGTTTACGGCGGACCATGTGATTGAGCCGCAGGACGTGTTTCGAGCGCGGGTGGAGGCGGGGTTTCGGTTGGTGGAGGCGGATGGGAAGCGGCTGGTGACGTTTTCGATCAAGCCGACGTATCCGGCGACGGGGTTTGGGTACATCGAGCGTGGGCAGCCGATTGGCGGGGTGAAGGGGGCGGAGGGTGTGGCGTGGCGGGTTGCGCGGTATGTGGAGAAGCCGAGCATTGAGCGTGCGCAGGCGTATGTGCAGAGCGGGCACTTTGGGTGGTCGAGCGGGATGTTTGTGTGGAAGGCGTCGACGGTGCTCGAGGCGATCAAGAAGTACAAGCCTGAGGCGTATGCGGGGCTGATGAAGATTCAGGGGGCGTGGGGGACGAAGGATCAGCAGAAGGTTTTGACGGAGGTGTATCCGACGCTGCCGAAGATCAGCGTGGACTATGCGGTGATGGAGCCGGCGAGCACGGATGGGGAGTTTCCGGTGTGCACGGTGCTGATGGATTTGAGTTGGCTGGATGTGGGGAGCTGGCCGAGTTATGGGCAGACGCTGGAGGCGGACGGGGCGGGGAATCGTGTGGGTGGGAGTTTGAGTAAAGAGCGGGCGTTGATTGTGTCGGGGAAGAACAACCTGGTGGTGAGCAGTGATGGGGCGCACACGGTGGCGTTGCTTGGGTGTGAGGATTTGATTGTGGTGCATACGCCTGAGGCGACGCTGGTGATGCCGCGGGAGAAGGCGGAGGAGTTGAAGACGCTGCATGGGTTGGTGGAGGGGAGGTTGAAGTAGGAGGGGGAAGGGATCGAGGGATCTGGGGATCGAGGGATCTGGGGATCGAGGGATCGAGTGGGAGGCAGGAACGCGGGAAGGCGGGGACTTGATCTCGTGCGCGGTCTTGACTTGGTGCCTTGGTCCCTTGATCCCTTTATCCCTACGCTCACCCGTGCGGTATGTGTGCGTTGATCTTGGTGATAAGCGGACGGGGCTGGCTTGTGGCGACACGGTCACGGGGGTGGTGACGGCGGTGAAGGTTGTGGAGGTTTCGGTGGGGCTGGAGGGGGGGAGGGTTTTGGTGAGGGAGCTGGCGCGGGAGGTGAGGGCGCTTGGGGCTGGGGCGCTGGTGGTGGGGCTGCCGATCAATATGGATGACAGTGAGGGGCCGCGGGCGAAGAAGGTGCGGGGTTTGGGGGATGCGCTCGGGAAAGAGACGGGGTTGGAGGTGTTTTATCAGGACGAACGGTTGACGAGCGCGGACGCGGATTGGCAGATGGCGCGAACCGGGATGACGCGCGGGGAGAAGAAGCAGCGGCGGGATGCGCTGGCGGCGGCGACGATTTTGCGTGATTTTCTTTCGGAGCTGTCGCGGAAGGCGGCGGATGAACGAAATCAGAGTCGGGGGACTGAAGACGAGGTTGGGTGAGGGGTCTTTGAGAGGATGGCGGCGATGAACGTGGAACGCGTGATCGGCGGGGTGATGGCGGCGGTGGTGTTGGTTGGTGGTGTGGGGGTGGTGGGGGTTCGGGGTGATGATGCGGCGGGGAAGGGTGTGCCGCCGGCGACTGGCGCGGAGGGGGCGAAGCCGGTGGAGGGGGCGAAGCCGAGTGAGGTTGCGAAGCCGACTGAGGCGGTGGATATGGCGGCGATGAACGTGCTGGATCGGTTGGAGGCGGCGGACAAGGACTTGAAGAGTTTGTCGGCGAAGATCCAGTATGTGCGGCAGTTCCCGGAGATTCAGGGTGGTGGGTCGCACACGTGGCGCGGGGAGTTGAAGTTTCAGAATGAGGTCAAAGACGGGAAGGCCACGCGGCGGTTCGCGGTGGATTTTCGAGAGATGATCGTCGATGAGAAGAAGCGTGATGAGCGGCAGACGTATGTGTTTGATGGGCAGTGGCTGCTGACGGAGAACTGGAAGGAGAAGCAGTTTTCGCGGTATGAGTTGGTGCGGGATGGGGAGGGGCAGGATCCGATGAAGTTGGGGGAGGGGCCGTTGCCGCTGCCGATTGGGCAGAAGAAGGCGGACATGGTGGAGCGGTTTGTGGTGAGTGTGCCGGGGGTTTTGGAGGGGATTGGGGAGGGTGAGGAGTTTGCGGATTTGCGGAAGCTGCTGGAGAAGGCGACGCAGATCAAGCTGACGCCTCGGGAGGGGACGCGGGAGGCGAAGGATTTTCGGGAGATCCGGGTGTGGTATCGCAGTGGGGATTGGCTACCGATCTTTGCGCAGAGTGTGAACACGGACGAGACGAAGGCGGAGGTGTTGTTGGTGGGGTTGGCGCGGAATGTGGAGGTTGGTGCGAAGGACTTCAGCACGAAGCCGCAGGAGGGGTGGACGGGTGAGAGTCGGCGGCGGCCTGGGGCTGAGGCGGCGCCGGTGTCGGGTGCGGGGGCGGGGGGTGTGGGTGCGGGTGTGAAGAAGCCTGGGTGAGGGTGATGAAGATGCACGGCTCTGGAGAGCCGTGCCACCTGGAGCAGAAAGCGAGGCGTGATGGCACGGAGGCTGGTTCGCTTGGCGGGGTTGGCGGCGGCGGTGACGGTGCTCGCGGCTTTGCCTGCGCTCGGGTCGGTGCGCGATGATGATGAGGCGATGGGGATGGTGTCGGGTGCGCTGAAGGCGAAGCTGGAGGCGGGGTACTTGAAGGATGGTGAGCGGGCGGCGCTGCGGGTTCGGCATGGTTTGGCGAACGGGGAGGACATCAAGCTGCCCGCGGCGCGGGCGAAGGTGGCGCTGCAGCGCGGGGTCTTTGATGATGAGGCGCTGGTGGGTGCGTCGGCGGTTGGGGCGGACCCGTTGGACCGCGCTGAGGCGGCGCTGAAGCGGGGCGAAGTTGGGGTGATGCTCAAGGGGCTTGATGAACTGCGCGCGGGATTGGATGGGGGCTTGAAGGAGCCGGCGCGGGCGGTGCGGTTGCGGGCGGAGGGGTTGGAGCTGATCGGGCGGTATGACCTGGCGCGGCGGGTGGGCGGCGAGGCGGTTGCGCGGCTGGCGGCGCGGACGGATCAGACCTCGGCGGATGAGATCGTGGAGCTTGTGCGGGCGACGGCGGTTTTGCTGCGGCATGGGCCGGAACGAGGTGGTGAGGGGGGTGAGGGTGGACAGGCGGCGGAGGGTGTCGCGGCGGACTTTGAGCAGATGATGAACCTGCTGGCGGAAGCGCGGCGGCGCGATCCGCTGTCGTTCTCGGCGC
>JAVTWO010000065.1:0-11895 GCA_032229765.1 Phycisphaerales bacterium | reverse complement strand
AGGCGGCGTCCGTCACGGAACCACGCGGAGTCGTCATAGATCGCGACGAGATCGGGCCCGCCGTAGACGCGCGGGGTGTTGCGCGGGGTGTCGGGCTGCTTGGGTTTCAGCGGGTAGAAGGGCGAACGGGCGGCCACGCGCTCACCCGCGAGTTTCAGCGTGCTCTCGGCTCGCTTGATCTCGCTCTCTCGCTCGGCTTTGCTCGGCGCGGTGAAGTCGGGCTTGGTGACGGGGGTTGTCGCGGCCGACAGCACCGGGAGTGACACGTACACCACCAGCACGAGCGCCAGGAAGAGCGCGCACGCCGCGATGACGCCCAGCGGAGCGGCGAGCATAAGCGCCCTGAGAGATCCCGCGAATCCGAGTGATTGCCTCATCGTGCACCTCCCCCACTGCTGGACCCGATCTCGCTTGCCGATGCACCGGGCTGCCCCTTCGAGGGGAACCAGGACTCGACCGTGAAAGTAACGCTGAGCGTGCCTTCGCCTTCGCTCGTACGGGAACTGTCGTTGTTCTTGCGGGCCTGCACGCTGGCGACGGAGTGAACCTCAGGGGCGGATTCAAGCTCGCGCAGCACGTTCATCAGTGTGGCTGTGTCGCAGTCGATCTGCCACTCCATCGACACGCGGTCGAGCTTGGGCGGAGCCTCACCCGTGATCGTTCGCGGCGCCGGGACAATCGTCGGCAGCGGACCCGGGGCCTTCGCCGCCCGACGGCGCTCCGTGAGCGTGTACTTGCGAGCAATATCAGACAGAAGACGATCGAGGGTGGCTTGCGGGTCGCTGCCGGTTGCGTAGGGCTTGAGCTTGCCCAGCGCGACGTTGTTGCGCTCGATGTCGGCTCGGCTTTGCTTGTGCTGCTCCGCGGTCGACACCGCCGACCGCAGACGACTCTCCGCCTGATCAGCCTTGGCGTTGAGTTCCGCGGTCTTGTCCAGCAACGGCGTGACGGCGAAATAACCGACCAGGAAGACGGCGAAGACCGCCAGCCATTTGCCGGCGCGGGGGAGCATGTTCCAGCGTTCCTTGAAGCTCATCACGACTGCCCCCCAGACGACGCTTCGCGCATCCGCTGCTGACACTTTGCCGCTTCGTCGCGCAGCCGCTGCTTCGTGGTTTCGTCGAGCCCGGGCTGCTGAGACGCTGCTCGTCGGGTGGTGAACTCACGCATCGCGCTGGTCCGGTCGAGCTTGGCGATCTGCTCGTCGCTGATCGGTGAGGGCGGTGCCGCGGCGGCCTTGGTCGTCTCCGCCGGCGCGGGGGTCATGCCGCCTCCGCCGCCAGGGTTCGTATTGCGATCCGTCCGCGATCGATTCGAGTCGTTGTTGTTGTTGTTATTCGAGCGACGACCCGCCTGGTTGTTGTTGTTCCTGCCCGAGTTCGAGTTCCGACCCGTACCGGTCGATTCGCCTGAGGCGGTTGTGGCGCTCTCCGCGGCGGCCTTGTTCGCTCTCTCGAGCGTCGCCGCGTCGGCGTTCATCGCCAGCGCGGGCTTGGCGACCTTGGCCGTAAGTTCAAAGCGAACCGTGCCCTGCGAGGTGTTGTTGGGCGTGGCCTTGGCGTCCTCGAAGACCACCGACGAGCCCAGCTTCGCACGCCACTCGGTGACGGTCTCGATCGTGTCGGCCGTTCCGGTGATCTGCAACGGCTTGTTCACGTCCATCGTCACGGATTCGATCTGCACGCCCTTGGGCGCGGTGCCGACGATCTCCGCCAGCACCTTGCTCATCGGCCAGCGGCGTTGAAGCTGAAACGCGTATGCGTCGGCCTCGCGTGCGGTGGCATAGAGCGCCGGGTCGGGCGCGCCCGGGCCCTTCGCCTTGCCTTCGATGATCGACCAGCGCGCATACGCCGCGCCCAGCGGCACCAGAACCGCGAGCACCAGCAGGATGACAATCGCCGCCGCACAACGCGCGGGCGTGGCGAGCCAGATGATCAGCCGTTCGAAGATGTTGCCCTTGGAGCCCGGGGGATCGAAGGTCATCGCGTGCAGCGGGGCCTCGGTCGCGTCGGCCTTCAGCGCCGCCGCCGCCGCACCGAGCGCCAGCGCGTACGTCTCGATCCAACCCGCTTGTGTTGGAATCCCCCCCACCATCGGGCTTGCACCGGTCCTTGCTGGCGAAACCACCAGCACATCCCGCAGCGCCCCGTCGGGCAGGCTGGGCGCTTGCTGCGATACACCTTCACCCGTTTCGAGCATCGCCTCGCGCACGCTCGCACGCCAGGCGGCTTCGTCGCCCGCGTCGTCCCGCAACACACGCAAGGCCGGGCTCTGATCGTCACCCGACGCGCACAGAACGATCGTCCCCGCCCCGTGACCGATGGGCCCTTCGATCCACGCGCCCACGCCCGTGCTTCGACCGGTCACACGCATCGCCCACGCGAGAGCAACCTGCGCCGGGATATAGCTGTTCACCTCACCCACCGCGTCGAGCGTCGCGACACGGTCGGCATGATCCTGCACCCATGCCGCCACACCCGCAACACCCGCCGAACCGTCGCTGGTCCGCACTAAACCCGCCGCCCGGCGGTGCGTCGGGACCGTTCCCGCGTGCGCCTCGCTCAGCAGAGAGAGCGCACCGGTGATCGCTTCCGTCGAGGCGTCAACTTCGATCGAGCCCGCGGGCAGCGACCGCCAAGTGCACGACGCGCCGGGGAGCACACCCACAATCAGATCACCCGCCGCCGATTCTCCCTTGCCCGCGCCGCGAGCGCCCGCCCCACTCCGCCCTGAAACATCCAGCGTCCGGAACGACTCGATCACCAGCGGCTGTTCACCCGCCTTGCCCAGCCTCAGCACCACCAGCGCCAACTTTTCACCGGCGCGGGCAATCCCCGCGGCCTTGGTCGGTCCCTTCACAGTCCCTGCGGTCTTGTTTGCGTTGCTCTGCGTCATGCGTGGGGGCTATCGATCGTGGTCGTTTCGGGTCTGCTTGTTCTCTTGCTGCGACGATATCGAATCTTGAGGCTTTCGGTCTTGATGATCCGCTCAACGCGGCGATTGTGGATTCCTGAAGATGCTTCTCCCTCCATCATCCGCCGTCATGCACCACCCACCCCCCGATCATCGATCTTCGTTGGTTATTCCGTCTCGAACCCTACCGGATGCGGATGGAGTTGATGGTCACAGGGATGGTTGAACGATCCAACTCGACCTGCATTTCAACCAGCAGGCCTGTATTGTCGTCTCGCCCCAGCACCGTCATGGTGAAGACGTTCGACCGGGCAGTGAGATACGAGGCCATGTCCGCCACGCTGGAAGCGCTCAGCCCCGCGGCATCAAGAAGATCAACCACGCTCGCGACGTTGCCGTTGGATTGATCGCGGAAGGCCTTCACCGTGTCCGCGATGGATGGATCGAGCCGGGCGAGGTACTTGAAGGTGTCCTCGTGGCAGGTGTTGAAGTTGAGCTTGCCCGGTGAAACACCCGAATCGTCGCCGATCGATGAGCCCTCGTACAGCGAGCGGAGTTGATCGCGCGTGAGGTTCTGCACCGTGCGGAGCGAGCGGTCGTTCGGCGCGACGGTGTTCACCAGCGTGCTCAAGGGCGTGCGGATGAAGTCCTCCATCGTCAACGACCCCGATTGCGCCGCCAGCGTCACGACCTGTGCTTGCGTTGAATCAATCCCCGCGACCTTCATGATGTCCGACGTGCTGGCGGTGGTCAGGTCGATCCGCGCCTCGCCCGTGAGGCCGTACCCGCCCGCGGTGCTTGAGGCCGTGACGTATGCCGACCAACCCAGATCCACCGTGCCGGTGCTCGAACCGCTCACCGCTGCAGAGGTTCTTGAACCCGCGGCGGCTTCGACGGGGTCCACAACACCGTCGTAGTTCGCATCCAGCCCACGCACGTACTCGCTCTGCACACCCTCGACCACGCCCAACTCCGCGAGGCTCCGCACCGGCGCATTTCGCGGGCGGAAGGAAGAGTCCAGCGAGCCGTACGTCTCAACTTCCGCGCCGCCGTCCTGAGGCTCGTCGTCGCTGTCGATGTAGTCCACAATCGCCGCGGCCATGTCCGTGGTCATGTCGGGCAGCAGCATCAGATCGTCGCTGGTCATCTTGTTGATGTTGATCTTCGCGCCAGCGTCCGCTGGACCCTGCACGGGTTGCGCGTTGATATCCCCGTGAAAGACGCGGTAAGTCGCACCGAGGGTCTGCCCGTCAGACTCCTCCGCAAGCGACGCGAGCAGATCCGCCGCACCCGAGGGGTTCTGGCTGGTGGTGTCGCTCTGCAGGCGGTTGATCACGAGTTCAACCGCGCCCCGAGCGGCCCAGAATGCCCGCACCCGCGCAATCGCCTCGCGACCCGACGCCGCCTGTGCGTACGCACTGCCCTGCAACGCCAGCAGAATGAGCGTGGCGATGCCGATCGCCCAGACGACCATCGCAATGGCGAAACCGCCGCCGCGACGCCGTGCTCGTCGTGAATGCGACGACACCCGGCTTGACGGTGAAATCGATCCCGCAGGAACAAGCGACGCCCGACGAGCGTTGCGACGATTGCGTCCAAACCGACCGCGCGGCCCACCACCACCGCCTCCACCACCTCCACCGCCCGGCGGACGGTTCCCGCCGCCGCCGTTGCCACCATTGCCACCGCCGCCACCGGGAATGATGATCGGCTGTCCATTGCCATTTCCAGGCCCACCGCCCGGCGGACGATTGCCGCCGCCCGGCCCGCCTTGACCATTGCCCGGCGGGCGACCCGGGCCCACGCCACCACCCGGTCCACCACCCGGTCCGCCTGGGAACAGATTTCCGCCGCCGTTGTTGTTGTTATTGCCGGGCGTGGTCGGCGTCGTCGGTGTTGTCGGGTTCTGCGTGCCGGTCGAGGTCGGCGACGTGGGCAAGTCCTTGGGGATCGGTGTGCGGTCGATCGCCACCACCACGCGCGCGGTCGATCGCACCTTCGACGTCACGCCGCCCCCCTCGGCCGTCACCGTCACGCGCACCGCGTGCGGCAGCCCGTCGTAATCCGAATCCCACACCGAGTCCCACGCCTCGCCCGCGTCTGTCGCTTCGATCCGCATGCCCACGATGCCCGTCACCACGGGCGAAGCGACGCCGCCGGCATCCAAGTAATCGTCGGGGTACGGATCTTCCCGTTTCCAGAGCGACTGCACGTCTTCGCCCGCGTCTGGGTCGGGCTTCACGCGGTACTGCACCTCGTGCACGGGGCTCTCAGCCCGTTCGCCCAAGGGGCGAACAGACCTCAGCGTCGAGACAAGCATCAGCACGTCGTCGTAGACGCCCACCGCCTCGCCGCCGGTGCTTGTGCCGCTGCCGCCGGGTGTCAGCAGCAGGCGCACCCGCGACGCGTCGCGCTCACGCGTCAGGCGGTGCAGGTCCTTCGCGACAAGCTGAGCCGCGGCATACGCACGCGAAAAGGCCTCCTGCCTCGCGGCGCTGGAGTCCTTGCTCTTCAGCGCACGCAAAATCACCACCGTCGTCGCGCCGGCGATCAGGGTGATGATCACCGAGGCGACGATGACCTCCACAAGCGTGAAGCCGCGACGCGTCATTGCAGTCGCTCCGGGGCGGTTGCGGGCCTGCGGTCCGGGTCAGGGTCGCTGCCAACCTTCGGCGCCAGGAACGTCTCGATGGTCACCTTGTCGCTGCGTCCGCTGGGCTCGGTCCACGAAATGGTGACCTTGACGGTGTAGGGCTCGCCGCCCTGCCCGCCGGAGATATCGGTCTGGTACTGATACTGCTGGAACGGCGCATCGCACGCCCCGGCGGTTTTGTAGGTTTTCGCGTAGTCGTCGCCGCCGCGCATCAGCACGAGGTTGAGCTGTTCATCCGCGAGCATCGCGGCGGTCTGCAAGCGTTCGCCCTGGCTCTGGCTGCCGATGGCGCGGGCCGTCAGCCCGATGATCACCGTCAGCGCGATCCCCAGCACAACCGCCGCGACGATCGCGTCGATCAACGCCACGCCGCGGCTGCTCTTTGCTCGGGTTGATCCGTTCACCGAGAGCATCACCACGCCTGCTCCCTTCGCCCAGCACTATCAAGATCCTCGCCCCGCGCAGCCATCGGGCGAACCTGCCTTGCGTCGCTCAAGGGCGTTGACCGCGCCGCCGTCGCCTCGCTGGTCAGATCGATCTGCACGCCCGGGACAATCTCCGCCCGCGCCGCGCTCATCGCACCGCCCGCACGCCGAAGCACCACGCAGATCGAAGGCCTCGTCTGCCCCTGCGGCAGCTCAAGTCGGATCGGCTCGCCGCTCGCCCCCGCACCGAGCGTCGGCAACGTCAGCGGCCTTCCATCGATGATGATCGCAGCCACCTCCGCCGACGACAGACGAACCGGGCGCACCAGCGCCATGAGCTTCCACTGTGTGCCGATGGAGCTGTCGCTTGATTTCGTCGTCGTCGCGCCGGTCGCACCCGATGCCGCTTCGCTCGGGTCCATCCCGCCCGTCAGTTCGTGCGGCTTGGTCCACAGCGAAAGTTCCTGGCTCTTCGGGTCATACTCCAACGCCGCGGACTGAGCCCCCAATACGCCACGCTGCCCGAGCGTCGAGAGCAACTGACGCACGTTCTCCGCCTCGATCCGCAGAGCACGATCCGCGCCGCCGATCATCCGAGGCAGGATCACCCCCGCCAGCGCGACGATCATCACGATCACCACGATGACCTCGACCATCGTGAACCCCGCGCGGCGAATCATCGCGATCGGATTCCCCGACCGCCGCCTCACCACAACGTTCCCACGCACGATCGCCCGCATGACCAATCGTCCCTTCGCTTCGCATCACCCCGCCACCCCCCGCGCCCCGGTAAACGCCTCACGGCTTGATGATGTCCGCGTTGTCGCCCTCGCCGCCCTGCTGACCGTCGGCGCCGTAGCTGACGATGTCGAAGTCCTTGTTCTTCTGCCCGGGCATCACCAGCACGAAGGGCTTGCCCCACGGGTCGAGCAGGTCTTCACGCTTCTGCAGATAGCTCTTGTACTTATCCTCGGGCACGTCGCTGGGTCGATCCACCAGGAACGACAGATCACCCCCCGGCGGCGGCGCACCGACATCCGCCATGTACAGCGCCACCTGCTGGGCGATCGTGCTCGCGGTGGCTTCCGCCGCCGCCCGCTTGCTCTGCCCGACGCGACCGAGCACTCGCGGCGCGACCATCGCCGCCAGCACGCCGATGATGATCACCACCACGATGATCTCGACAATCGTGAAGCCGCGCCCGCGGCGGCTCAGCCCACTCAACCGTCCCCGCGTGCTGTTCATCTGTGCATTCATCTTCATCACTCCCGAGTGTCTCAGTGTTTTTCGTCTTCCGAACCGTCCACCCGCCCCCATCCGTCAGATTCACAACTTACGCCTTCGAAGCGATGTCCTGCAACTGCAGCATCGCCAGCAGAATCGCCATCACCACAAAGCCCACCACGCACGCCAAGAACACCACCAACACCGGCGGCAGCACCGTGGTGATCACCTTCACGCGCGTCTCCGTCCGCCCTTCCAGCGAACCCGCCGCCTGTCCCAACAGCTCGGGCAGCTTGCCCGACCGCTCACCCAAGCTCACAATCTGCACCAGCAAAGGCGGGAATAACCCACTCTTTTCCAGCGGACCGGCAATCGTCTTGCCCCCCGCGACCTCTTCGCACACCTCGTCCATCGCGCGGCGCATCTTCGCGTTCCCCAGCGTCGCGCTCGTCAATCGAAGCGCCGTCAACACAGGCAGCCCCGCCCGCACCAGCGTTCCCAGCGTCCGCGTGAACCGCGCCACGGCCGCATCGCGAATCAAAGCCCCCATCAGCGGCACCTTCAGCATGAACGAATCGATCGCCATGCGCCCGCCCTTGGTCGCCCGCGCCCGCGAAAGCCCGATCATCGCCGCACAGATCAACCCCAGCAGCACCCACCAGTACGACCCCATGATGTTCGCAAACTGCTGCACCACCACCGTGGGCCAGGGCAGATCGATGTTCTGCCCCTGGAACGGCTTCAGCACGTTGGGCACGATCACCGCCGTCACCACGATGATCGCACCCGCCACCAGCACGAGCAAGATGATCGGGTACAGCGTGGCGCTCAAGAGCGACCGGCGCAGACGCAGATCGCGCTCGACAAGCTCCGCCGTTTGCTGAAGCACCTCGCCCAACCGACCCGATGCCTCACCGGCGCGGATGAGGTTCACCAGCAGCTCATTGAACGGCTTGCCCCACGTCCTGCACGCCTCCGCGAGCGTCCCGCCCTGTTCGACCTTCGCGATCAGGTGATCCAGCATCGCCCGCTGCGCAGGCTTCCGCCCCGCCTTGCCCATCGTCCGCAACGCCGGCACCAGCGGCAAGCCCGCCTGCACCGCCGTCGCCAGCTCGCTGATGAACGAGCCCGTATCCGCGAGACTCATTGACGCGCCCCACCGTCGAACCGGCGCCGAATCGCTCGATCGCCGCTGCGCCAGCGCACCGCTGACCTTCGCCGCGGCTGAAGAGCCGTTCCCGCTACCGGGATTCTCGATCACCAGCCCGTCACCGCCCGAAGCACCGTTCGCAGCCCCGGCCTTCGCCGATGCGCTTACCGTGCCGACCTTCATTTCTTCGAGCGTCGATGGCGTCACGCCGCGGGCCATGAGCGCTCGCAGCGCGCTGGCGCGGTCCGGCGCTTCGAGGGTTTGCATGCCCCCCGCCGCGCTGCCGCTCTTCAAGCTCGTGTATCGAAAGGTTGCCATGCCGTCCGCGCTCGCCGTCCGTGCTTTGCTGGTTGTTGATCCCGACTTCCAAAGGTCCGTCTTCTGAATACTCGATCCGCCTGTTTACTCCCCCGCGTCCTGCGTCGCACGCAAGACTTCTTCCACCGTCGTCTCACCCCGGCTCGCCTTCATCAGCCCGTCGCGCCGCATCGTCACGTGCGTCGGCCCGGCGGCTTCGACCAACTCCGCCGGCGTGCTCTTGCCCTTGCTGATCATCGCCCGCATCGCGGCACTGATCGTCAGCACCTCGTAATACCCAAGCCGCCCGCGGTACCCCGTGTTGTCGCAGCGATCGCACCCCGCGCCCTTGTACGCGGTGTAGTCGGGGAACAGGTGCCGCTCTGTGTCGAGGATGCGGTGGCGCTGCGCCTCGGAGATGCTCGTCTTCATCACGCACTTGGTGCAGATCCGCCGACCCAGCCGCTGCGCGATGATCCCTTCGATCACGCTCGCCAGCAAGAACGGCTCGATGTTCATGTCGAGCAGCCGCCCCACCGCGCTCGCCGCGTCGTTGGTGTGCAGCGTGCTGAGCACCAGGTGCCCGGTCAGAGCGGCACGCACGGAAATCTCCGCCGTCTCCGCGTCGCGGATCTCGCCGACCATGATCACGTCGGGGTCCTGACGCAGAATCGCCCGCAGCCCGCTGGCAAAGCTCAGCCCGCGCTCCGGGTTCACCGGGATCTGGTTCACGCCCGAAAGCTCGTACTCCACCGGGTCTTCAACCGTGATGATCTTCAAACTCGGGTCGTACAGCTTCGTCAGTGCCGCGTACAAACTCGTCGTCTTGCCGCTGCCCGTAGGCCCGGTCACCAGCACCATCCCGTGCGGCATCGCGATCAGCCGATCCACTTCCGTCAAATCCTCCGCACGCATCCCCAGCGCGCCGAGATCGAGCACGATCGACTGCTTGTCCAAGATACGCATCACCACCGACTCGCCATAAATCGTCGGCACCGTGCTCACACGGATGTCCACCTTCCGTCCCTCAAACCGCAGCGTGATGTGCCCGTCCTGAGGCACATACCGCTCCGCGATATCCATCCCCGACATGATCTTGATCCGGCTCGTGATCGCCGCCTGCAACGCCTTCGGCGGTGAGTTCTGAGGCCTCAACTCGCCATCGACGCGGTACTTCACGCTCAGGCTGCGCTCAAACGGCTCCACGTGCACGTCGCTCGCACGCCCGCGCACCGCCTCAAGAATAATCAGGTTCACCAGGTTCACCACCGACGGCTCTTCCGCCATCCGGTGAATGTCCTGCGCATCGACCGCTTCGAGGTTGCTCAGCAGTTCGTCCTCGGTCTGCTCGTTCCCGCCCAGTCGCTGGGCCATCTGCGAAGCGGTCGCGCCGTACGCCTGACGCAGCAGGTCGTCGAAAACCTCCTTCGCGGCCGCGAACCGTCGAACCGCTCGGCCCGTGATGATGCTCAGCTCGTCCGCCGCCGCCAGATCGCCGGGCTCACCCATCAGCACTTTGAGCTTGGGCCCGTCAAAGGCGAAGGGCACCGCGTTGAGGCGAACCGCCTGCTCCGGAGTCAATAGCCGGGCCGCGTCGGCGTCGATGGTGGGTTTCTCGGTGAGCAGGACAACCCCGCGCGGCAAAGCCGGGGGCGCCGCGTCGGTCGATCGCTTGCCGCTCGAGCCGTGCGTGCCGTTCGTCCCGTTCGAGCCGTTCTGGCCATTCGAGCCGTTCGAACCGTTCGAACCGTTCTGACCATTCGACTTTTCGACTTGCGCCGCAATGACAGCCCCCACGGCATCCGCCGCCGCGCCGAGTGCGTTCGCTGCCGCCGACGAGGGTTCCACGTCCATGCTTGATGCGCCCCGGGGCTTGAACCTTCACGAACCAGACCACACGCGACCCACTCCCCGCGACGACCACCGATTGCCCGCTCGATCAACACATCGGCCGAACGTCCAATGACGCACGCCCGCCGCGCTGACGATCGGCAAACCTCTCGAACGTCACCAGCCGATCGACCGACCGAGCACCACAACGACGACGTTCAACAGCTTAGCCGTTCCCGCCGTTGTTGTTGTTGTTGTTGTTGTTCCCGCGCGGGCGACGACGCTGCGGCTGCCCGTCGTTCCCGCCGCCGCCGTTGCCGTTGCCGCGGTCCATACCGGGCCCGCCGTCACCACCACCGCCGCCGCCGCCCCGCCCACGCTCGGGGAGTTGCTTCCGCTGATCCTCGGTCAGAAGGGCCTTGACCGCCTCGACGGTCTTGTTCTCAAGATCGGTCCGCGAGCGACGCAGTTCGTTCATCGCCGGGTCATCGCCGCCGAAACGCTGCATCATCCCCGAGACCGTCATCGTCGATTCGCTCGCCTCAGTCGCTTCCTCGGCCTTCTTGTTCAGCGTCTGCGTATCGCGCTTGTACGTCTCCGCGATCGCCTCGATGCTCTTGCGCTGAGTCTCGTCGACGCCTTCCATCTTCATCGCCGAGTCGATCACCGTCTGGGCGTACCGGCTCTGGCGATAAATCCGCGGGAAGCTCTCACGCTTGAACTCTTCGTCGAACTTCGCCGACGACTCGGGCGGCAGCAGCGAGGCGATCTCCTTCGCGTAGCGACGGTTCACATCGCGCACCCGCACCGACGCGTCGCGGGCTTCGCTCATCCGCTTGTCCGCTTCCTCGGTCTTGCCCTGCATCACGTCCTGCATCAGCGTCCGCATCTGCGACATGCCCGCCTCGAACAGCTCGTTCCGCTTCGTCAGCACAGGGTCCAAATCGTTCTCGTACCGCTCCAGCGTCGGGTTGATCACCTTCATCTGCTCTTCAGGCAGGTTCATCCGCTCAACCACGCGGATCACGTCCACCGTCTCCCCCGAGATGAACCCGCGCCGGATCGTCTGCTCACGCTTGCGTGTCTTCTCCACACGCCCCCACAGCGGCATCTGCTTCTCCGTCAGCACGCTCTTCATGTCGTCGAGGAACTGCTTCTCGACCTTGCGACCTTCGTCGCGGATCGGGGTGATCTTCTCGCCGATCTCCTGCCAGACCGCCGGGTCGCGGGTCTCGCGGAACTCCTCGCGGGCGTCCTCCATCATCTTCTGGGCCCGCTCGCGGAGCTTCGCGACCTCCGCGGTGTACCCCTCGTGAAGGGCCTTCACCGCGTCGTGCTGCTCGGGGGTCAGGTCGAGGATCTTGCCGTACTTATCCAGGTCGGCCGACGAGATCGACTGCCCA
>JAVTWO010000064.1:0-11919 GCA_032229765.1 Phycisphaerales bacterium | reverse complement strand
GATCCCGGGCTTCACCTTCAACATCTCCCCCGTCCGCGATCGTGCCCCCTCAGGAAAAAGAATGTACCCGCAAGGCTCCTCCACCAGCCTCGCCCGCAAATCCGCCAACGCGTGCCGCCCCCGATTCGCCCGGTGCATCGGAAGCGCATTGAGCATCATCGACGCGAACAGACTCACAGGCCCGTTCTCAAAGAACACGTCCGCCGCTGCGATCGGAAAGATCGAGTCCCGCTGACGCGTCGACAGCGGCGCCGCCAAAACCAACGCGTCCAGATGACTCGCGTGATTCGCAACCAGAATGAACGGCGGCTTCGCAGGCAGATTCTCCCTCCCCACAATCCGTAGCCGATGCCACAGCAGCAGGTACGTCCTCACCCCGGTCCACCACGCCGCGTGCGTAACCGTGCTGACAAGCCCCGCCTCTCGGCGGACGCTCCTCGCACGCTCCACGGGCGTGAGTCCATGATCCTGCGCGGGCTGATAGTTCCACTTCTCCATCGCTGAATCGCCCCCGCTCAGTTGCCCGAGATCACCCGCGTCGGCGTATCAAGCCCAACGCCCTGGAAGTACCCCACATAGTGAAAGAACGCCGGCGCCGCGATCAGCAGGTTGTTGCACCGATCCAGCACGCCGCCGTGCCCGGGGATCACCGCGCCCATGTCCTTGATCCCGATATCGCGCTTGACGCTCGAGACCGTCAGATCACCCAGAATGCCCGCAGTGCTGACCATAATCCCCATCACGATCAGGTGATGCGCCTGCGAAAGCGGGCCCGCGCTGAAGACCATCGAACCCAGCGCAACGAACGTCGCCGTGGTCAGCACGATCGCACCCACCGCGCCTGAGATCGTCTTTCCGGGGCTCGTCGTGGGCGCAAGCTTCGCCCCGCCGATCAACTTCCCGCAGCAAAACGCAAAGACATCGTTGAGCGCCACGCACACCAGCAGCAGCATGACGATCGGTCGGTACGCACGGTCGTTGCACAGATACCCCACATGCCCCAGGCACACCCCGAAAAGCAGAACCCCCAGCGACGCCAGCCCGATCCGTTGAATGTACCCCTTGGGCTCATCCCGAAGCGTCGCCGCCGCCAGAATCACCACAAACGACAGCGGCCCCAGCGCCATGAAGAGCCCGTACCAATGGTCAACCACGCTGAAGGTGATGGCGCCGATCGACGCCGCCACCAACCCCGAGAGCACCTTTTCGCGAAACAGCCCCGTCGCCCGCGCATACTCGCGATAGCACAGCACGCTCACCACGCCCACCATGATCGCCCCCCACGCCGGTGCAACCAAGATCGGCCCCATCACCAGCGGCACCATCACCGCCCACGCCGCCGTCCGCCGGATCAACTCCGACCGCAACTCGGGCTTCACCCCGCCCACCGCACTCAACACCCCAATCACCACCCCCGCAACCAACAAAAGCCCCACCGCCATCACCGCCATCACCCGCACCGCCTGATGGTCAAACGCCTGAGCCCAGTCCCACCAGCGCGAGTTCATCGTCCGCTTCCAATCTGCATCGCACGCAGCGCCGCCGCTCCTCGCCTCACCCGCCGAACAATCGTCACCGCACAACCAACCGCCACCAGCACCATCGCACCCTCGGGCACAGTCCAAGCCCCCGCCCATCCCATCTCAATCGGCCCGCGCCACGCCACGGGCGCAACCGCCATGAACACCGACAACCCCGTCACCACCGCCATGCGGTGCTGCTTCGCCATGGGCCCGCAGAAATCCTGCGCGATCCCCGTTCCGCCCGCCACCTTCACCGCCGCTCGAACATACGCCGTCAGCACCGCCAGCACCGCGCACAGCCACCCCAAGGTCGGGTTGCCCATCGCCGCATACCCAAGCCCAACCAGCACCGCCACATCGCTCACTCGGTCGGGCAGTTCGTTGTACAGCGCACCCACGGGCGAAGCCACCCCCCGCGCAATCGCCACCATCCCGTCGAGCATGTTGCACACCAGCCGAAGCTGGCACGTCACCGCCGCGACCAGCCACAGCCATCGATCACCATCAGCCCCAACCCGCGCCGTCATCACCAGCGCGCCCCCGCCAACCACGCACGCAACCATCCCAACCACCGAAATGGCATTCGCCGAAACGCCCCGCCCAGCCAACACCCCCGTCAACCAGATCGCCCACCCGGCACTGCGGGTGGCAATCGGTCGACGATCGTTCTCGAGTTCACTTTGCACGCCAAACGATCATACCAACACCCGCAGCGGCACGGTCGTCGCCACGCGCACAACGAAATCGCCCGACCTGCCGGTTCAGCGCTTTTCGATGGGCGCATACGCCACCGCGTGCTCGCCGACATACGCCGCCGCCGGACGGAACAGCCGGTTGTCCGCCAGCTGCTCCAAACAGTGCGCCGCCCACCCGCTCACCCGGCTCATCGCAAACATGGGCGTGAACAAGTCCAGCTTCAGCCCGATGGAGTGGTACGTCGTCGCGGAATAGAAGTCGACGTTCGGGTAGATCCCCTTCGCGCCCACCTCGCGAGCCATGATCTGCTCGATCTTGCTCGACATCTCGTAGAGCTTCAGGTTCCCCGTGTCCGCCGCGATCTGCTTGCTGAAGGTCTTCAGGAACGTCGCCCGCGGGTCGATCGTCTTATACACCCGGTGCCCGAAGCCCATGATCCGCTCTTTCCGCTTCAAGCGATCCATGATGTACGGCTCGATCACCTCCATCGCGTCCTTGCCCTGCTCCTTCGCCAGCTTCTCGATCTCCCCCAGCATCTCCATCACTTCCTCGTTCGCCCCGCCGTGCAAGGGCCCACGCAAAGAGCCGATCGCCCCCGTAATCGCCGAGTACATGTCGCTCAGCGTGCTGATGATCACCCGCGCCGTAAACGTCGAGTTGTTCAGCCCGTGGTCCGCGTGCAAAATCATGCAGATGTCAAACGCCCGCACCATCGCCGGCGTCGGCTCCTTGCCGTTCAGCATGTACAAAAAGTTCGCCGCGAACGACAGGTCCTTCCGCGGGTGAACCAGCGGCAGCCCACGCCGATACCGATCAAAGTACGCAATCAGCGTCGGCACGTGCCCCAGAATGTTCAACGCCTTCCGCCGCGCCGAAGGCAAATCCACCTTGTTCGGCTCAAGATCGTGCATCGCCAGCGCGCTGACCATCGTCCGCAGCACGTGCATCGGCTGCGCACTCGTCGGCAGCGCCACCAGCCGCTGCTCCATCCCCGGCGGCAGCTCGTACCGATCCCTCAACATCCCCGTGAACTCGTCCAGTTCCGCCTTGTTGGGCAACCGGTTGTTCCACAGCAAAAACACCGTCTCTTCAAACGTGCTGTTCCGCGCCAGGTCGTCGATGGCAATCCCGACGTACTCAAGAATGCCCTTTTCCCCGTCAATGAACGAGGACTTGGTTTCCGCCGCGACGATCCCTTCAAGACCTTTAACAGCAAGCGCCATGGCAACTGAATCCTTCGACGATGGTGTGGGTGGGTGGGTGGAAAGTGGGGGGGGGCTGGGGGGTGATTCGTTGGCGAACGTCTGAAAAAACAACCATCACGCGGGCCGACCCGCATGAAGCCGCAGTATAGCGCACGCCCCACGCCCCGGATACCCACCGCCACACGTCCTCCTTCCCGAACCAACCCGCACCCCAAACCGTCCGCCGCGTCCCCTCTCGCCGGTCGATAAACTCCCGCCGTGATCCCCCTGGGAACCGACCAAGTCCGCCGCCGATTCCCCTTCGTCACGTTGACGATCCTGCTCGCCTGCGCCGCCCTCTACCTCTACGACTCCACCTCCCAGCTCAACAACCCCAACGACAAGCCCTGGTCCTTTGACTTCTGGGTGAGCCAAACCTCCCCCTGGTTCACCTGGATCACCTGGTCGTTCTTCCACGCCGACCTGCTCCACCTCGCGATGAACATGGTCATCCTCGTCGCCCTCGGCTCAGCGCTCGAAAGCCGCCTGGGTCACCTTTCCTACACCGCCCTCTACCTCCTCGGCTCCGTCGCCGCCAGCTTCGCCCACATCCTCACCACCCCCGCCCCCGCCCTCGGCGCCTCCGGCTCGGTCGCCGCCGTCTGCGCCTGCTTCATGGTCATCATGCCCACCACCCGCATCCGCACCCTCTTCTTCTTCGGGCTCATCTCCATCATCGAACTCCCCGCCTGGTTCTACGTCGGCATCTTCATCATCCTCGACATCCTCCACGCCGCCACAGGCTGGGGCGGCAACGTCGCCTACACCGCCCACCTCGGCGGCGCCGCCCTCGGCATCCTCTTCGGCTTCTTCGCCCTCATGACCGGCCTTGTCCAGCGTGACAACACCGACCTGCTCTCCGCCATCCACCGCGCCCGCCGCCGATCCGAGTTCAAAGCCCTCTCCCGCGAGGTCGAACGCCAAACCGCAAAGAGCGCCGCCCTCGCCTCAGCAACCCCCATCGCCGATCCGCGGCTCGCCGAGCTCCGCTCGAACATCTCATCCCTCGTCGCGCAGGACAAGCTCGACCAAGCCGCCGACGCCTACGTCGAACTGCTTCGTCTCTACCCCGAGCCCTCGCGCACCCGCGTGCTCTCATCAAAGACCCAGCTCGCCATCGCCAACCAACTCTACCTCACGAAGCGTTTCACCCACGCCATCGACGCCTACGAGGGCTACGTCGAGATCTACACCACCGAGCCCGACGAGCCCCGCGTCCGAGTCCTCATCGCCACCATCGCGATGCGTCAGCTCAACGACCCCGCCCGTGCCCAGCGTGCTCTCAAGGCCATCCGCCGCGAGCTCAGCGATCCGCAGCAGCACGCCCTCGCCGCCCAACTCGCCGAAGAAGTCCGCACCGCCCTCGCGGCAACAAAAGCCTCTGTCGAACCATCGACCGATCAACCTCCGCGTTGATTCCACACCGACGATCTGAACGAGGTGAAGTCCATGCTTCGTCTTGTGGTGCCACGGCTCTC
Source organism: Phycisphaerales bacterium (assembly GCA_032229765.1). GTDB lineage: Bacteria > Planctomycetota > Phycisphaerae > Phycisphaerales > UBA1924 > JACVCS01. Next base: position 6,978 of record JAVTWO010000064.1, on the reverse strand, counting down.
CAGAGCCGTGCGGTCTTCGGCTCGATGCACCTCTTACGCCAACCCCATCGCCTTCAAAACCCGCTCCACCACCTCCGTAGGCGTCACCCCCTCAACCTCCACCACCGCGCCCCATCGCTCCGCCAGCGATCGATACACCGGATCCCGCGCCGCGTACAACCCCTCCACCTCGTCCACCACCCCCGCGCCCGTCAAGCTGGGCCGCGTCTGCAAATCCGTCCCCTTCAACCTCTCCTTCAAAACCCCCGCCCGCGCATGCAAATACACCACCCTCAACGCCCCTTCACCCGCACGCTCTTCAATCAACGCCCGCGCCGCCGGAAACATCGCCGTCCCACCCCCAAACGCGAGAACACCCCCGCCGCCCTTCATCTCCTCCAGCACCGCCCGCAGCGCCTCACCCTCACCCGCGCGAAACGCCGCTTCACCAAGCGTCCTCAGCGCCTCACCGCACGAAGCACACTTCAGCACCGCCGCCGTGCGATCATCGAGGTCAACACACTTCACACCCGTCCCCAGCCGCGAGCCCACCTCCGCCGCGAGCAACCCCGCAACCGTGCTCTTCCCGCTCGCCCGCAGGCCCATCAGCCCGATCACCACGCCGCCCACCGATTGACCACGCCCACCGCTCACGCCGGCACCTCTTCCCGATCCGCCCGCAACACACCCGTCGCGCTCCCGCGCACCCCCCCGCGCACCGATATCCACCCCGTCGGCTCAAACGGCGCACTGACCGTCAATCCATACCCCGCGCTCGCGTGCAGCTCCGCCGCGATCTCAGGCCTGTTGCACTCGCGTGAAAGGTGGATCAGCACCACATGATCGCGAGGTGCAATCGCCCGCACCGCCTGCAAACACTGCCCGTTGGATAAATGCCCCCGCCCGCCCATGATCCGCTTCTTCAGAAACTCAGGCCTCGCGCTGCTCACCTGCATCTTCGGGCAATAGTTCGACTCGATCGCCAGCACACTCACCCCGCGCAGGTGCGCCACCAACTCCTCCGTCACACGCCCAAGGTCCGTCGCGTACCCAATCGTCCCCGCCCCGTCCGTCCCCGTCCCCCACCCCGGCAGCGTCAGCCGAAACGCCGCCGCACCCAGCGCATCATGAAACTGCATCGTCGGCTGCACCCCAAGCCCCAGCCGCGTGCGAAAGTACCCACCAAACGCGTGCAACCGCCCACCCGCCGGCGCACACACACCCATCCGCTCCGCCTGCTTCGCCCAACTCCGAGGCAGATACACCTCGCACCCCTCAGGCAAAGCCGCAGCTCCCTCCCCGCACCACCCGGGGTTGCAGTGATCGTTGTCCAAGTGCGTCAGCAGAACCGCCGACACCTCGCTCATCGAAACCCCCACCCGCGCCAGCCGCGCCGCCGTCATCCGGGGCGACAGCCCAAGATCGATCAGCACCACCGACCGCGCCGCCGGGTTCTTTGAACTCGCAAAGCTCACCACCGTGCAGTTCCCCGTCGAGCCCGAGCCCAAAACCGCCAGCGCACCGGCGCTCGTGCCCAGCCCCGCTCCCGCTGGCATGCTCTCGTTATCACCATCGCCGATGAGCATTCCACGCCCTCGCTGCAACCCCGCCCACATCCACCACCTCACACCACCACGCCGTCATCATCGCTGTCCACCCCGCGCTGCGTCGAGCGGAACCGCGCCGTCGGCCGCTTGCACGTCGCATAAAACTCCGCCATCTCCATCACCGCCGGGCTCTTCTCGCCCAGCCTCCTCAAAATCTCAATCGTCTTCGGCAGCGACAAGTTCGGCTTGATCGCCTCCCGAAACGCCGCCCGCACCAGCGTGATCTCATCACGCGACATCCCGCTCCGCCTCATCCCCACCAGATTCAGCCCCGCCAGAATATTCCGACCCCACATCACCGTAAACGGCGGCACCTCCGCCGACACAGGCGATACCCCCGACACAAACGCCAACCGCCCAACCCGACAGAACTGGTGCACCGCCGCACCGCCGCCCACCGTGCACCGCTCGTGCAACTCCGAATGCCCGCCGATCGCCGTGTTGTTCACCATCACCACGTGATTCTGCACCAGGGCATCGTGCCCAACGTGCGCATTCACCATCAAAAAACAGTTATCACCCACCGTCGTCGCCCGCGGCTTCCCGTTGCTCGCCGCGTGCACCGTCACATGCTCACGGATGATGCACTTGCTCCCGATCTTCACACCCAGCGTCCCGCCCTTGCTGTCAAACTTCACGTCCTGCGGCTCAAACCCCAGGCACGCAAACGGATACACCACCGTCCCCGCCCCGATCTCAATCGGCCCACGCAACTGCACACTCGCAATCAGCTTCACCCCAGCCCCAAGCGACACCACCCCGCGCGTGCCATCAATCACGCACCCGGGCCCAACTTCAACCCCGTCCCCAAACACCACGTCGCCCAGAACAATCGCCGATGGATGAATCATGCCAGCCTTCACTCTTTCTCGATTCGCCCCGCCTCCAACACACCCTCAACCGGTGCCATGCTCCTGAAACCACTTCACACGCCGCAATGCAGGTCTTCCCACTCGCGACTCGCGACTTTCAACTCGCGACTCTCTCCCCTCAAGCCTCATCCAACAACGCCACCGTCGTGAACGGCTTGCCCGCCAGCATCTCCAGCGAAGCCCCGCCGCCCGTCGACACATGACTGAACTTGCTCGCCAGACCAAACTCCTCCGCCGCCGCCGCACTATCACCCCCACCGACGATCGACGTCGCGCCCTTCCCCGTCGCCTCCACAATCGCGTTCGCCACCACCTGCGTCCCCGTGCGGAACAAGGGCCACTCAAACACCCCCATCGGCCCGTTCCACACGATCGTCTTCGCCGCGCGAAGCACCGCCGCATAGTTCCCCTGCGTCTTCGGCCCGATATCCAGCCCCATGAACCCGTCCTTGATCACCTCGCCAAAAATCTCAACCGTCCCGCCCGTCTCGGTAAACTCCGTCGCGCACACATGATCCACCGGCAGGTGCAACTCGCACTTCAGGTTCGCCGCCTGATCCAGCATCTTCTTCGCATGCTCCAGATGGCTCTCCTCCACCCGGCTCGAGCCCACCTTCCGCCCCAGCGCCTTCAAGAACGTGTACGCCATCGCCCCGCCCACAATGATCGCGCTCGCACGCGGCAACAGATTCTCAATCAGCGAAATCTTGTCCGAAACCTTCGCCCCGCCCAGCACCACCACACACGGCTTGCTGGGTGTCCGCAGCGCATCACCCAAATACTTCAGTTCCTTCTGCAGCAGCAGCCCCGCCACACAACTCTTCCCCTGCGCTTTCATCGCCTTGGGCACCGCGAACATGCTCCCATCCTCACGGTGCGCAGTCCCGAACGCATCATTGCAGTACATATCCCCATACCCCGCGAGCTTCTCGGCATACGCCGACTCGCCCTTCTTCTCACCCTTCGCAAACCGCACATTCTCCAGCAGCACCACCTCGCCGCCCTTCGCACCCTTCGCCGCCGCCTCCGCCGCCGCGTCCGTCAGATCGTTCGACGGGAACTTCACCGCCTTGCCCAGCAGCTCCCCCAGCCGCGCCGCCACAGGCTTCAGCGTGTACTCCGCCTCAAACCCCTTCCCCTCAGGTCGCCCAAGGTGCGACATCAACACCGCCGCCCCGCCACGATCAATCACGCTCTTGATCGTCGGCAGCGCCTCGCGGATCCGCCGATCATCCCCGATCACGCCCCCCTCGATCGGCACGTTGAAGTCCACACGGATCAGAACTCGCTTCCCCGAAACCTCCGCCTGCGTGATGTTCTTCTTCGCCATGACTGTTGCCCCTGAGAAAAAGGCGTGCACACACGCCGACAAACTCCAAATCCGCGGCCATCAACCCAGCCCAGGCCCACGCCCAAACCGATCAACACCGCACTCCGCATCGTAGCCAAAAACAAACCCGCGGGGCACCAAACCCCGCGGGAGAATCAACCGTTCGTTCAATCGCCGGCCAAGCCGACGCTCTCACCCTCACGCCTGCACAATCCGCCCGATCGCCGCACGCACCGTCGGCAGCCCATTCACCGACAACTGCTCACGCAACTGCCGAAGCTTCGTCTGCACCGACGCGTCGTACAGCTTGTCGCCCACCTGCAGGCGAATGCCCCCGATCATCGCCGGGTTCGTGTACGCCTTGATCACCGGGTCCCCGCTGGTCATCTTCGCCTTCAGCCGCTCGCGAAGGTTCGCAATCTCGCCCTCATTCAGCGCCCGCGCCGTCGTGACCGTCACATCCACGCGACCGCCGCCGCTTCAACGATCTCCCGCAGCGCCGCCGAAATCCCCGGCAGCCGCGGCAACCGCTCATTCTCCGCCAGCACCAGAAGGAAGTTCAGCGTCATCTCCTGACACTTCCCCGCAAGGATCGTCTTCAGCGACTGCTGCTTCTGCTTCGACGGAATGATCCGGCTCGAAAGAAACTCCCCGAACCGCGCATCACGCTTCGCCAGCTCGACCACCGCGCCAACCTCGTCGGTCACCGTGCGAACCAGCTCCGCCCCGCCCTTCTTCAACGCCAGATCGTGCAGGCTCACCGCGTAAACCTCGCACAAAGCATCCGGCGGCGTATCAATCATCGGCATCGTTGCTTCCTCGGTCGCACGGCTCCGCAAAGCCGTGATTCTTGCCCTCTGGTGGCACGGCTCTCCAGAGCCGTGCGCCTTCCGCCTTCAGACAGCACGCCTCTCTCGAGCCGTGTGCCCCACTCACCCGACCACCCCAACCCTCATCTCACTTGAAGCTCGAAATCGCCTCAAGCGTGAACTTCTCCGCGTCCGCACCGTTGACCTCGCGCTGCAGAATCCGACCCGCAACCATCGTCGCGATCCCCGAAGTCTGCGAATAGATCTCCGCCAGCGCCTGCTTCTTCGCCGCGTCGATCTCCCGCATCACCTTGTCCTTCTCCATCGCCATCTGCGCCTCGGCCTTCGCCTTCATCTCCACAAGCTGCGCCTGCTGTTGCGCCTTCGCTTCCTGGATCATCGCCTGCGCCTTCGCATTCGCCTCCGCCAGGTTCTTCTGATACATCTCCAGCGCCGCCTTCGCCTGCGCCCGCGCATTCTCCGCCGCCTCGATCTCCGACCGAATCTTCGCCTCACGCTCCGCAAGGCCCTTGCTGATCTTCGGCCAAACCACCGTCATCAGGAACGCCGCCGTGATCGCAAAGACCACCAGCGCCGTCGCCGCAACCGCCGCGCCCTGCTTCGCCGTCGGGAGCGCTCCGACCACCTCGTCCGCAGCAAACAGCCTCTCGCTCGCCACAAGCACCGTCGCCACGCCGATCAGGTTCATCTTGCTCATGCCTTCAACTCCAAAGCGCTAAGGGCCTTTGATTCCTCGATCCAACCGTCCACCATCCACCCCGCAAATCGCCGCGGACCGTTCCCAATCCGCGGCGCATCTTTCGTTTCAGCGTCGATTCCCTCGACCATTAGGCCGCCAGGAAGCCCGCCGCGACCGCGAACAGCGTCGCACCTTCGATGAACACCGCGAGAATGATCGCGGCCGTCTGAATCGCGCCGGCCTTCTCGGGCTGACGAGCCATCGACTCCGTCGCGCCCTTGCCGATCAGACCGATGCCGATGCCCGCGCCCAGAACCGCCAGGCCGCCACCGATCACCGCCAGACCCTTGCCCTGCGACGCGCCAACCGCCGGCTCCGCAGCGCTCGCCGCCGCGGGAATCGCCAGAAGGATCGACGTCGGAACGATCTTGCTCAACATGCTCATAAACTCTTCCTTTCAACAAACTTCCAAAACCGCACAGGTGTTTCGTGCGCCGCGACGATGCCCTCTCGGGTCCTCCGCAACGCTCGGCCCGTTATGCACGCATTACGCGTGGGCGTGCTCGTGGCCGTGTGCATGACCATGCCCGTGCGCATGGTCGTGCGAGTGATCGTGTGAATGGTCGTGCTCGTGGTGATCCATCAACGCGATGAACACCGTCACCAGGAACATGAACACAAACGCCTGCATGAACGCGACAAACAGCTCCAGCAGCATGATCCCAAACCCGCCAACCACCGAGATCAGCGTCACCGGACCGCCGATGTACAGCGGCTGCGTCACAATCGTCGCCGCAAAGCTGAACAGCGTCGCCAGCAAGATGTGCCCCGCCGTCATGTTCGCAAACAGACGCAGCGCCAACGCAAACGGCTTGATGATGATCTGGCTCGCCAGCTCAAGGAAAAAGATCAGGATGCTCGCCGGGAACGGCGCACCCGCCGTCATGTGCGCAAAGTACCCGCCCACCCCCAACCGCTTGATCGCCACGCCGTTGAAGAAGAACGCCGCGATCACCGCCAGAACGCCCGTCACCCAGATGTTCTGCGTCGCCGTTCCACCCACCACCAGCGTCGCGTGCGCCGCCTTCGCGTCCCCGCTGATCAGGTGCACAAGGTCCAGCAAAGGCACCAGCCCCAGCAGATTGTTCACCAGAATAAAGAAGAACAGCGTCCACAAGAACGGCATGATCTTGTCCGTCCGGTCCAGAAGCAGCGGCCTCGCCACCTCCTCCCGCAGGTACACGCAGATCACCTCGATCATGTGCGCAAACTTGTTCTTCGTCACGTACCGACCCGACCCCTCGCTCTCGGGCCCCGTGCCGATCTTCTTCGCCGCCCACGCGCCAACCACAATCAAAATCAACATGCTCAGCACCAGGTTCCCCTGGTTGCCCGACCACAGCCACCACCCGTCGGCCGTCTTCGCGCCGAGGTGAACGTGGTTGTACACGTGATCCGCGGGGTTCCCCGCTCCGAGCGTCAGCATCACCTGATTCATCAACGCGCACTCCCGTCTGCGCCCACGGGGTTCGCCCCCGCCGCAGTCTTTGACTCTTCAACGTTCGACAGTTTCATCCGCTCACGCGCGTGCTCACGCCGTGACAACAACCACACCCCAACCCCTGCTTCCGCAACCATCAAAATCGTCGCCCCCACCATCACCCCGTACACCGCGCTCTTC
>JAVTWO010000063.1:0-12550 GCA_032229765.1 Phycisphaerales bacterium | reverse complement strand
CGGTTCGGACAAGCTGGTGCTGGAGAGTTTCAGCCACACCGAAGAGATGGGGCAGCCGTTCTCGATGAGCGTGCGGGTGCACCTGCTGGACCAGTCGGTGAATATGTACAAGGCGGTGGGCAAGCCACTGGGCATCGCAATGAAGCTCAGCGACGGGAGCCAACGCAAGTTCTTCGGCGTGATCCGCTCCGTGAACGAGCCGGGCAACAAGCTCGCCGCCCGCGTCTTCACGCTGTCGGTGGGCCCGAAGCTGTGGCTGGCGTCGCTGACGACCAACTGCAAGATCTTTCAGAACAAGAAAGTCCCCGACATTGTCAAAGAGGTGCTGAAGAAGTACTCGGTGACGATCGTCGACGATCTGAAGGAAAGCTACCGCGAGTGGAAGTACTGCGTGCAGTACCGCGAGACGGACCTGGCCTTTGTGACCCGCTTGATGGAGCAGGAGGGGATCAGCTTCCACCACACCTTCAGCGATTCGGAAGACGAGATGCACCTGGTGGACGCGCCCGCGTCGATCAAGACGTTCAAGGGGTACAAGGAGATTCGCTTCGTCGATCCGACGGGCGGGCCCGAGGACGACACGTTGACGTCGTTCAACATCTCGATGGCGATCCAGACCGAGAAGGTCACGTTTGACGACTACGACTTTCAGGCCCCGACGAAGGAACTGCAGAAGAGCCAGAACGTGCTCTTCGATCTCGTGCAGAAGGGCACGGAGCAGTACGACTACCCGGGCGAATATTGGCAAGCCGCCGATGGCGATACGGTGTCTAAGCACCGGGCGGAGGACATCGCCACCGGCGCGGAGATCTATCACGCGGAGGGGAGCTGCCGGGGCGTGGCGGTGGGGCACAAGTTCTCACTCAAAGACCCCACCAACGTCCTGCGTCCCGGGTTGGAGCGTGAGTACACCATCATCAGCGGAACAATCCACGGGCGAAACGACAACACCGCCAGCGGCAGCGAGGGTGCGAGCGCCGAGGTGCAGTCCTCGTTCAACGCCATCCCCGCCAACCGGGTGTACAGACCCGCGCAGCGCACCCGCAAGCCCGTGATCACCGGCCCTCAGACGGCGGTGGTCGTCGGGCCTAGCGGTTCAGAGATCTACACCGACGAGCACGCACGCGTGAAAGTCCAGTTCCACTGGGACCGCGACGGCAAGATGGATGAGAACTCAAGCTGCTGGGTCCGCGTTTCGCAAACCTGGGCGGGGCGGAGCTGGGGCTCGGTCATCCTGCCTCGCATCGGCGACGAGGTCATCGTCGAGTTCTCTGAGGGCGATCCCGATCGCCCGATCATCACCGGGCGCCTCTACAACAACGACAACAAGTCCCCGTTCAAAATGCCCGACAACAAGAACACGCTGGGCATGAAGTCCTGCAGCACCACCGGCGGCGGCGGTTACAACGAAATCTCCATGGACGACACCAAGGGCAAGGAGAAAGTCACCATCCACGCCCAGTACGACATGTCCACCACCGTCAAGCACGACCAGACCAACACGGTGAACAACAACCGCACCACAACCATCGATGTCGACGACACTGAAAAGGTCGGCAGCAACCAGAAGCTCGACGTCGGCGCGGACCAGACCGTCAAGATCGGCGCGAACCAGAAAACCACCATCGGCGCAAACCACGACCTCAAGGTCGGCGCCAATCAAACGGTGGACGTGAGCTCCAACCAGACCACCAAGATCGGTGCGAACTTCAAACTCGACGCCGGCGCCAACGGCGACATCATCATCGGCGCAAACTCGAAGGTCTCCACCGGTGCGAGCGCGGAGTACAAAGCCGGCGCGGGGATGAAGATCGGCGCAGGTGCGACGATGGAGATCTCCTCCGGTGCGGCGATGGAGATCAAGGCCGGCCCGTCGATCAAGCTCTCCGCGGGTGCCGGCTCGATCGAGATCGGCCCATCGGGTGTGAAAATCTCGGGCCCGATGGTCGAAGTCACCGGCGGCATAGTCAAGAACAACGGTTAACGAACGCGGCGAGCACGTCCCGCTCGGCGCGGTGTGTTCAACAGGTGCCCACCAACGCACGACTTCATCGCTCAGAAACGACCCGAACCCGGAAAGATCGAACTCCCCATGCTCCTGAATAACGCACAAACACTTCTGCTCGCGGGCAACCAGCGTTTGGTCATCACCCGTACGCCGGGCGAAGCCCACGCCGATGCAAAGCCGGGCGAAACGCACTCAAACACCGACGTGCTCGAACTGCTCGACCCGAGCGGGCAACCCACCATCACCATCCGCGTGACCAACGCCGGGGCGGTCGTTGAGCTCGGCACACGCTCCGTCACGCTGAACGTGCAGGGCGATCTGGGCATCGCCGCGGACAACATCGCCCTCCACGCTCGCCAGTCGCTGAGCCTCAGCTCCGCGAACGATCTGAGCATCAACGCGGGCGAAACGCTCCGCCAGCAAGCGAAGCGCCAGTCGCTCTCCTCAACCCTCGGCGATATCGACATCCGCGCCAACGACGACGTGAAAGTCGACGGCGAGCGCATCCGCATGAACTGCTGACCTCGCTGACATGTTTTTCGTCCGTCGATCTTCCATTCGCACCGAATCACCCCGCACGACCAGATCACCACCATGCTCCGAGATGCCCGAGACATTGCCGCCGCGATCGCTTATGGGAAGCAGCTCGACCGCGTGCGCGACGAGCAACTCCGCCGCGGTCTAACCGGGCAACCGATGAGCGATCAAGAGCTCGCGGCCGGTGAACGCGAAGCGGTGGTGATCATCAAGCGCGACTACTTCAACGCCAGCGCCCGCGGGCTCTTCCTGCCCCTGAACAAAGCCGGCGCGATGAGCGACGAGGCGGACTTTGCCAGGCGTGAAACGCAGTTGATGGAAGAAGCAACGCTCGACTCGCACCGCCGACTGACGAAGATCCCGTACGTCGGGCAGCTCGGCTTTGACGATCCCGACCCGCCGCCACCCCCTGCGATCCCTGCACCTCCCGCTGAGCTCGCTTCAAACTCCGTCGCTCAACAACGTCCCGGGGGTGCGGCGTGAAGCTCGACAACCGCACAAACCTCCCCGGCGCGATGCTCGTCGCCTCCACCAGCGACAACGAGCAGACCGCCATGCTCGCATGCAAAGTCACCTACCGCCTCGACGAGCGCGGCGGCCTGACTCCCGTCCCCAACGAAGAAATGTGGGAGATCATCTCGGGCCCCGCGTTGCTTCAGGGCGTCACCCTCATGCCCGATCTGGAGTACCGCAAGCAGGGCATCGACCTCATCGTCTTTGGCTCCGCCCACGCTCCCGACGCCAAGCCCGTCAAACAGTCCGAACTCCGCATCACCTGCGGCGAGCTGAATCACCGCGTCATCGTCTTCGGCGATCGGCGTTGGCAGCTCGGTATCGACGGGCTGACCATCTCCGAGCCGCAGCCCTTCGTCGAGATGCCCATCACCAACGACCGTGCCTTCGGCGGGCAAGCCAAGCTCGAGAACATGCCGATGGACCACGCCATCAACCCCAAGGGCAAGGGGTTCTGTCTGAACAAGAAAGATGCCGAGGGCGTGGCGCTGCCGAACCTTGAGCGTCCGGAGATGCTTATTCGATCGTGGGAAGACAACCCCACGCCCGCGTGTTTGTACAAGCCGCAGGGCCCGCTGCTGGATTCCACGGGCCCGGGCTCGTTCAAGGCGCTCGCGGAGAGCAAGGACCCGATGGCCCTGTCGCGCGTGGTGCTGCCGCGGGCGTTCAATCAGGCGGTTCCCGGGCTGGTCTGCCCGTCGGGCGGACTGGGGAAGGAGCTCATTCTCACGGGCTTTGATCCTCGAAGCGACGTGGTCTTTCCCTTGCCGCCCGAGCGTTCAACCCCGGGGCAGTGGGGGCCCGTCGTGCACGCGAGCGTGGGGGAGAAGCGTTCGCGGTTTTCGATGTCGATCTCGTCGATGGTGGTTTTTGTGCCGCAGCGTGCGCTGGTGGTGACGTACGCAACGTGCTTCCGATACTTGATGATCCCCGAGCAGTTGCGCTCGTGCGTGATGACCTGGACAGGCCCGGTTGCGCAGGCGCCGATCAGCACGCAGCGCCGCGGGCAGCTGGTCGGCATGGCGTAGTTCCATTCCTCTCCTCAAACGCTGATTTTCAACACGCTCGACACAAGAAGCACCCACGCAGCAAACCGCACAGAACACACGCAAGAACTCTCAACCTTCGCCCGCAGCAAAGCCACGATCAATGACGATGATGCCGATCCCCAAACCGACGCCGCTGAGCACGATGCCCGTGCCGCCGATCCCGCCCGAGCTGATCCCCAAGCCGATGCCGCTGGGCGTGTGTGTCTTTGCCGATGGCGACGTGGCGTACCTCGCGGTTGTGCTCAAACGCACGTACAGCTTCAAGCACAACGCTCGCGCCACGGCCCACGACAAGCAACTGCCGCTGAGCCTCAGCAACGTTCTGCACGACCCGCTCAGCAAAGGTCAGGTCGGCTCGTACAAGGAAGTCCCCGAGATCGTCGGTAATCGCCCGGGGACCGACATCATCGTCCGTGCGCACGCGCGCCCCGCTTCGCCCATGACCTCGATGCGCGTCGGCGTGTGCGTCGGCTCGCTGAACCACGAAGCCGAGGTTGTGGGCGACCGCACCGTTGATCTCGTGCAGGGCAAGCTCGTCTTCTCGCCCGCGAAGCCCTTCGAATCCATGCCGCTGCGCTGGGAGCTTTCCTACGGCGGCGAAGACCAGATCTTCAAAGCCGACCTTGGCAATCAGATCGCCAAGCACATGAACAGCGAGCAGCTCCGCAAGACCTTTGCCTTCGCGCAGGATCTGAAGAAGCCGATCCCGCCGATCGCGTATCCGCGGAACCGCGTGGGCAGTGGCTATTGCCTGACCACCGACGCGAAGCTTGCCGTGGGACGTGCGCTGCCGAACATCGAGCGCGTGAACGACCGCCTGACGCCCGAGCGGTTCATTTGTGCAGACCCGGCACGCTGGCACGCGCAGCCCTTGCCGATCGGCTTTGACTTCATGAGCGTCTTCGAGTTCCCGCGCACCGCGATGATGGGCCTGCCGCCGATCTGCGATGCGCCGTTCGATTCACTCGCGGAGGTCACGCGGGGTTTCGTTCCCGCGGGGTATTGCAAGGGCAACTTCCTCACCGCGGAGCGCAACGACCAGCCCGGGCTGATCCATCCGCTGCTCGGTCGCTGCGCACCGCTGGGCCTGCGGAGCGACACGCTCTTGGGCGACGAGACCATCACCCTCACGGGTATGCACCCGGCGCACGAGCAACTCGCAGTGGTCCTGCCGCGTCAGCGTGTGCAGTTCTCCATCCCCGTTCGCGAGAAGTTCATCGAGGCCTACGGCGATCTGGCCCAGGTCTTCATCGACGTCGATCAAAGCCTGCTCACGCTGATCTGGATCGCACGCACGCCGTTGACGCGTGCGCTCCAGCCCGGTGACGATCGGAAGATTCTTGAAGGCACAAAGTGGCGCACGCTCGATGACAGCGGCGCCGGCCCGCAAGCAAGCCCGACGACTTCGGGCGGGAGGGCCGCGCCGTGACGATGCGCATCAGCAAGTACCTGCCGCTGGCGGGTCTGGGCAATGACTTTCACTGCGTGACGCCGCCGCAGGTCCCGCCGACCCCGCCGCCCCCGGCCGTACCGCTCCCGATCCCCAGCTACCCCTGGACCCAGATGGCCAGCAACCCCGCCTCGGGGCTGATCTTCGGCAAGTTCACGTGGAAAGTGACGACCGAAGGGATGGGCGACGTTTTGATGGGTCACGACTGGGGGATGCTGCAGCCGCACATCCCCAAGCCGCCGTACACCGCCACGCCCGCGCTGATTACCACGCTCTTTGGCGCGAGCTTCAAGTACTTCCTCCCGAGCTACGCGGTGCAGGAGACGCCCACGGGCGGCGCGATCGCCGCCGCAGGTCCTTCTGGTTCCGCGGTCGCCATCAGCACCCCGGCGTTCGTCATCCCCTGCCAGGTCTGCATCGACGTCGGCGGCGGTCCGTGCTCGCTGGTGGCGCCGCTGGGTGTGGGCTTTCAGATCCCCAGCACGCGCTGGGTGGGCTTCACGTGGAGCGACCTTGCCGCGGGGATGATCTCGTTAGCCGCCGACGCCGCTTCAGCCGCCGCCAGCGGCGCACTCGGGAATGCGTTGACGAAAGGTGCCGATGGCATCGCCGCGGGCATCATCGTTGGCGTCATGATGAACACGATGGGCGGGCTCATGCAATCGGTCTTTAACTCCGCTTTCCCTGATTGGGGAGGCTTGGCGATAGGCGGCTTTGTGATGGGCACCAGCATTCTCGGCGCGCCCGCCGCGATCGGTCTCTTCGGCGGCCGCGCCGCCGACAAAGTCGGTGGTGACGCCCGACCCTGGGACACAGGTCCATCCGACGGCACCGCCGACGCCCCGCCGCCCGCGGGCTCAACATCCTCAGCTTCAACCGTTGGTGCCGGTGGATCCGGCGGTGCGGGCGGTGCAGGCGGTGCAGACGGTGGGGCAGGGGGAGCCGGTGGTGCGGGCGGCGCAGGCGGCGCCGATGGCGGTGCAGGTGGAAGCGGCGGCTCCTCGGGCGGTGCCGACGGAGGCGCGGGCGGCTCCAGCAACTCCAGCAGCTCGCCCAGCGGCGGAACCTCCGGCGGTGCCGATGGCGGCTCGGGCAGCTCCTCGTCTTCCTCTTCTTCCTCATCCTCAGCCGGCAGCGACGGTGCCGGCGGCTCATCGTCCTCATCTTCGTCGAGCTCAAGCTCAAGCGCCGGCTCGTCCGGCGGTTCCTCTGGCGGCAGTTCTTCATCCGACCCTGGCGCAGGCGGCGCGGGCGGTGCCGGCGGCGGCGGCAGCTCATCATCTTCCGCAGGCGCCGGTGGTGCCGGCGGTTCCAGCGGCGGCGGTTCCTCGTCCTCATCAGGCGCGGGCAGCTCGGGCGGTGCCGCGGGCGACAACTCCGGCGGCGTCTGCGGGCCCGACGACGGCGCGTCCGGCGGCACCTCCGGCGCCAACTCCTCATCCATGTAACCGCGCGCAACCCCGCAACGATTCACCCACCTCCGCGATCACCCGATCCGCAGAAGTAACTGCGCAACCACCCTGCCCCCGCGCACCACGCACAGCCCATAGTTCGCGCACGCCCCGGGCGAGATGTGCGCTTTCGAGTCATAGATCCACAGCTCGTCGCCGCCCTTCATCGAGGCCTTCATCTTTTCCCATGCGTCGTGCGAAGCGCCCAGTGCCCGCCCGCCGTGCGCGCTCGGATCGGTGTGGATCCGCTCCGCTTCCTCAACGCTCACGCGCCTGTAGAGCCAGTTTGTCCGCACGCTCTCGCTCATGGTGCCAAGAGCATACCGCCGCACCCGCGGTGATACCCTCGCACCTGTGCCCATCGATCCGCAGTCCATCCTCTCCCGGCTCAACGCCGTCTCCATCGCCGAAGCCGCGGCCATCCGCCGCGCACTCACCGCTTTGCCCACCACCCCGCGCGAGGCCGACGTCGCCCCGCTGATCAAACGCCTCGAACTCGCCGAGCAGCGCACGCAGACCCGCGCCGCGAGCGTCCCCACGCCCCGCTTCGATCAAGACCTGCCCGTCATCGCTCGTCGAAGCGACATCGCCCGCGCCATCCGTGATCACCAGGTCGTCATCGTCGCCGGCGCCACCGGCAGCGGCAAAACCACCCAGCTCCCGCAGATTTGCCTCTCCCTCGGGCGCGGCGTCCGCGGCACCATCGCCCACACCCAGCCCCGCCGCCTCGCCGCCCGCGCCGTCGCCTCACGCATCGCCCACGAGCTGAACGTCAACCTGGGCGAAGAGGTCGGCTTCAAAGTCCGCTTCAACGACCGCTCGGGCCCGCGCACGCTCATCAACCTCGTCACCGACGGCGTGCTCCTCGCCGAGGCCACGGGCGAATCGGGTGACCCGCTCCTGCTCGCCTACGACACCATCATCATCGACGAAGCCCACGAGCGCTCGCTGAACATCGACTTCCTGCTGGGCTACCTCAAGGGCCTTCTCCCCAAACGCCCCGACCTCAAGCTCATCATCACCAGCGCCACCATCGACCCGCGCCGCTTCAGCGACCACTTCGGCGGCCCCGCCATCGCCCCCGTCATCACCGTCGAAGGCCGAACCTTCCCGGTCGAACTCCGCTACCTCCCGGGTGACGAGCGCGACTTTCTCTCCGGTCAGGTCGACAACACCCTCATCGTCGACGCGGTGAGCGAGCTCTGCTCGCCCAAGCTCCCCGTCGGCGACATCCTCGTCTTCCTGCCGGGCGAGCGCGAGATCCGCGCCGCCGCGCGAGCCGTGCAAGCCGCGGGGTTCAGCAATGCCGACGTCCTGCCGCTCTATTCACGCCTCAGCGAGAGCGAGCAGGACCGCGTCTTTTCACCTTCACTGCCCGGGCGACGCAAGATCGTCCTCTCCACCAACGTCGCGGAAACCTCCCTCACCGTCCCGGGCATCCGCTACGTCGTCGACGCGGGGCTCGTCCGTCTCGACCGCTACGACCCGAAGCGCAAAATCTCCTGCCTCCCCATCGAGCCCGTCTCCATCGCCAGCGCCGACCAGCGCGCCGGGCGTTGCGGCCGCGTCGCCGAGGGCGTCTGCATCCGCCTCTACGACGAAGCCCACCTCCGCTCGCGCCCGCGCTTCACCGATCCGGAAATCCTCCGCACCGATCTCGCCTCGGTCCTGCTGCGCTGCAAGTCCCTCAACCTCGGGCCCATCGAGTCCTTCCCCTTCATCGACCCGCCCGCGCCAGCCTCCGTCCGCGACGGCCTCGACACACTCTTCGAGCTCCACGCCCTCAACTCGCGCGATCAAGCCGCACCGCTCACCCCCGTCGGCCGCCGCCTCGCCTCACTCCCCGTCGATCCGCGCGTCGGGCGCATGCTCATCGAGAGCGCCGACCGCAACTGCCTCCCCGAACTCCTCGTCATCGCCTCCGCGATCGAATCTCAAGACCCGCTCCAACGCCCGCCGGCGATGCAAGCCCAGGCCGACGCCGCCCACGCAACGTTCAAGAGTGAGTCGAGCGACTTCACCACGCTGCTGAACCTCTGGCGGCTCTACCACGAGTACGCCCGCGGCGACGACGCCGACGCCCCGGGCCCTGCACGCTGGTGCCGCGAGCACTTCGTCTCCATCGCCCGCATGCGCGAGTGGACGGACCTGTTCTTTCAACTCGCCGGCGCCGCCCGCGACGCGGGCCTGCTGAGTAAATCGCAGCCCCTCGACCCGGGCAACATCCCGCACGCAAGCCCCGAGGCCCTGCACCGCTCACTCCTCGCCGGGCTGCTCACCAGCGTCTGCTGCCGCGACGACGCCGCCGACAGCTTTCAGTACCGCGCCGTCCGCGGCAACCTCGTGCACATCTTCCCCGGCTCGGGCCTCTTCAAGAAGCGCCCGAAGTGGATCCTCGCCGCGGAGCTCGTGCAGACCACCAAGCTCTACGCCCGCACCGTCGCGCCGATCGACCCGACCTGGATCGTCGAGGCGGCCCCGCACATGCTCGACGCCAACGTCGAAGGCCCGCACATCGACCCGGAGACCTCCGAGCCTTCGTGCTTCCAGACGCTCAAGCTCGCGGGGCTGACGGTGCAGCCGCGTCGAAGGGTGAATCTCTCGCAGGCCGACCCTGCCGCCGCACGCGCCCTGCTGATCGACAAGCTGCTGATCGACAACCAGCACCCCTCGCCGCTGGACTTCAGGCACCACAACGCGGACGTCCTTTCGCACGCCGAGCAGATCCGCGCCCGCCTTCGCAGCACCGACGAGCTCATCGACCGCGCCGCGCTCTTCACGCGCTTCGACGCGATCATCCCCAAGCCCATCGCCTCGCGCGTGGACTTCGACCGCTGGTACACAACCCTCCGCCGCGAGAAACCGGGCACACCCGACCCGCTGCGTTTCACGCTTCTGCAGGTCGTGCTTCCAACCGCCCAAGCCGCGCTCGACCCGGCGCTCTTTCCTGATCAGCTCACGCTCGAAACCGCGGACGATGAGTTCGTCTGCCCGCTGACCTACCGCCTCAGCCCCGGCAAAGACGCCGACGGCGTCACCGCCCGTCTCCCGCTCCTCGCCCTGCCGCTGATTGCCCCGCATCGCTGCGCGTGGGGCGTGCCCGGCTGGCTGAGCGAGTCCATCGCCTCGCTCATCAAGCAGCTCCCCCGCGCCGAGCGTTCCGCCCTCGAAGCCGCCTGGCAAGCCTCCGCCGCCGATGCGACCGTCAGCGAGAAGGACCGCCCACGCCGCATCGCTCTTGATCTCGCCGGGCTCATGACCTTCGCACAGGCTCCACTTCCCGAGGCCCTCAGCGAAGCCGCCGACATCGCACTCGGCGTCAGCATCGCGCCGAGTCTCTGGCCCATCTCCGCACTGCCCGATTACCTCCTGCTTCGACTCGAGATCACCGACCACACAGGCCAGATCATCGCCCACGGCCGCGACGCCAAAGCCCTCCAAACCCGCCTCGCTCCACGCATCGAACGCGCCCAGGCCGTCGCGCAGCGCAAAGCCTTCGCCCGCACGAACATCAAGTCGTGGGACTTCCCCGACCTGCCCGACTCCGTCGCACGCCAAAGCGAGAACGCCGACGCGGGCGACGACGAGCACGACGATTCGCCAAGCTCGGACGCTTCGCACGCAACCTCCGCGTCATCAACCGCATCAACCGTTGCCTACCCCGCCCTCGTCGATCAGCGCACGCACGTGAACCTCACGCTCGAAGCCGACCAGTCGCGTGCCGAGGCGATCACACGTCTCGGCGTCCGCCGACTCTTCGTTCTCAGCGCCCGCGACGAACTGCTGCTCCGCATCGACGCCCTGCCGAACATCACCGAGATTGAACGCTGGTTTTCTTCCGGAGGCAGTGGGGGAGGATTGGGCACGCCCGGCGACCTCCGCGACGATCTCATGTGCATCACCGCCGAGCGCGTCTTCCTCGCCGGCCAATCTCCGATCCGCACCCGCGAGGCCTTCGAGCTTCGCAAAGAAACCAACTGGGGCCGATTGGGCCAGACGCTCATCGACACCGCCAACGTTCTCGCGAAGATCCTCGAGCCGCGGTACCTCGTTGCGAAACGTCTCTCCAGCGGCACCAACCGCCTCTGGGCCGCCAGCATCGCCGACATCCGCGAGCACGCCGCGTACCTCATGCCCCAGGGCTTCCTGCACACGCTCGCGTGGGAACGTTTGCAGCGGTATCCGATCTACGCCCAGGCCATGCGGCAGCGCCTGCTCAACCTCCGCGAAGACGGCAGTGGCGCCGAGTCCGAAGCCCTCGCGCAGCTCTCGCCTTACCACAAACGCTTCACCGCCTACGTCGCGCGTCAGCTCGCCATCCGCCAGGAAGAAGCCGCCGCCGCGGTGGCCGAGGGGGACCACACCGCCGCGATGAAATCCAACACCAACCTCGCGCGCGCGGTCCCTGCGTCTCGACGTGCGGCCCCAACAATCAACCTCGACGCCGGTCATTACTCCCTCCAGCCCGGCTCGCTCAGCCCCGCCGCCGAGAACTACCGCTGGGCGCTCGAAGAGTTCCGCGTCGCCCTCTTCGCCCCGACATTGCTCGGCTCGCCCGAGGCCGCCGCCAAAGCCGCCGACCGCAAGAAGCTCGACGAACTCGTCAAGCGACTCGACCAGTCGGGCGGGGCGAAGTGAAGTCGCGAGCGTTCGAATAAAACCTGATTCAACGCGGAGAGCGCGGAGGACGCAGAGGAAGACGGAGGGAATCAGAGGAGGACGGTCGGAGGAATGAGGGCCGAGGTTCTTTCAGTTTGCTGCTTTGCTCCCCCGCCTGCGCTGTTTTCTTGCTTTATCCCCCTCCGTGCCTCCGTGACTCCGTGGTGAATGCCTTTGGTTTGAACCCGAAGACGCACGGCGACAGAGCCGAACGCTCAAACGATCGCGACGATATCGGACCCGAACGGAGTGATGACGAACGCGAACGTCGGAGCAGTCTTTGCGCCCGGACGCAGAGCGCGGGCGGCCGCCGGAAGAGTTTTTGCGGGCACAAAAACAGTTTTTTGTGCCCGAGATCAGAGCGAACACGGCCACAAAAACAATTCTCTCGGCCGAGATCAGAGCAAACCCGGCCGAGATCAGAGCGGACCCGGCCGAGATCAGAGCGAACCCGGCCACGATCAGAGCGCACGCGGCCGCAAAAACTCCTCCGATCCCGCACAGAACCGCAAAAACGAGGGTCTCCACGTTCTCGGACGGGCTTGGGGCGTGAAGCTCAAAGCTCAGAACTCAAAGCTCAAAGATCAAACCTTCAAGCCCGACGCGCAACTTTCAACACTCAGCACTCAGCACCCATCGCTCAGCACTGATCTCCCTCTTCTCCCTCTCCTCCGTCTTCCTCCGCGCCCTCCGCGAACTCCGCGTTGAATCCGGCCTTGAACCCGCCAATCCCCCCCTCGCGACTTGCAACTCACGTCTCGCGACTCCTGCCCCCCCCCCCCCCCCCCCCCCCCGGGCCAGCCGCGCCCGCCAGGGCGCGCGCCGCGGGCGGCCGGGCGCCGCGGAGACAGGGGCCCCGGCGGCGCCCCCCCCCCGCCGCGGG
>JAVTWO010000062.1:0-12688 GCA_032229765.1 Phycisphaerales bacterium | reverse complement strand
TTGGGGCGCGGGGTATCCGGGGTGGCACATCGAGTGCAGCGTGATGGCCGCGATGCGGCTGGCGGATGATCTCGGCGAGATCGACCTGCACAGCGGCGGGGAGGACAACGCCTTCCCGCATCACGAGTGCGAGATCGCACAGACGTGCGGGCACACGGGGCGTGAGCTGTTTGCGCGGATGTGGTTCCACCCGCGGCATTTGTTCATCGAGGGGGCGAAGATGAGCAAGAGCAAGGGGAACTTTTATACCGCGAGGGATTTGTTTGCGAAGGGGATCGAGCCGGCGGCGGTTCGGTTGGAACTGATCAAGACGCACTATCGCACGAACGCGAACTTCACCATGCAGGGGGTGACGGATAGTCAGCGGATGGTGGATCGCTGGCGACGTGTGGCGGCGGCGTCGGCGGGGGGTGTGGGGGGTGCGGGGGTGAAGGCGGATTCGGGCGCTTCGGTGCTGAATGAGTTCTCGGCGGCGATGAACGAGGATTTGAATGTTGCGGGCGCGATCGGTGTGCTGAACTCGTGGGTTGGGTCGATCACGACGCCGACGGCGGCGGATGCGGCGACGCTGATGGCGATCGATGGTGTTCTGGGCGTGCTGGGGCTTGAGGTGCCGAGGGCGACGTCGACGGAGATCGGGGTGTATCTGGGCGGGTTGAGCCCGGACCCGGCGGTTGAGGCGAAGCTTGCGGAGCGGAAAGCGGCGCGGGCGGCGAAGGATTTCAAGCGGTCGGATGAGCTGCGCGATGAGCTGCTGGCGATGGGGTACGTGCTGAAGGATGTGGCGGGCGGAAAGGTGGAGGTTGGGCGGAAACCCTGAGCGTGATGGCGGGTGTGGGCAGAATCCCTGAGATTCGCGGGATGGCGACGGAAGGGTGAAGGTGATGTTCTGGGCTTGGTTGGTGAATGAGGGTAGGAAGGGGATGATCGGTGTTTCTTTGGTGCGGATGTGCCTCAGCGGTGGGTGGCGGTGCGGAGAGAATGGGGCTGGGGTGGAGGTAGATGGCAGGTTGGGTGGCGGGGGGTTGACGGTGGGGCGGAAAGACGATACAAGTGGTGTTCAGACAAGGAGTTATCGAATGACGCGTCGATCGAAGCAGAGCCCGGGTATGGGCATGGGCGTGAAGCTGAGCATGGTTTCGGGGATGGGCGTGATGGCGGCGATGGCCCTTGCGATGGGCGGGTGCCAGAGCGCCAGCGAAGCGCAGCTCACCGAGGCCCGCTTCAACAGTGCGCCGGGGATGGCGACGTTGCAGCAGACGGAAGATCAGGCGCAGAACGCGGCGTTCATGACCTTTGATCACAACTGGCGGGCGTTGCGGTCGGATATGGGGCGGCTGCTGCTGACGGACAAGCCGTCGCGGCTTGGGCCTGAGCCGATCCGCTGATCGATCGATCAAACGATTGGTTGGTTGGTTGGTTGGATGATTTGGGGTGGAGGGTTATTGAGAAGACAAAAGCGAACAGGCCCGCGGTGGATGCCGCGGGCCTGTTGTTGTTTTGAGATTGAGCGGGGCTGGCGTGGTAGACGGAGCCCGCGGTCGGTGGAGGAGGGTCAGGCGGCGGTGTACTGGCCGCGGGCGACCTTTTTGAAGAGGCTCTTGTTCTTGGGGTTGATGAGGGCCTGGTTGACGATGGTGCGGAAGGAGGGGGAGTTTGAGATGTAGCCGGCCTCGCGGACGGCGGAGGCGACTTCGGTGACGCCCATGGTTTTGCCTTTGAGGACTTTGGCGAGGGCTTCGACGAGGGTGGAGTCGTTTTTGGCGCGCTTGCGGCCGCCACCGGGGCCGCGAGAGGCGCCGGCGCTGCCGCCGGAGATTGAGCCGCCGACGGCGAGGATTTGTTTTTCGAGCTCGGCGACTTTCTGGAGGAGTTTTTCGCGTTTGCGGTGGAGCTTGACGGCGCCGCGTTGACGGCGTTTCAGCTCGCGCTGAATGTCTTCGACGCTGAGGCTTGCGAGTGCGGAGGGACGTGCCATATGTGGTTCCTTTCAACAGTGAAGTGGGTACGTTCTGGAAACGGAAAAAGACCGATGAGGCTGGCCCCACGACCCCGTACGTTGAGATCCCCCGATTGTTCAGCCGAAGAGTCGCGAGGACTCTGAGGATTGGTTCGGCGAGAATCGCCGAGCCGGAAGGAAAGGGTCGTACTCGGTGAGCGAGCGACCTTGGCGATTGTTCTTTTCCTTTCCTGTGAGCAACACGATTACAGCGTTGTCGGGAGGAAAAGTCAAGGAGGTGATATTACCCCTACGCGTGGGTGATGTCGAGGGGAAAAGCTGGCCGGTGAATATCACAGGAGGTTGTGGGCGTGGGTGGAGCGGGAGGTTGATGGAAGAATGCTCGGAGAACGCGGTGTGTGGCGGTGGGGAGCGGGTGGTGTGCGTGCGTGTGTGTGTATGTGTGTGGTGATCTCAGAAAGTCCGCAGCAACGATGAAAAACCGGTTCGACCCGCGAGTCAACCGGGCGATTTGGAGAGTTCTCCCCCGAAATGAAGTGATGAGGTTTGGTTGGGCGGATGTATGTTCGTTTGATGTTCGTCTGATTGAGGTTGGAACATCAGATCGTGAGCCGAGATGGCGGGTGAGAGGGGGTGCGTGCGCAGTGATCGCCCACGGAAATCAACGCCTTCGGGGCGGTGGTATTGCGTGCGCGAAGGAAATGATGAAGGGATGGGGTTGGTGGGCGCGTGGGCGTGTGGGTGGAGGTTGGCGTGAGAAGGGGCGGGGTTCGCGTCGGTTCGCGGTGATTATGCGGCGCGGCGGGTTTCGAAGCGCAGGCCGACTTCGAAGCCGGGCTGGTTGTCGGGGCAGGCTTTGCAGTGCACGACGGTGGCGCAGCGGGAGGCGACGGCGACGCCTGTGGGGCAGATCATGATTTTCATGCCTTCGCGGAGGGCGGTTGGGCTGATGCCGCCCATACCGGTGGCGGAGGCGTCGCGGAGTTCGAGGGGGGTGACGCCGACGCGGCCTTGATCGTCGGAGAAGACGGCGGTGACGTTGGCTTCGATGAGGTGGCGTGGGAATCGGCGACGCTCCATGCGGAGCTGGTCGGCGTTGAGGTTGGTTGCGGGGCGGTTGTTGGCGGCGTTGGCGGCGGTGGATGTGCGGAACTTCAGCGTGTCGGCGGTTCTCTTGAGCTGGCTCATGTGGGCCTCCGTGCGTTCGGACGATCGCGGGTTCTTGATGGTCTGTCGCGGGCATTCCGTTGCCCGACATCGAAGAAGCCCGTTGCCTTTGCCGCTGAGGAAAGAAGGTTCAGCGGCGGTGTGCGTGCTGGCTCGAACGAGCGTGGCACGCACGCGGTGTGATAACCCAAGCATCGGTCGGGTGGACGTGTCAGTTGAGCTTCGTGCAAGAAAGCGAGCATGAACGGTTCGTGAAGCGAAGTTTGCGCGGTGGGTCGGTGGGCGGAGTGTGGGCGGGAGCGGGTTCGCAGCGGCAGGGATTGCGCGATTGGGTGGCGGTTTGAAGGTGACGAGCGTGTGTGCGGCGCGGTTGAGGGGGGTGTGTTAGGATGATCGCTTCATGAGCGGCACTTTTTCACATCCTGATTTTCCGAGTGGCTCGGCGAACCCCAGCGGGCCCGAGGCGACGTTGCAGGCGCCGTGGCGGCTGGAGTATCTCGAAGCGCTCAGCGCCAGCGAGAAGCGCACCGGTGGGCCTGCGCCTTCGGGCTCGGGGTCGTTCCTGCGGGACTATTGGTTGCAGCCACAGAACGACGAGGCGAACCATGTCATCGTGCGCTCGGCGCACGGGATGGTGCTGCTCAACGCGTTCCCGTACGCGAACGGGCACTTGCTGATTGCGCTAGGGGAGGGGAAGCCGCGGTTGTTGGATTATGACGAGGCGGACCGCGAGCGGCTGTGGCGGCTGGCGGATCTCGGCGCGGATCTCGTCGAGCGGACGCTGGAGTGTCAGGGTGTGAACGTTGGGTTGAATCAGGGGCGAGCGGCGGGCGCGGGGGTGCCCGGGCATTTGCACGTGCATGTTGTGCCACGCTGGGGGGGCGATTCGAACTTCATCAGCGTGGTCGGGCGGGTGCGGGTGATCCCCAGCTCGCTGAGCGCGATGGCGGTTCGGCTGCGGGCGACGTGGGAGAAGATCGAGCCGGCGTGGCGCGGGGTGATTGCGCGGTGAGGTGGGTGGGTTGAGGGGGCAGTTCGCTGGATGGGTTTGCTGAGGTGGAACGCGATACGGAGGCGTGCGTCAGGTCGAGAACCGCACGGCTCTGGAGAGCCGTGCCACCAAAGGCGAGTTCTCATTCAGAGTTCAGTGGGAGTAGTTGGCCCAGGGGTGGATGGCGTTGCCGTTGGGGTTGTTGCCGAAGTCACCGAGGAGGGCGACGTTGATGATGGGGCCGAAGGCGTTGGAGTTGCCGATGGTGTAGTTGGTTTGGTTTGCGCGGGCGGTGTTTCGGGCGATGAAGTTGCCCAGGCCTGTGACGCGGAGGCCTTGCCCGTTGCCGACGAGGGTGTTGGCTTCGATGCGTGAGTTGTTTTGGGTGGTGACGATGCCGCCGGCGGAGGTTGAGCCTGGGGCGTTGTTGGTGAGGGTGTTGTTGAGCGCGGCGCAGGCGGCGCCGTTGAGGACGATCCCGGAGCCGGCGTTTTCGGCGACGGAGTTTTGTTGAACGGTGGAGCGGGTACCGACGTTGATGCCGTCGGCGCCGGATTTGGAGACGGTGTTGTTTTCGACGAGGCAGGAGCCGCCGGTGACGATGCCGGTGCTTCGTGCGGCGCGGACGGTGTTGTTGCGGACGGTGG
The DNA here is from genome assembly GCA_032229765.1 of Phycisphaerales bacterium. Lineage (GTDB taxonomy): Bacteria > Planctomycetota > Phycisphaerae > Phycisphaerales > UBA1924 > JACVCS01. The sequence goes on along the minus strand of JAVTWO010000062.1, from coordinate 7,923 downwards.
AGGCGTCGGCGACGGAGATCCCGGGGCCGGTGCCGAGGGTTGATTCGTTCATGACGGTGTTTCGTTCGACGATGCTGGCGACGCCGGTGTAGATGCCGCCGCCGCGGCAGGAGAGGATGTTGCAGTCGGTGATGACGGTGCCGAGGCTGGTGTCGGTGTTGATGCCGGCGAGGGTGCAGTCGCTGATGCGGAGGTTGTCGAAGCGGGAGTTGTCTCCGAGGACGTTGATGCCGCTGCCGGGCCAGGAGCGGATGGAGCCGTTGGTGACGCGGATGTTTCGGACGAAGTCGAGGGTGCTGATGGCGTCGCCGGCGGTGGTGACACCGATGAGGGCGAAGCCGTTGAGATCGAGGGTGACGTTGCTGGCGGTGATGAGGATGCCGTGGCGGCCGGGCTCGCCTGTGATGTTGGCGGCGAGGTAGTACGAGCCGGGCTGGGTGATGGTGTAGGTGGAGGTGAGCGAGGCTGGGAGGGATTGCACGGGTGTGCGGGGCTCGATTTGGCCGAGGGTTTTGAACTTGAGATTGGGGTCGGTGGAGGTGTCGGCAACGGGCCCGGCGGGGGGCGTCATGGGCCCGGCGTGGAGTGTGGGGATGGCGATGAGGAGTGAGAGCAGGCCCGCGACGAGACCGGCGGCGGTGGTGGTGGAGTGAAGGCGGCTGCACGTGGTGCGTGCGGTGTGCATGGATGAACGATGCCGCGGGAATGAGGGTGCGGCAAGGGATTGATGATGGATGGGGGTTGGTGAAGGGCGGAAAGGTGGGGTGGGAGCGGGTTACCGGAACTTGGTTGCGTGTGTCTGTGCGGGGGGCTGGGTGGGGAGGGTGGGCGGGTTTGGTGGTGTGGGGTCTACGCTTGGGCATGGTGACCATCAGCGCGACGTACGTGGGGAACAAGAAGTGTGCCTTGACGCATCCGGAGGGGGCGAAGATTGGGACGGATGCGCCGAAGGACATCGGCGGCGACTCGTCGGCGTTCAGCCCGACGGACTAGGTGGCGTCGGCGTTGGCGTCATGCATTTTGACGACGGTGGCGATGTATGCGGAGCGGCACGGGCTGGATATCACGGGGGCAAGCGCGGTGACACAGAAGCAGATGTCGGTGCCGCCGGCGGCGAGGAGGATCGCGAAGCTGCCGACGGTGGTGACGCTGCCGGCGCGGGTGCCTGTGGAGATGCGAGAGCGGCTGGAGAAGGTCGGGCATTCGTGCCCGGTGCATGCGTCGCTGCACCCGGAGGTGGAAGCGCCGATTGAGTATCGGTATGTGTGAGTGATGCGGGGTGGGGGCGGTGGTGCGGGGTGGTGCGGGGGGTGGGTGCGTGTGGCACGCTGGCAAAGTGGGTTCTACACTCCGGGCGTTGAGCGGGGTGTTGTTGGGTGTTGGTGTGTGATCTCAGCCTTCGGGGCTGTTTCTGTGGAGCGAGCTTGTATGCCTCACGTGATTGCGGAGCCGTGCGTTGCGACCAAGGACACTTCGTGTGTTGAGGTCTGTCCTGTGGATTGCATTCATCCGACGAAGAACGAGCCGGACTTTGGGAAGTCGAACCAGTTGTACATTGATCCTGGGACGTGCATTGATTGCGGGTTGTGCGTGGATGAGTGCCCGGTGAAGGCGATCTATCCGGAAGAGGACTTGCCCAAGGAATGGACGAAGTTTGTCCAGGTGAACCTGGACTATTACAAGCAGAAGTGACCCGTAGGGCGGGTGGCGGTCGGGACGATCAACCAGAGAAACCCCCGGACACCGGTCGCTTGATCGGTGTCTGTTCGTTTATTTCTGGTGAGGGCGGGGGGCGTTGCGGAAGAAGTCGGAGGTTTTGGTGTTTTTCGGGGTGCGGGGTGAACCGAAGGGTCGAATATCCTGTTCAATACGGTGTCGTTTGTTGGTTCGCACAACCGTCTCGGGTTGGCCGATGGCGTGTTAGGCCGAGGGCGACCCGAGCAACGGGGGATGATGTATGAACGAGATCACGCGAGTGCTTCGCAAGGCCAAGGGGCGGGTGGTTTTGTCGCGGGCGTTGACGGGGCTGGTGGTGCTGAGCACCGCGGCGGTGGTGTGCGTGATTGCGCTGATTGTCATTGAGCGCTCGGGGCTGGCGCAGGTGCGGTGGGATCAGGCGGTGATCTTTGGGCCGATGGGGATTTTGGCGGGCACGGTGCTGTGGGCGGTCATCCGATTGCCGAACCAGCAGCAGGTGGCGCGGGTGGTTGATGAGGGTGCGGACCTGAAGGAATCGCTGTCGACGGCGTTGCACGTCGCGTCGGCGAGTGACCCGTGGAGCAGGGCGGTGGTGGCGTCGGCGTCGGGGGTTGCGCCGGGGGTGAACTTGAAGAAGGCGGTGCCGGTGCGTGCGCCGAGGCATTGGCCGATGCCGTTCGTGGTGGCGATGGCGGCGTTTGTGCTGTGGATTGTGCTGCCGTCGTTCGACATTTTGGGGAAGAAGGCGGAGGCGAAGAAGCTGGCGGAGGATCAGCAGCGGGCCGAGGCGCAGCGGAAGGAAGCGGAGAAGGCCAAGGCGCAGGTGGACAAGATCGTGGCGAAGGTTGATGCGCTGAACCCGGAGAAGGGTGAGGGGGACAAGAGCAAGGCGCTGGAAGAGAACCAGGCGCTGAAGCAGAAGAACCCGGAGGAGATTCGCAGGGCCGCGATCCGGACGCTGACGAGCGCGATGGAGAAGATCGACGCGGCGAAGCAGAGCGCCAGTGCGCAGTCGACGCAGACGATGCTGGAGAAGCTCAAGCAGTTGCGGACGCCCGGGGTGGGCCCGCTGTCGGAGCTGTCGAACGCGCTGGCGAAGGGGAACATCTCCGAAGCGAAGGACCAGCTGGACAAGCTTGCGAAGGACTTGGCGTCGAGCAAGCTGAGCGAGAAGGACAAGGAGAAGCTCGCGGAGCAGCTTGAGAAGATGTCCAAGCAGCTTGCGAACCTGGCGAAGGATCAGTCGGCGCTGGAGAAGGCGCTGAAGGACGCGGGGATCGACCCCGCGGCGGCGAAGGATGCGCAGCAGCTCGCGGAGGCGCTGAAGAACAACAGCCAGCTCTCTGAGCAGCAGAAGCAGGCGCTGCAGAATCTTCAGCAGGCGCTGCAGAACACGAACAACGCGTGTCAGAACATGAGCCAGTCGATGCAGCAGATGGCCCAGGCGTGCAAGAACCCGCAGGGCGGCGAGCAGCAGGGCTCGGGTCAGAATGCGCAGGCCGGTCAGCAGCAGGGGCAGCAGGGACAGGAAGGTCAGCAGGGCGAGCAGGGTCAGCAGCAGGGCTCGGGGATGAGCCAGCAGATGGCGCAGGCGATGGACGAACTGTCGGACCAGCTTTCGCAGATGGAAATGGCGGAGGCGGAGATGAAGTCGATGGAGGCGACGGCGGCCGAGGCGAAGCAGCAGTTGCAGGCGCTGTCTGAAGGGATGGGGCAGTGCGATTCGCCGGGCATGGGGGCGGCGGACAAGGGCGGGTTGGGCGGCAACGGCGCGTTCAAGGACGGGCAGTCGCAGGGTGATGGTGCGGGGCGGGGCGGGCCCGGGATCTCGCAGGGTGGCGGGGGGATGGGCGAGTCGGCGGCGGCTGAGTCCTGGCAGAAGATCAAGGCGAAGACCGAGGACACGGGCGGCGCGCCGATCGGGACGATGCTGATCCAGGGTGAGCAGGTCAAGGGCGAGTCGCGGCAACAGTTTGCGACCATCGCCGCGGCGGCGGAACAGGAAGCTACCGAGGCGCTGGAGAACAACGTCATCGAGCGGCAGTATCACGATCTGGTGAAGCATTACTTTGGGCAGCTTGCGGCGAAGAGCAACGCGGAGAACAAGCCTGCGCCGAAGCCTGATGCGAAGACGGGTACTCCGGCGAAGGATGCGCCGAAGCCGTGATGGTTTGATGAGCTATGAAACCGAGTCGTGATGTTGGCGAGGGTTGGTCGCGCCGGGCGGTGGTGCGGGCGCTGGGTGTGGGCGTGGTGTGTGCGCCGATGCTGGGCGTGCTCTCGGCGTGTCGGCGTGCGCTGCCTGAGAACGGGGGCGAGGGTGGTGATGGTGATGCATCGGTGGTGACGGTGTATTGCTCGCTTGATCGCGACATCGTTGAGCCGGTGTTGGTGGCCGCGGGGAAGGCGCTTTCGGTTCGGGTGGATGCGGTGTATGACACCGAGGCGACGAAGACGACGGGGCTGGCGCTTCGGCTGCGGTCGGAGGCGGCTCGGGCGCGTGCGGATCTTTGGTTGAGTTCGGAGGCGATCAATACCGCAACGCTCGCGGCGGAGGGGATTCTGGATCCGATTCGAGCCGAGGGTGAAGCGATGGGCGCGGTGCTTTCGCGCTGGCCCGCGGCTCATCGCGCGCCGATGTGGGTGCAGCTTGCGCTGCGGGCGCGGGTGCTTGTGCACAACCCCAAGGCGGTTGAGCGGTCGGGGGTTATGCCCACGGGCTCGCTGCTGGACTTTGTCGACGAGCGATTGAAGGGGCGCGTGTCGATCGCGGATCCGCGCTTCGGCACCACGCGCGGGCAGCTTGCGTTGTTGCATCGGGTGCTCTCGCCCGAGGGGTTCGGTGCGTTCGTGCGGGCGATGAGGATGAACGGGGTGCAGATCGCGCCGGGGAATGCCGGGGTTGTGCGGGCGGTTGCGCGGGGTGAGGCGCACGCGGGGATTACGGATATCGACGATCTTCGAGCGGCGGAGCGTGAGGGCTGGCCTGTGGTTGAATCGGTGGCGGGCGATGCGGGTGTGCGTGCTGAGATGATGGAGCGTGCGCGCGCGGGGGCGTTGAAGGCGTTGAGTGCGGCGGACGTGCGGGCGATCGATGGGGCTTCGTGCATCAGCACGCCGACGACGCTGGCGTTTGTGCGCTCGTCGCCCAACCCGCGCGGAGCGGAGAAGCTCGCGGCGTGGCTGCTCGATACGAATCTGGAAACGGCGCTCGCGGTTCCGACGTGGGGTGCGGTGGCGGTTGATCCGAAGGTGCGCGTGCCCGACGGTTCGGGATCGACGGGGTCGAAGACGCTGGAGGTGGATTGGTCGGCGCTGAAGGACCACATCACCCCGGCGCTGACGGCGTGGCAGGCGATCATGGGGTGATTGGGAACGACTCAACGTGAACGCGAACGTGAATGCGAGAAGAACACGAGAGTGATCGGCTGTTTGCGGGTTTGAGTGTGTTTGTCGTGTTGTGATTGGCGATTATCGTGCGCCGACTTTTCGTGTGACGGTGACGGCGGCGTAGAGGCCCGCGACTTCTTCGCGGTCGTAGACGCGCGGGCCGTAGCGTGGGTTGAGTGGTTGGAGGCGGATGCGGATGAGGCGTGCGGCGTGGGGGGCGTCGCTGGCGGATTGGCCGGCGCGGAGGGCGGCGTCGTCGATGACTTTGCCAGTATCGTCCTCGAAGAAGACGCGTTTGAAGGTGGTTTGCGCGTCGCGTTCGAGGCGGACGAAGCAGTCGGCGCCGTTGTAGACCGCGGCGCGCGGTGAGAAGACGACCATGTCACCCTCGCGGTACTCGGGCTCCATCGAGTCGCCCACGACGCGGGCGCCGAAGGCGTCGGGGTCGCTGACTTCCGGGACGCGGACGTATTCATCGGCGACGCGCGCGGGGTAGCCCAGGTCGGTGAACTCGGTGGGATAGCCCGCGGCGACTTTGTTGATCAGCGGGACTTCGACGGGCAGGCCCAGACGGACGACCTCGGTGTTTTCGGGTTGAGGCGGTTCGCTCGCTGCTTGGTCGATTGTTGTGGCGGTTGAAGGTGTGGGTGTGTTGGTGTGCGCGCGGGTGCGGTCGGCGTGTTGTTTGACGGCGGTTTCGGATTGGGTGTTGAGTTCGGGGTCGATCTGAGAGATGAGTCGGCGGAGCTGGCCGCTGGCGAGTGCGCGGTCGAGCCCGCCGAGGCCGGCGAACTCGGCGAGTTGTTTGGTGGCGATCTGACGTGCGGCGCGTTGGGCGGCGTGGAGGCGTGCGACGTCGGATTTGATTTCGCCTGGGGCGTGTTCCCAGTGGTCCGCGCGGACGAGCTCGCCGCGGGTGAGGTCGAGGGCGTTTTCGAGTCGGATGAGCAGTGCGCGGGAGCTGGATCGGCGGCCGCGTTCGAGCATGGAGAGGGCGCTTTTGGCGCATCCGACGCGTTGGGCGAGGGCTTGGAGGGTCAGGCCGCGGGCACGGCGGGTGGCGCGGATGATTTGCCCGCAGGTAGAGAAGAGCTCGGCGGGTTGGTTGGTGGGATCGGGTGAGGAGGAGGTTGGATTGGGCGTGGAAGGGGTGTGAGAGGAGGAGGGAGAAGGGGTGTGCGGGACCCCCTGTGCGGGGATTTGGGGGTGAGGCGGTTGGGTGATGTCCCACTTTTGGTCGGAGTTGTCCACAGGAATCTCCCCAAGGAAGGGGTGCTCTGGCCCACGGTTGCGCGCAATCTTCGGCCCTTCCGCCATTTCCCCTTGCCAAACCGATCCCGAATCATAGACAATACTTGTTCACCAATCTGTGAACTCGTGTTCACTTTGTGTTGTCTATGAACCGGGAGGCCTTGCAATGTCTGCCAGCAAACCAAGTATATACCAAACAACGGACGCAACGCAACCCCAGTTGCAGAGGCGGAAGGATCGGGCGCGGGATTTGGCGGAGACGCTGCTGGCGCGGACGGGGCCTTTGCCCAGCGGTGATCGCGCGTTGCTCGAGGCGGTGTATGACCGCGGGGAGACGTTCATCACGCTGTCGCATCTGTTGCAGCGTGACCGCAAGTGGATTTCGCGGCGGGTGCGGATGCTCACGGCGCGGCTGTTGTCGCACGAGTACGCGTTTGTGTTGAGGAGCATGGAGCGCTGGCCGATGACGATGCGGAGCGTGGCGCGGGAGGTGTATCTGCTGGGGCGCGGGCTTCGGGCGGCGTCGGCGTCGCTCAAGCTGACGTACCACACGATCCGTCGGCACCGCGATTCGATCCAGACGCTGATCAATGCCGACCGCGAGCGGGAGAAGCCTGTGGTGACTGCGCACGCGGTGACGGCGGGCGAGTCGGCGCGGGTTGCGGGCCCTGCGCTGGCGCGGCGGCAGCAGGGGGCGGCGTGATGAAGCGCGTGCGTGATGATCACGATCGTCGAGAGGTTGTCGCATCAACTGTGACGCGGCGGTCCGCGGCGATCGCGCGGGCGCAGCTTGAGCTGGGGATCTCGATGATGGAGATTGAGCGTGGGTCGGGAAGGCCTGGCGTGGGTGTGCGCGCGGTGTGGGCGATTGAACGCATGCCCAGCGGCGGGGCGTGCTTTATCTGCGGGCCTTCGGGGTCGGGGAAGTCGACGCACCTTCGGCGGCTGGTGGGCGAGATCGTCGCGCACGGCGGCACGGTGCTTGAGCTTGATGACGGTGAGGGCGGGCGGAAGAGTGAGGGTGCGGAGGATCGCCGGTTGATTGAGCTTGGCGCGGGGTTGAACATGAAGCGGTGGCTGGCGATTCTCTCGCACGCGGGGCTGGCGGAGGCGCGGCTGTTTGCGCGGAGGCTGTGCGCGTTGTCGGACGGGCAGAGGCGACGGGCGAAAGTGGCGATGCTGCTGGCGAAGATGGAGCGGCGGCGAAGGAGATGGAGTGGTGGTGCGAGAAAGCAGCACGCGGGCTTTGCGGGTGTGTGGATTGTCGCGGATGAGCTGACTTCCGGGCTTGATCGACAAACGGCGGTGTCGCTGGCGGCGGGGCTCTCGCGGTATGTCGGGGCGTGCGCGGGCGGACGTGAGCCGGTGCGGTTGCTGGTGACGGCGCACGATGCGGCGCTGGGCGAGGCGGTGCGGGGGTGTGTGGAGATTGTCTGCCGACTGAACGCGCCGGCGCGGGTCTTTGTGCGGCGGCGGAACGGGATGCGGTGAGCGTGGTGCGTGGTGCGGGGTGGGGGGGGGAGGGGGGGAGGGTGAACGGTGGGAACGGGGAATCGGGCGTTGCTGGCGAACTTCTGTTTTCGT
>JAVTWO010000061.1:0-12763 GCA_032229765.1 Phycisphaerales bacterium | reverse complement strand
CCGCGGGCGGGGCCCTGGGGGGGCCGTGGGGTGGTTTTTGTCGGGTTTGGATTGACAACCCCCGGGCGGGGTTTTTGGTTTTCGTGCGTGGGGGGGTGCGGGGGGGGGCGGGATTTGGGGGAGTGGGGCTTTGTGTGCGGGTGGGAAGAAAAAAGCCCCGCGAGGGCGGGGCTTTGAAGAGGGTGTGGATGCGGGAGGGTTGGGATGGGCTCAGCCCTTGGGCCCGGCGCTGCGGACGGGCTGGGGCATGTCGAACTTTTTGTCGTTGTCGCGGAAGCGTTGGGCGAGTTCTTTGGCCTTGGTGTCGTAGGCGTTGCCGTCTTTCCAGGTGTTGCGGGGGTTGAGGACTTCGCTGGGGACGCCGGCGACCTGGTCGGGGAGGGGGAGGCCGAAGATGGGGTCGGGGGAGAACTTGGCGTTGCGGAGGGTGCCGTTGAGGATGGCGGAGACGAAGGCGCGGGTGTAGTTGAGGGAGAAGCGGGAGCCGGTGCCGTAGGGCCCGCCGGTCCAACCGGTGTTGAGGAGCCAGACGTCGGCGTTGTGTTTGGCGACTTTGTCGGCGAGCATTTCGGCGTAGACCTTGGCGGGGCGGGGCATGAAGGGTGCGCCGAAGCAGGTGGAGAAGTTGGGCTGGGGCTCGGTGACGCCCAGCTCGGTGCCGGCGAGTTTGGAGGTGTAGCCGTTGATGAAGTAGTACATCGCCTGTTCGCGGGTGAGTTTGGAGACGGGGGGCATGACGCCGAAGGCGTCGGCGGTGAGGAAGATGACGTTTTTGGGGTGAGCGCCGACGGAGGGGATGACGGCGTCGGGGATGTAGTCGAGGGGGTAGGTGGCGCGGGTGTTCTCGGTGTACTTCTGGCTGTCGAAGTTGGGGACGCGTGAGACGGGGTCGATCTCGAGGTTTTCGAGGACGGAGCCGAACTTGATGGCGTCGAAGATCTGGGGTTCGGTTTCGCGGGAGAGCTTGATGCACTTGGCGTAGCAGCCGCCCTCGAAGTTGAAGACGCCGTGGTCGGACCAGCCGTGCTCGTCGTCACCGATGAGGGCGCGGTTGGGATCGGCGGAGAGGGTGGTTTTGCCGGTGCCGGAGAGCCCGAAGAAGAGGGCGACGTTGGCGGGGTCTTTCTTGTCGACGTTGGCGGAGCAGTGCATGGGGAAGACGCCGACTTCGGGCATGTCGAAGTTCATGGCGTAGAAGAGGGACTTCTTCATTTCGCCGGCGTACTCGGTCCCGATGATGACCACGAGCTTGCGGGTGAGGGACTGGACGATGATGACGGGGCTCTTGACGCCGAGCTGGGCTTGTTCTTCGGTGGTGAGGCGGCGTTTACCGGCGTTGAGGATGGTCCAGCCGCCCTCGTGCTTCCACTGGGCGTTGGGCCCGGCGGCTTTGGATCCCTGGGGGATGAAGAGGGTGCGGATGAAGAGGGAGTGCCAGGCCTGCTCGGTGACGACGCGGGCGCAGAGGCGGTTTTTCGGGTCGGCGCCGACGAAGCCTTCAAAGGTGAAGAGATCTTTGCGGCTGTTGAGGTGGTCGATGGCGATGTTCAGGGCGATGTCGAACTTGTCGGGGGTGATGGGGGAGTTGAAGCCGCCCCAGCCGATTTTGGAGGAGATGGCGGCGGTGTCTTCGAGGTACTTGTCCTTGGGGCTGCGGCCGGTGCGGTCGCCGGTGAGGGCGACGAAGCCGCCGTTGGAAGCGAGAACGCCTTCGCCGCGGGCGAGGGCCATTTCGATGAGTCGAGCGGGGGCGAGGTTTGCGTGGACGCGGGTGGGGGAGAGGTCGAGTTTGGCGAGCGGTGCGGCGAGGGTGGACATGCGCGACTCCGAGGTGGTGTTCAGGACGATTTCAGGAAAACCAAACGGGGGAATCACAGCGGCTCGACGGCGCGGGAGGCGTGTCGAGGGTGTGGTGCCGGTGGACGAAGGGGCGTTGAAGGCACCCCTAGGGGCCATCGGCACGCTGGACGATAGCACCGTGGGTTGAACGGGTGGACAAGTTGGGAGTTTTGGAAAGAACGGGGTTTGAGGGGGTGGGAAAGGTGGAAGGAAGGATGGAGAGAGGGGGGTGAGGGGGGGAGAGGGGGTCGAGGGCGTTGACCAAAGCGGTGGGCGGTCTATCGTTGAGACTCGGCTTGCCGAGGACTGGGGTGGGGTTCAGTTTTGGTTGTTGAGATGGTGGCTATAGCTCAGCTGGCAGAGCGCGAGGTTGTGATCCTTGAGGTCGCGGGTTCAAGTCCCGTTAGCCACCCTTTTTCTGATGCAGAGTCGCGAGGGGTGAGTCGCGAGTCGCGCGTGGGGAGCGAAAGACTCGTCGCGGTGCGTTGAGATTCACACCGTCTTTTTCAGCACGCACGCGTGTGGCTGCTTGCCCACGGCTTCGCACATCTTCTTTTCGTAGTTCGTCGCGATGGTCTGGCCCTCGCCCACCCAGGGTGGTGGCACGAAGGGCTGCATCGTGAACGGCGTGCCTTGGGCTGATGCACACGCGGCGCGGATGTGACTTGGGACGGGGTCGGGGGCTGAGGGGTTGGTGTGGGGGCGTGTCCAGGTTTCGAAGTGTTCTTGGTCCCAGGCCCAGAGCTCGTCGTGATCGGTGACGACGCGGAGCTCGCCATGGGGTGAGAGGACGCGGAAGCACTGCTCGAGGAAGGCGTGCTGGATGACGCGGTTTTTGTGGTGCTTGCGCTTGGGCCAGGGGTCGGAGTAGTAGAGGTGGATGACGCGTGCGCAGGCGGCGGGGCAGCGCCAGCGGAGGAACTCGGTGGCGTCGGTTTTGAGCATGCGGACGTTGGTGAGCCCGCGACGGCGGATGCGGTCGGCGGCGTAGAGGAAGAACTCGCCGGCCCATTCCATGCCGAGGTAGTTGGTGGCGGTGTCGGCGGCGGCTTGGTTGAGCAGGAAGGTGCCTTTGCCCGAGCCGATTTCGATTTCGAGCGGGCGCGAGGGATCGGCGAACCACGAGGCGATGGGCAAGTGACCGGCCTCGGGGCGCGAGAGCACGTCGTCGGGGAGCGGGGGGAAGGCGGCGGTGGGGACTTCGATGGTGGTGGCGTCGAGGTCACGACCCTTTGAGAGACCGAAAGACATGAGGAGACGGTAGGGTGGGCCGAGAACTGGTGGGAGGAGGAGAGGGTTGAGGTGAATGGATGCGGGGAAGGTGGAGGGTGGTGATGGGGGCGAGAAGGGCGATTTCGCGGGGAATAACTGGGGAAGGGCGGTTTGGTCGAACCGGTCGGAAGGGCGGGCGTATGGACGGATGTGGTGGGAGTTTTCGGGTGGTGCGGATTGGGGTGTGGAGGGCGTGAAAACGTGCCGATGATGAGGAGACGCGCGGCGGAGGCCGCGGCGGTCGGGGCGGTGCGCGATGGACGGATGGATGAACGGGTGGATGGATGGGTTGGTGAACACGACGGCCTGAGTTGAAGTGCGTGGAAGAACGGTGCTCGCGGCGGTGCGAAGGACTTGATTCGCGAGCGCGTGCGTACGAAGTCACGGACGGACGGAAGGAGCCGGCGATGAACGAGTTCACGGGCGTGCGTCTTCAGACGGGCAACGCGGAGCGCTTGGAGCGGCTGGGGACGGGTCCCGGCGCTGCGGGCGGCGGTGGCGCGGGCGCTGGAGGTGGTTCGGGGGGCGGCGCGGGCGATCTTGCCTCGCTGATCGATTCGCGCGTGGACAAGCGCGAGTACGGGCAGGTGCACTGGGAGGGGAGCTTCTTCGACTATCTGGAGATCGTGCAGGCGCGCCCGGGGACGGTGCGCAACGCGTTCCAGCGGGTCTTCGACGCGGTGATGAGCCAAGGGTTCGAACGGTACCGCGTCTTCAAGCAGGAGGCGATCCGGTATCACTTTTTCAGTGATCCGTTCGACAACGGCGCGGACGCGATCTTCGGGCTCGACTTTGCGCTCATGCAGCTTGTGGACTTCCTGCGCAGTGCGGCGGAGGGGTACGGGACGGACAAGCGGATTCTGCTGCTGCACGGGCCGGTGGGGAGCAGCAAGAGCACGATTGCGCGGCTGCTGAAGAAGGGGATCGAGCGGTACTCGCGGACCGACGACGGCGCGCTGTACAGCTTTACGTGGCTGCTGGATGAGCATTGTGGGCCTGGGGGCAAGACGCACGAGTTTGCGTGTCCGATGCATGAAGAACCGCTGATGTTGGTGCCGCGGGAAGCAAGGGATGAGCTGGTGAGGGCGCTGAACGAGCGGTTCACGCCCTTGCACGGCGGCGGCAAGCTGAAGCTCGTTGGTGAGCTGGACCCGTTCTGCCGACGGATCTATGCGGACCTGATGAAGCACTATGGCGGCGATTGGCGGCGGGTGATGGACCATGTCCGGGTGAGGCGGATCGTGCTCAGCGAGAAGGACCGCGTGGGCATCGGCACCTTCCAGCCCAAGGACGAGAAGAACCAGGACAGCACCGAACTGACGGGCGATATCAACTACCGCAAGATCGCGGTCTTCGGGTCGGACTCGGACCCGCGGGCGTTTAACTTTGATGGCGAGTTGAATATTGCGAACCGTGGTATCTGCGAGTTCATCGAGGTGCTGAAGCTCGACGTGGCGTTCCTGTACGACCTGCTGGGCGCGAGCCAGGAGCACATGATCAAGCCCAAGAAGTTCGCGCAGACGCACATCGACGAGATGATCATCGGGCACACGAACGAGCCCGAGTATCGGCGTTTGCAGAACAACGAGATGATGGAGGCCTTCCGCGACCGCACGATCAAGATCGATATCCCGTACAACATTCGGCTGGACGACGAGGTGCGGATCTACAGCAAGGACTTCTCGCCCGCGAAGGTGCGGGCGCTGCACATCGCGCCGCACACCCTTGAGGTGGCGGCGATGTGGGCGGTGCTCACGCGGCTTGAAGAGCCCAAGAAGGCGGGGCTGACGCTCTTGCAGAAGATGAAGCTGTACAACGGCAAGGCGATCCCCGGGTTCACCGAGGAGAGCGTGCGCGAACTGAAGGAAGAGGCGCGTCGCGAGGGGATGGAGGGGATCTCGCCCCGGTACGTGCAGGACAAGATCAGCAACGCGATGGTGAGCCGCCAGGCGATCGAGGACCGGTGCGTGAACCCGTTCATGGTGCTCAACGAGCTTGAGGGCGGGCTGAGCCACCACTCGCTGCTGAACGATGAGGAGCTGAAGAAGAAGTACAAGGAACTGCTGGGCGTGGTGAAGGAGGAGTACGAGGACATCATCAAGGCGGAGGTCCAGCGGGCCATCAGCGCCGACGAGGATGCGATCAAGCGCTTGTGCACGAACTACATCGAGAGCGTGCGGGCGTATACGCAGAAGGAAAAGGTCAAGAACAAGTACACCGGGCGTGACGAAGAGCCGGACGAGCGGCTGATGCGGAGCATCGAGGAGAAGATCGAGATCCCCGACAGCCGGAAGGACGACTTCCGTCAGGAGATCATGAACTACATCGGTGCGCTGTCGCTGGACGGGAAGAAGTTCGAGTACAACACCAACGCCCGGCTGTACCGCGCTCTGGAGCTGAAACTCTTCGAGGACTCACGCGACACGATCAAGCTGAAGAACCTCGTCTCCAGCGTTGTGGACGACGAAACGCAGGCGAAGATCGACGTGGTCAAGCAGCGGATGATCAAACAGTTCGGCTACAACGAAACGAGCGCGACGGACGTGCTGAACTATGTCGCGAGCATCTTTGCCCGGGGTGATAGCAAGAAGTGAGTGGGGGTAGGCACTGGGCACTAGGCATTGGTGAAAGGCAGGAAGAAGATTGAGCCCCGCTGGGTTTCCTGGCGGGGTTTTTTCTGCGCGGAGCAGATCCTTCGCTGAGGCGCGGCCGTAGATTTTGGAGATGGCTTCGGTTGTGGAACCACGGCGGTTGTGCTGCAAGGGCTGCGGGTATGACCGCAGCGGTGATCCTTCTGGTGCGAATGGGGTGGAGCGGCCGAACTGTCCGGAGTGCGGCAACTCGGGGTTGCCGGAGGAGTTGCTGCCGGAGATGGGTTGGGGGAGGAAGTGTGCGTTGTTCGTCGCGCCGACGGCGGTGGTGACCACGGCGATGATGGTTAGTGCGGTTGTGTTTTTTCCGATGGCCGTTGTGTTCTTGTTCTTTCTTTTCGGGGTGGTTGTGTTCGGGCCGATTGTCACGGCGGAGATGGTGGTGGCTGGTCGGGTCTACGAAGCGCGGAAGGATCGGGCGTGGGGGATGCACGTGCCGCTGGCGTATGCGGGGGCGGTTGTGGGGGTGGTGGGCCCGATCTGGATCATGATGTTGACGAACATGCTCGTGCAAGGGCGAGCGGGGTGATGACGCGAGTGCGGTGCGAGCGCATCAGCGAGCCGGTGGCGGCGTCTGAGCGATGCTCAGCGGGCGGAGCATCGGGCTCTTTTTGCTCTGGTGGGCGCTCATGCGGGTGAGGATGTCGTCGAGGACGCGCACGGCGTCGAGGACATACGGGCCTTTGTTGAGCATGACGCACTCGGCGCGTTCGCCCATCGCGGCGTCGGTGATCTCGCCTCGGCTTGGCAGGCCTTTCTTTGCCAGCGATTCGAGGACCTGCGTTGCCCAGATGACGGGGATGTGGGCGGCTTCGCAGAGCCAGAGGATTTCTTCCTGGACTTCCGCGAGGCGTTCGAAGCCGATCTCAACGCCCAGGTCGCCGCGGGCGATCATGACGCCGCAGCTTGGAGAGTGCATCAGTTCGAGGAGGAGTTCGGGGAGTCGGGCGAAGGCCTGGGCGGTTTCGACCTTCAGGACGATGCCGACGTGCGGGGCGTTGAGCTCGTGTAGGCGGAGGCGGAGCGAGCGGATGTCGTCGGTGGAGCGGGCGAAGGAGAGGCCGACCATGTCGGCGCGGCGTGCGATGAGCGGGAGGCACTGCTGATCGCGCGGGCTGAGCGCGTCGACGGGGATGTGCGTATCGGGGAAGTTCAGGCCTTTGTCGGCGGCGAGGCGGAAGCCCGCGGCGCGGGTGTGCGTCATGCGCAGGTGTGCCAGGCCCGGCTCGGTGCGGATGACCACGCCCTCGGCCTTGCCGTCGTCGAAGCGGACGCGGTCGCCGACGCGGAGGACGTCGATGGCCTGGGGCAGGGTGATGGGCACGCGCGCGGGGCGCGTGCAACGACCGGCGTGATCGCGGAGGGCGTCGGTGCCGGGCTGTTGATCGGCGGAGAGGGTGATCTCATCGCCTACGCGGAGGACGATGGGCAGTGTGATGCTGGGCAGATCGCCCACGGGGTAGAGGGTCTGTTCGTCGCCTTCGATCCAGAATGGTGTGGAGGGAATGACGAAGGCGCTGACATCGCAGAGGGCGATGAAGGCCCGATCGGCGGAGTTGAGCGTGACAGCGCGGTGCACGCGGAGCACACGCCGACGGGCGCGGGCGTCGCGCAGGGCGATGAGGTTGGCGTTGACGGTGGGGTCGGGAGTTGGGTTGATCGTGAGGCGGGCGAGGAGGGCGGGATTGAGCGGTAGCACGGCGTCGATGGTCTCGCCTTCAAGCTCGCGCCCGCGGAGAGCGAGGTGCTCGATGGAGGCGGGCGCGGGGACGAGCAGGATGCGGGCGGGGCGGATGAGCTCGCCAATCGGCCCGCGGGCGGGGTTCCAACTGACCACGCGCGGGCCCGGTGTGAGGGCGGCGGTGCGGAGCTTCGGGCCCGGGATGTCCATCATGACCTTGCACGGGCGGTTGGTGGATGCGGAGGCGGCGTGCAGGCGGTCGATCATCGCGGACCAGGTGCGCTCGTCGTCGTGGGCGCAGTTGATCCGCATGACGTCCATGCCCTGAGCGAGGAGGTTGAGGATGAGCGAGCTGTCGTCGGCCGCCTCGCTGGGCATGGTGACCATGACGCGGACGGTGCGGTGCTGCGGGGCTGGACCCAAGAGGGCGTGCGCGGCGCGGGCGAGGCTGGCGCCGGAGCTCATCGGGGCGGGCGGGGCTGAGGGGATCGGCAGCCCCGCAAGGGCACGGGCGGCGCGGAGCGTGGCTTGAACGTTCGCAAGCACGTGCGGCTCGGCCCGCCCCAGCGACGACAGCCCAAGATCGGCAAGGCGGCGCTGCAGCGGACGACGATCAGCCCTGCGAAGGGCGAGGTAGTGCAGAAGATTGCGGGCCCCGGCGCGGGAAGACTCGGGCAGTTCGTTGATCAGCTTTTCGCCTTGGATCGCGGCGGCGTGCAGTTCGGCTTCGAGTTGTTCAAGCTCCGCCACGACGGGGGCGAGATCCTCTGTGACAGCCGCGGTCTCGGTGGATCGCACGCCGACGGGTTCACTCGCGGAAGACGGCTTGGACATGCAACCCCAGCGTATTCGTTGGGGTGCTGAGAGGGTGATGTGCGAGTGTGAAGAAACGTTCACGAAGGGCGATTTGAGGAGAAGAGACAGGAGCTGTTCGTGCGCGAGGCACCGTGATTGAGGGAGTTCAGAGCGTGTGAAGCGCCGTCCACGCGAAGTCTTTGGGCATGAGTTCCGGGCGGTTGTTGATGTACCCGACGAGCCATTCGAAGGCGTCGACGAGGCGTGGGCCCGGGCGGGTGAAGGAGGCGTTGCCGTCGACGATGGCGATGCGGTTGTTTTTGAAGGCGGGGAGTTGCTGGAACCAGGGTTGGTCGGCGAGGCGGCGGGCTTCGGTGAAGGCGCGGGGGAGTGAGAGCCCGCAGGGGCAGATGATGACGATGTCGGGCTTGCTGGCGGCAAGGACCTCGGCGGGGACTCGGACGCTTTTGCCGGCGATGCGGAGGGTGGTGCCGATGGGTCCGGCGGCGGCGCCGGCTTCGCGGAGCGGGCGGGTTTCGTTGAGCGGGTGGCGTGCGCCGGCGCGTTCGATGAGCTGGGGGGTCCAGTGTCCGCCGATGAAGAGCGGGTCGGTCCATTCGAGGAAGGCGACGTTCGGGCCGTCGTCGAAGGGGTTGGTGTAGTCGCTGGCGGCGTAGATGCGTTCGCGGAGGTTGCAGACCAGGGCGGCGGCTTTGTCGGGGAGGTTGAGGGCTTCGCCGATGGCGAGGATGTCGTCGAGGACGCCCTCGAAGGTGGTGGGGTTGCTGCTGTAGACCTGCGGGGCGGGGGAGATGGTGGAAGCGACTCGGCGGACGCTGGCGAGGTCGATGGAGCAGACCTCGCACAGGTCTTGGGTGAGGATGAGATCGGGGGAAAGAGATTGCAGCCTGGGTTCGTCGAGGGAGTAAAGAGATGTGCTGGTGGAGAGGGCGGTTCGGACCGCCTGATCGATCGAAGAACAGGCCTGTGGGGAGGCGTCGTCAACCGTCCTGGGGGCGGTGAGGCTCGGCAGGGATTGCACTGCCGAGGGGTGGTCGCATTCGTGCGAGCGACCAACGAGTTGGGCGTGGTTCGGGTCGGGGTTGAGGGCGAAGAAGATTTCGGTGGCGGATGGGAGGAGGCTGACCACGCGGAGGGGCTTGGAGGGCGGACGGACGGGTTGGTTGGTCGGGTGGTTCATGGCCGGGGGATGGAAGGTCCGAAAATGTGGGGTGAGGGTGGTGGTGGATGATGGGGGAAGGAATCTTGGACGGGTGCGAACCGCACCCTGACGCGCACCCGTGAGGGGTGCAACGATAGAGCCGATCAAGCCGGGGCCCAGTTCGGGCGTCGGCTTGGGCGGACCAACGGTTGGAGACCGATCGATGAGCAGCCAGCACGACAGCATCGCGAAGCAGAACCAGAACGACCGGCGGCGGGGGTTGCTCGCGCGGGCGGGCGGACTGGGGATGGTGGGGAAGGTCGGTGTTGTTGGTGCGGCGTGGTGCTTGGTGTTGGCGCAGCCGGCGGGGGTCTTTGCGCAGGAGCCGAAGAAGAGCGATCCGGCGACGGATCCTGCGCCGACGCAGAGTCCGGGGGGAAATGAGCCTTTGCAGCCGAACTCGGAGCCGACGGTGATCGTGGTGGACCCGGCGACGGGTCAGCCTGTGGCGACGCCGCCGGGCGGGGCGCCGAACGCGACGGGTGCGCAGCCGGTCCGGCCGGGGACGACGCCCGGGCCGACGGGGCCGGTCGGGCCGAACGGAGCGCCCGTGGATCCGCGGACGGGCCGCCCACTGCAAGCGAATCCGAACGATGCGCAGCCAGTGACGCCCGGCGCGACGCGTGCGCAGCCAGAGCAGCCGATGGGTCCGAGTGTTCAGCCGGTGCCTGCGCCGTCGGCTGGTCGATCGGCGCAGGGCCCGGCGATGAACCCGGGCGCGACGCCCACGCGTGAAGTGCGTCCGATGGAGCGAGGCGAGAACGGTGCGGCGGCGGGCCCGCTGCCCGGGACCAATGCGCCACTGAAGGAAGGCTGGTTCCGGTATGGGCCTGTGGCCGAGCCGCTGAAGCTGAAGCTGTTGGCGGACCAGGTGGCGGCTGAGCTTGGGATTCAGTATCTCAGCACCGATCTGGCTCTGTCGGACAAGCAGGTCTTTCTGCCCACGGCCATTGATGTGCCGCACGAGCAGCTCCTGGGTTTCCTGGAGATGCTGCTTGAGCAGAACGGGATGAGCCTGCGGAAGACGGGCGTGGGGAATATCTATTCGATCGAGCCGATCAATCAGGGGACCGCGAGCCCGATCAGCAGCGATCCGTTCGCGACGACGCAGATCATCGCCACGCCCGGGCTGCGTCCCTCGGCGTTGCAGGGTGCGATCAACGCGGTGTTGAGCAAAAGCGGCGGGGCGGCGATGCCCGGCAATCCGAACCCGGGCGGTCAGCCGGGCGGCGGCTCGGCGCAGATCGCGTATCTGGATGATCTTGGCATCATGCTGGTGACGGACACGCCTCGGAAGATCCGGATCATCACCAGCGTGGTGGATCAGTTGGTTGCTGAGCAGATCAAGATGGAGTGGACGCGGTTTGATGTGAAGTACCTCTCGGCCGCGGGAGCGCGGAGCCGGATCATCGAGGTGCTGAACCGTCAGCAGGGTTCGTCGGGCGGGCAAGCACAGAACGTCCAGTTGCAGCCCGGGACGGTTGTTCAGGGCGGCGGCTCGGCGGGTGGGATCAACAACCTTGCGGACCGTTTGGTGGTGGATTCGACGAGCAACGCGCTGATCTTCCGCGGGCGGAGTGATGAGGCGGTGCTGCTGCGGAAGCTGCTGACGGTTGTGGACCTTCCCAGCAAGCTGGAGGGGCGGTGGTACGCGGTCTCGGGCGCGGCGCAGATCGCGCAGCACGCCGAGCGGTCGGGGTATGGGCGGTTGATCACGATCGATCCGCAGAGCTCTGCGAATCGTGGGGCGGGTGCGTTTGGGGGCGTGCCGGCGAACCAAGGTACGCAGAGCCAGTTCAACCCGAACCAGCGGACGAACGAGGGCGATGCGCAGGGGACGGTGATCGTGCTCGATGCGCAGGCACGCGGGTTCATGTACTTCGCCACCACCGAGCTGCACGAGCAGATGAACCAGCTCATCAAGCGGCTCGAGCCGTTCACCGAGAGCGAGGCGATCGTCTACGAGCATTACAAGATCCGTCACGGCAAGGCGGAAGAGGTCGAGGCGATCATTACGGCGCTGATCACCAACACGGCGCAGGCGGCTACCGCGCCGCTGCTGCCCGGCGGGGGCGGCACGGGCGGTGCGAACAACCGCTTCCCGTCGTTCAACAACCAGGCAGCGCGTGTGCCCAATCAGGCGCAGCCGAACCGGGCGGGGGCGGATGAGAACCAGGCGATCGACGCCTCGGCGGATGTGTTTGTGACGGCCGACAAGCCGAACAACCAGGTGATCGTCAAGGCGCCCAAGCGGTTGCAGCCGCAGTTTGCGAGGCTGATCAACAAGCTGGACATTCGTCGCCCGCAGGTCTTCATCGAAGCGCAGATCGTGGTGATCGACGATAACGACGGGTGGCGTCTGGCCTTTGAGACGCAGTGGGTCGATCAGATCAGCAACAACAGCCGATTGGCGGCGCGGAGTATCTTCGGCACCGCGACCAACCGCACGGCACTGACAGGGGCACCGACTGTCACGCCGCTGGCGAACGCCTTCACCATGGCGATCATCAAGAGCGATCAGGTGCCGATCGTGATCACAGCCCTGGCGGACTCGACCGACGCGAAGGTCGTCGCGGCGCCGAAGCTGCTTGTGGACGACAACGAAGAGGCGGAGATCTCCGCGATCCAGGAAGTGCCCACGACCACCACGAGCCAGTCGGGTGCGGCGGGTTCGACAGTCACGAGCTTCGGCGGGTTCCAGGAAGCGGGTCCGAAGCTGAAGGTCAAGCCCCAGATCTCATCGGGCGATTATCTTCGGCTGAAGTATGAACTGGAGCTTTCGAACTTCATCGGTCCCACGAACACGGCGTCGGCCATTCCTCCCGCGAGAAGCACCAGCAAAATCAGCAGTGAGTCGGTCACGGTGCCTTCGGACTCGACGATCATCGTCGGTGGGCTCGCGCTGGAGAACACCTCGACAACGGTCTTGAAGGTGCCGTTGCTCGGGGATATCCCGCTGGCGGGGCAGTTGTTCCGCGATCAGAGCGAGACGAAGACGCGTCGGCTGATTTACGTGTTCATCACGCCGCGGGTGATGCGCGATGCGGAGTTCACGGATCTGCGGCTGTTGTCGCGTGGTCCGGTGGCGATGGCGAGCGCGAGCGATCCGATGCCGAAGATGGTGCCGCCGACGTACATCGAGATCCATCAGCCCACGCCGAGCGGGAAGGACCCGTTGGAGGGGCTGCCTCGCCCGATGCTCACGCCGCCGCCGCAGACGAACACGAAGCCGACGGTGCTGCCGACAACGACGCCCGCAGCGCCGGCGAACCCTGCGCCCGCGGCGAGTCCGGATCCGTCGAC
>JAVTWO010000060.1:0-12785 GCA_032229765.1 Phycisphaerales bacterium | reverse complement strand
CAAGCACTTCGCCCGCTGGATGGGCATCGGCGCGCTGCTGCCCTTCAGCCGCGGTCACACCGGCAAGGGCAACATCGACAAAGAGCCGTGGGCCTTCGGGCCTGAGGTTGAAAAGGCCTGCCGCTTGGCGCTGGAGCGTCGGTACCGCCTGCTGCCCTACTTCTACACGCTCTTCCGTGAGGCGAGCGTGAAGGGCTTGCCCGTGGTTCGTCCGGTCTTCTTCGCCGATCCAAAGGACATGGCCCTGCGGTCGGAGGACGACTGCTTCCTGATCGGCAGCGACGTGCTGGTGGTGCCGCAGTTGATGCCCGACGGCACGCGGACGCCCGTGCTGCCGAAGGGCGTTTGGCGGAAGGTCGAGATCGTCAACGAGAACAACCACCCGGACCTGCCCGAACTGCGGATCCGCGAGGGCGCGATCGTGCCGATGGGCCCGATCATGCAGTATCACAACGAGAAGCCACTGGACCCGCTGACGCTGCTGGTGAGCCTGGACACGCGTGGTCAGGCGACCGGCACGCTGTACGAAGACGCGGGCGACGGCTTTGAGTATCAGAAGGGCCAGTACCTCTTGACGACCTGGCAGGCGAAGCAGGAGGGCGACAAGGTGACGGTGACCATCAGCAAGGCCGAGGGACAGATGGCGCGCCCGAGCCGGAAGGTCGTCGTGCAGGTCCTTCGCGACGACGGCAAGATCGCCGAAGCGACCGGCGAGGCCGGCCAGCCGATCGTGGTGCAGGTTCGGTAAGACGGTCGATAGGTGAAGATCAACGGCTCACGGCTTTGGAGAGCCGTGCCACCAATGCGAAAAACTACGCCGGGCGCTGAGCGGCTTCGTTCAGCGCCCGCGTTGCTTTCTCGACCACCTCGTCAACGCTGATGCGGGCCATCATCTCGACCCGCGCGGGGTCCTTGTGGTTCAGCGTGTCGCCCGGCTGAAGATGCTGGATCACCTCGTGCTCGCGTTTGTACGGGCCGACCTTGTTGGTGTCGGTGGGGCCGAAGAGCGCGACGGTTGGGCGTTCGAAGCCCACCGCCATGTGCAGGGCCGCCGAGTCGTTGGCGATGACGAGCTGTGCATGCTCGATGAGGGCCATGAGCTGCGCGACGCTGGTCTTGCCCATCGCGTCGATCACGCGATTGTCGCGAGCACACAGCGCAAGCACGCTGGGACACTGCGCACGCTCTGAGCCTGAGCCGACAACCACCGCCCGCGCGATCAGCCCGCGATCAAGCAACTTCTCGGTCGCGGCAGCGAACCGATCGTCGGGCCAGCGTTTCGCGGCCCATCGGCTCGTGGGCGCAATCACGACGTACGCACCGCTCGACAAACCCAGCGAACACGAAACCGATTCGAACGCACTTATCGGTGACACAAGGCGAAGATCCCGCACGGGCTCGATCCCGATGCACGCCACCAGCGACAGCATGCGCTCAACCGCGTGGCGATCCATCGGCGCCTGCGCCCGGTGCGTGCATGCAAGCGACGCGCCTTCCTGCGCGTTGGCGTATCCAACCCGCACCGGCGCACCGCTGGCGAGCATGAAGAACCCGCTGCGGAAGAGCCCCTGCGCGTCGATCACCACGTCGTAGCGTGCCGATCGCAGCGACCGCACGAACCGCAGGAGCCGAAGGGCCCCGCGCGGGGTGTGGAAGTCTTCCAGCCGAGCGCGCGGGAAACTCACCACGCCGTCGACGCACGGGTGCGCACGCACCGCGTCGGCGAAGGTGTCCTGCACCAGCCAATCCACCCGCGCACCGGGCAACGCACGCTTCACGCTCACTGCCAGCGGAACACTCCGGCACACATCCCCCAGCGCACTCGGGCGGATGATCAGCACCCGCTTCGCCTCGCGCACCCGCTTGGGCATCGCCGCCGACGTACCTACTTCGGATTGCCCGCCGACTTCAGCCATGGGGGCAAGGCTAGGTCCATCCGTCGAGCAAGGCGGGTTGTGTTCGGCTGATGAACACCGCTCCGGCGATCATCCGCGTGGGGTTGATGTGGGTGCAACCGACATCACCTTCCGGGATACAAACATCAAGCCGGGTGCGACGCCGCTTGGGTATCCTCGCGGTGGCCGGTTCTCCCGGCGATTCCGGGTTCCGCTCGCAGGTCATCGTCCGTTCAACAGGAGTTTCAGGCATGTTTCAGCTCGCCGTCTGTGATTTGATCGCGCGTCGCCTTCGTTCCTTCAGCGCCCCGCGCACAACGCTGACGGCCCTCGCGGCCGGTCTGTGCATCTCCACCCTCTCCGCACCCGTCATGGCCGACGCGGTCATCGGGCTGCTCGAGCTCGACGGCAAGATCACCGACCGCGCCAAGAACCCCAGCCCCCTCATGGGCGGCTCGAAGGGTCACATGCACATGCCCGAGTTGATCAAGGCCCTCGAAAAAGCCGCGAAGGACCCGGAGATCAAGGGCCTGGTCGTCCGCGTGGTCGATGCCGAGCTCTCACGCTCGAACATCGACGAGCTCGGCAAGGCCATGCAGGCCTTCCGCGCCAAGGGCAAAAAGATCCACGTCTTCGCTGAGAACTACGGCCCCGCCGAGATCATGCTGGGCTGCAAGGCCGACGAGGTCATCATCCAATCCGGCGGCGGCGTCATGCTCCCCGGCGTCTACATGGAAGAGATGTTCCTCGCCGACGCGCTGAAGTGGGTCGGCATCACGCCCGATTTCGTCCAGGTCGGCGATTACAAGGGCGCGATGGAAATGATGGCCAACAGCAAGCCCAGCAAGGCCTGGGACGAGAACATCAACGGCCTGCTCGACCAGATGTACGCCAACATGCGCTCCGAGCTAAAAGTCGGGCGAAAGCTCGACGACGCCGGGATCGACAAAGCCCTCGAAACCGCGTGGATGGCCAGCGACACCGACGCGAAGAAGGTCGGACTCGTCGACAGCATCATCGACCTGCCCGAGCTCGACGCGCACCTGAAAAAAGCTTATGGGCAAGAGATCACCTGGGACGACGAACTGCTCCCCTCCGACGAGCAGGACATGGCCCAGATGATGAACAACCCCTTCGCGATGTTCTCGATGCTCATGCAGAAGCCCAGCTATGAGCCCAAGCGCGACACCATCGCCGTGCTGCACATCGACGGTGCCATCATCGACGGCGAAAGCCAGGGCGGCGGGCTCTTCGGCGGCGAGGCCTCCGTTGGCTCGCGCACGCTCCGCCGGGCGCTGAAAGACATCGAAGAGAACGACAAGATCAAGGGCCTCGTTGTTCGCATCGACTCCCCGGGTGGCAGCGCCATCGCCAGCGAAATGATCTGGCAGGGCATCCGCCGTGTTGCCGAGGGCGGCGCGCCGGGCAGCGGCGGCAAGGGCAAGCCCGTCTTCATCTCCGTCGGGTCCATGGCCGCCAGCGGCGGGTACTACTGCCTCGTCGCCGGTTCAAAGGTCTACGTGAACCCGACCTCCATCGTCGGGTCCATCGGCGTCGTCGGTGGCAAGATGGCCTTGGGCGGGTTGATGGAAAAGCTCCACATCAACACCGTCGGGCGCGCCCGCGGCCCGCGCGCCGCGATGTTCAGCAGCATGTCCCCCTGGAGCGAGCAGGACAAAGCCATTGTCCGCAAGAAGATGACCGAGACCTACGACCTCTTCACCTCGCGCGTCACCGCGGGTCGCAAGGGCATCGACCTGAGCAAGACGGCCGAGGGCCGGTTGTTCATGGGCGAGAAGGCCGTGCAGCTCGGGATGGCCGACGCGGTGGGCTCGCTGAAGGACGCGGTGACCGACCTTGCCAGCACCACGGGGCTGCGTGAAGGCGCCTTCGACGTGATGGACTACCCCGCGCCGAAGAGCCTGCAAGAAATGCTCGAGGAAGCCTTCGGGCGTTTCGGCGCCAGCGCCACCGCGCCGCAGGGCGTGATCACGGGCGAGAATATCATCGGGCAGATCACCCTCGCGGGCGCGAAGATGATCAACCCCGCCGCGGCACGCTCGCTGAGCACATCGCTCGAAGCGATCATGACGCTGCGCAGCGAGCCGGTGATCCTCGCGACCCCGCGCGTGCTGATCTGGGGCTGGTAATCCCGACAATCAGGCACGAAGCACGAAGCACGAAGCACGAAGCACCAAGCACCAAGCACGAAGCACGAACCGAGCGCGAGCACGTCAGAGCCGACGACTTCAGTCGTCGGTTCTTTTTTTGTGTTCTCTGTGTTGAACGTCAATCACAACGCGGAGAAAACCACCGTCGACTGAAGTCGACGGCTCCGAAACGCTCAGCACTCAGTACTCAGCACTGGCGACTAGACCTCACCGCGCGATGCTCTGTAGCGAGTTCAACCGCTGGATGGATTTGTCCATCGCCTCACGCCGAGCGCCGGATCAGACGTTCCCACCGCCGTTGGTGCCACCGACATACGAGGAGGAGAAACCGATCACCGTGTTATCGCGGTAGACCCCGGTGCCGAAGAAGCGGATACCGTCGCCCGCAATCGCTGGTTGGCTGTTCACCACGCAGCGTCGGACCACGTTCGCTACCCCGGATCCATTCGCGAAGCTCACGCCCCGGAACACCGGTACCCCCGTACCTAGATAAACCAGCGACTGCACAATGGAGTCCTCGATCACGTGTCCGTCGCCGGTCAGGCTGATGCCGGTGACGATGAGGTTCGCTGATGTGCCCGTCGAGGTTGCCCCGGTGTCGATCACATTGCACCGACGAATCGTGGTGTTTCGATTAATGATGCTGGAGGCCAGAACGCCGTAGTTTCGGCACTCACGGATCATCAGGTCTTCGAGGATGACCGACTTGACGTCGGCGGATATCACCACCCCGGCGTTGAAGCGTGACACCACGCCATTGCGGATGATCACCCGAGACTGACTCGTTGAAACGAGGATCCCGTTCCCGCTGCCGGCGGTTGCAGCGTTTACGCTGAATCCGTTCAGATCGAGCGTGACGTCGCTCGATGCGATCGTGATGCTGCCGTTGATGTTCCCGGCTAGCACGTACGACCCAGCGAAGGGGATTGTGTAGTTCGTCGTGCCGCCCGCGAGCACCGTCCGCCCGTCCCCCAAGCCGAGAGGAATCTTGTCGTAGATCTCGTTCAGCGTTCGCCCAGTTGGGTTCACCGCCCCGCCCGGCGGATTCAACGGTCCGCCCTTTGCCAGGCTTGCCAGCACGCCCACGCCCGCCAAACCGGCCGCACCGATCAGCAAACGACGATCGAGGTTCTCCATCCCCTCACGGTACCACGGCCCCACAGATTCGCCAAGGCTTGTCGTCAAGACCGCCCCAAATGGGCTTTACCGCGTGAAAATCTCTGGACGTTGACCAGCCCGAGCCACGCCAGAACGTGCACGAACAACCAACGCACCCCGAACTGGGTCGTTCATCGCCATCGAAAGCCCGCACTCAGCACTCAGCACTGATGACTTGACCTCACCGCGCGATCTCAATCGCCCGCGTCTCACGCAGCACCGTCACGCGGATCTCACCCGGGAAGGTCATCTCTTCGCTGACGCGCTTGGCGATGCTCTGCGCAATCGAGTACGCCTCGTCGTCGTTGACCTTCCGCGCGTCGACCATCACACGCACCTCGCGCCCGGCCTGGATCGCGTACGCCTCCGTCACGCCCGAGTGCCCGCGTGCGATGTTCTGCAGTTCTTCCAGCCGCTGGATGTACTTCTCCATCGACTCACGCCGAGCGCCCGGGCGGGCGCTGCTGATCGCGTCCGCGGCCATCACGATCGGGGTATAAAAGCTCGTGCTGGGCACGTCCCCGTGGTGCCCCGCGATGGCGTTGAGCACGGGGTCGCGCTCGCCGAACTGCTTCGCGAAGTCGAAGCCGATCTGCGGGTGCGTGCCTTCCTGCTCGTGGTCCATCGCTTTGCCGATGTCGTGCAGGAAGCCGCAGCGCCGCGCGACGGTGCCGTCGAGCCCCAACTGATCGGCGATCATCTGGCAGAGGAACGCGACCTCCACCGAGTGGCGCAGCACGTTCTGCCCGTAGCTGGTGCGGTAGGCGAGCTTGCCCATCGCCTCGCTGACCTTCGGGTGCACGCCGCGGAGGTTGACCTCCAGGCAAGCCTCTTTGCCGATCTTGATGATCTTCTCTTCGGTCTCGCTCTTGACCTTCTCAACGACCTCTTCGATGCGCGAGGGGTGCATGCGCCCGTCGGCGATCAGCCTGTTCAGCGACTCGACCGCGATGGCCTGGCGCACCTTGTCGAAGCACGAGACGATGATCACGCCCGGCGTGTCGTCGACGATGATGTCCACGCCCGTGACCTTCTCAATCGCGCGGATGTTCCGACCCTCGCGCCCGATGATCCGCCCCTTCATGTCGTCGCTGGGGATCGGCACCGCACGCACCGTGCTCTCCGCGGTGTGCTCGGTGGCGTAACGCTGCACCGCCATGAGCGTGATCTCGCGGGCCTTCTCCTTCGCGTGCCCCTCGGCCTCTTCGATGATCTTCCGCTGCACCTTCGCCATCTCGTGCCGGCTTTCGTCCTCGACACGCTGCAAGAGCGTGGCGCGGGCCTCGTCCAGCGACATCCCGGTGATCTGGATGAGCTTCTCGCGCTGCTGCGTGAGCGTCTCGGTCAGTTCGCGCTCCTTGGTCGTCAGGGTTGCCTCACGCGCCTTGTTGCTGTCGATCTGACGGGTGAGCTGCTCTTCCTTGCTTGTCAGGGCCTCGAGCTTCTTATCCAGCACATCCTCACGCTTGGCAATTCGGCGTTCGGTCTCGCGGACCTCTTCCATCCTTCGATTCAGATCCGCCTCGAACTTTTCCTTGCGTTCAAGCTGCTTCTTGTCCGCCTCGATCTCCGCCCGCTGCACGGCCGCCTTCGCGTCGTCCTGTGCCCGAGAGGTGATCGACGCCGCCTCTTCGCGGGCCTTCGCCACCGTCTGCCCGGTCAGCATGCGCCAGACGAGCATCCCGATCGGCCCGCCCAAGAGCACACCCGCCAGCACGCCGACGGCGATCTGCGTCCATTCCAACTCCGCAGCGAGGACCACCGGAACGCCCGCATTGCCCGTCCCGGGTGAAACCCCCGTTTGAGCGATCGAAGACGATGTCCAGACCAACGCCAGCAGCAGAGCCGCGACCATCGGTCGCGCACCCGACATCGAGCGAGCCAATGCACCGACGAGCTGTTTGAAACGCGCCATGGGCGAACCTTTCCATCCGAAACGGCGCGGCGAAACCGCCGAGCCGCAGTGTCTGCGTCGTCGTCCGCCAACGGATCATCCGGAAAGGGTCGGTCGCGTTGAACTCCGCGGGCAGTGAAGCCCAGCGGAACCAGCGCCAGGGTTTCAGATCAGGCCAAATGCACGCTCAAAGGAACCACGCAGTGGTGCGCTGCAGAGATGAACCGTTCACGAAAACCCGAAAAAGGCTCGTGAATCAGGGGCGAAATCGCGTGAAGATCACTCCGCCGCGGATCACCGTGAACATGATTCTGCACCACCGTCGCCATCACGCACGTTCCAGAAAGCCAACCAACGTTGCACTTGAGCAATCCTGATCTATCAGCCGCTGAACGACTCGCGGCTGGGCCCGTCTTTGGTCTGATCTTCCGCCTCGTCTGCTGACCGCTGATGGTCTTTCGCAACTCGGGTGGAGGTCAGGCGAAATCCGGAGGCCTGAAACGACCGACCCCCCAAGGGTGGGGGCGGCACGAACTTGGCCCGGACAAACGCCGGGCCGGAGCTATTGAAGCTTCATCGGCGAGAACAATCAAGAATCCCCAAATTCACGAAATCGCCATACCCCCTCGATAGGGGTGGCGGCGGGGGTCGTCCTTGGGTGTTCTCCAAAGATGGGGTCAGAACCCTGAGCCGGGGGCGGCTTGATAGATCTCGACGATGTACCCGTCGGGATCGAGCAAACGGGTCGACGTGGCGTCCGGGGGGGGTGCGTTGCCCGCGAAGATCGCGTGGGTTCCCAGCCGATCGATCACGGCCTTGATGGCGGGCACCTTGAAAGCCAAGCGAAGGACCGTCCCGGGTTGGGTCCCTATCGGGCGCTTGCCGAAGGCTTCACGCAGGATCAGACGAACCCCGGGAACGTGCGGGGATTCGAGGTGAACTTCCTGGAAAATGAGCCCTTCGCGGAGCTTCCCGATCGGCGCGAAGCCCAAAGCGGTCTGATAGAACCCCGCAGTGGCCGAAAGGTTCGTGCAATCCAACGCCAGGGCAAAGTGGGCGTTTGACGGGATCGGATGCAACGCGGCGGCGGACGGAGCGGATTGAGTATCTGTGGAGGCCATGGTGGCATCCTAGCGTCTGTGAGCCCCCTTCGGAGTTCACGCTCATGTCCGGCACCGCCTTGGAAGCCCACGATGATGTGCACACAGACCAGGCCCACACCATGCAGTGCATGGAGGTGTGGGGGAGTCTGGGCATCGTCGAAGACGCGGCGACCATGCCCGGGCTCGATATCTGGGTGCTCTCACGCCCGCACGACGGGGCCGCGGAGGGTGGCGACCTGCACGTGTGTTCCTCGTGCGGCACGGGGCGGATCAGCCGGGTGATTCTGGCGGATGTCTCGGGGCATGGGGCAAAGGTCGCGGAACTGGGCGGCGTGCTGCGCGGGCTGGTGCGGCGGTTCGTCAACTCGATCGACCACGGCGTGCTGCTCACGCGCCTGAACAACGAGTTCCACGCGCGGGCGACCTTGGGGAAGTTCGCAACCGCGGTGCTGTGCACGTTCTTTGAGCCCTCCGGGGTGATGACGATTTCGAGTGCCGGGCACCCGCGCCCGCTGGTCTACTCAACGCGGACGCGGCGCTGGCGGTTCTTTGGTGACGGAGCGAACGATCACGTCGCAGAAGGCAAAGCACCCGCGAGTACGAACGCATCAAAGACCGCGACGCGATCACAGCGCAGCGAAGGACCGGAGAACACGCCTCTGGGCGTGCTGGAAGATGCGGAGTACGCGTCGGTGCCGCTGCGGATGAGCCCGGGGGATGTGGTGGTTTTCTACACGGATTCGCTGGTGGAAGCGCGGACGGGCACGACGGCGCAGGGCGGGGCGATGCTGCTGGGCGAGACGGCGCTGCTCGAACTGGCAGAGTCGATCACGCGTGATGAACGTCTGGCGTCGGGCTCGGGCGAGGTGAACGCCGGCACGCTCGCGCGACGCTTGGTCGAGGCGGTGGAACTCGCGTGCGCGAACGCGATCGATCACAGCGGCAAGAACACCAAGCACGGCATCGACGACGACACCACCGTGCTCGTGGTTCGGGTCAATCGCAAAGTCGCGAAGCAGTCGTTCATCGAGGCGCTCGCGGTGCAACTGCGGTTTGTGGGGATGTGCGTGCGGGCGCTGCTGCCCGGGGGCGGGCCCATCCCCTGGCCTGAATGGAGCAAGGCCAACATTCTGGGCAAGTTTCGCCCCGCCTGGCAGCGTTCGTTGGGTGAACGTGTGGCGTGGAATGAGTAACCCCTCGGTGGGGTTTCGCGCCGTCGACCCTGAAATGCGAGTTTCTCGGGGGAGATCCCTCGCGGGGGGCGGTTCGGTCGTCGGCGGTGGTCTAGAGTTTCCGCTTGTCACTCCGCGGCCGGTCGAATGAACCATCGACCCGCTGCGCCGAAGGTGACGGTGGACCACACGGTTGAAGCCTGAGACGAACACATCCAGTGCAGAGAGTGCTTCCCCCGCGCCGAGCGAGGCGGTGCGGACGGTGCGCGAGGTGTCGGCGGTGGTCGATCCGGAGGCGATCGACCCGACCGAGGAATGTCCGCCCACGCAGATCGTCGATCGGGCGGCCGCCAGCGAGGTTGAACTCGCCAGCGGCGCGGTGAGCGGGCGCATCGGTGGCACGGCGGCGGAAGTGCGCGGCGTGGTGACAGGGCTGAAGCACGGCGTGCTCGACGGCGTCGGCGCCGTGCCCGGGCTCTCGGGACTCTCGCGAAGATTGCGCGGAACGGCGCAGCGGCCGAGCTGTGATGCCGCGGGTGTGCTCAAGAGCGGGCGGCTGGCGGGGCTGACGATGAACGGGGCGATCTGGGCGATGGCCTGGCCTGTCCTTAGTGAGTCGGTGCTGAACTCCACCGTCGGGCTTGTGGATACGACCATCGCGGCGAAGCTCTCGGTCTCGGCGGCGGACGCCATCAGCGGTGCGGCGTACTACGCGTGGTTCATCGGGCTGATCACGATGGCCATCGGTGTTGGTGCGACGGCGCTGATCGCGCGGTCGATCGGCGCGGGGAAGAAGGCCGTGGCGCGGGCGGCGCTGGGACAGGCCGTCACACTGGCGGCGATCGGCGGGGTGGTGGTGGCGATCGCGCTGGCGCTCTGCGCGGGGCTGATTGCGCAGATGCTGAGCCTTCAGGGTGAGGCCGCTCGTGATGTGAAGCTCTATCTCCGGGCGTACAGCGCCGGGGTGCCCTTCTCGACGGTGATGTTCGCGTGCACGGCGTGCGCCCGCGGCGCTGGGGACACGCTGCGTCCGTTGATGACGATGGTGGTGGTGAACGTGGTGAACCTCGCCGCGGCTTTGACGCTGGCGATGCCCTGGGGTTTGAACCTGGGCGTGACGGGGATCGGCGCGGGGACGGCGATTGCGCACCTGGTTGGGTGCATGATCATCCTGAGGTTCCACGTGCGGGGTGCGACGGGCGTGGCGCTCAGTGCGCGGTGGATGAAGCCGCACGCGGTGACGATCTCGCGGTTGCTGCGTCTCGGGCTGCCCAACTTCTTCGAGAGCTTCGGGATGTGGGTTGCGAACATGATCGTGGTGCTCATGGTGGGGTTCATGAGCGCCTCGGCGACGGGTGCGGGTCATGCCGCGGCAGGCGCGACCGGCGAAGCCGCCGGCGGGTTGCTCGGTGCGCACATGCTGGCGATCCGGATCGAGGCGTTCAGCTTCCTGCCCGGGTTTTCGATGGGTCTGGCGGCGTCGGCGCTGGCGGGTCAGTATCTCGGCGCGGGGTTTCCGAACCTGGCGCGAAGGGCCGCGGTGCGGTGCGCGACGGTGGCGGCGGGGATGATGGGGCTTATGGGGCTGGTCTTCATCTTCTTCGGCGCGTCGCTGGTGGCGATGCTGAGCCCGCAGGAAGCGCACCGGCTGTATACGCCGCAGCTTTTGTTCATCACGGGGCTGACGCAGATCCCCTTCGCGTTGGCGATTGTGTACCGCTCGGCGATGCACGGCGCGGGCGATGTTCGCGCGGTGATGGTCATGACGTGGATCACGCAGTGGGGGATGCGGTTACCGCTTGCGTACATCTTCAGCGGGGTTGACCTGCCGATCCCCGCGTTCCTTGCGGGTAAAGAGGGTGTGGTGCTGAACAACCCCTTCCCGTTCGACTACGGCTTGAAAGGGCTGTGGATCGGGCTGTGTGTGGAGATCGTGCTGCGCAGCTTGATCTACGGCTGGCGCTTCAGCAGCGGCGCGTGGTTGCGGGCGCGGGTTTGAGACAATGGTGCTTGTGGATTTCGCGGCGCGTTCATGATGCAAAGAAGAAAAACACAAAGAGCCCATGACTGAAGTCATGGGCTCTGAAGGGTTGTCGCTCGAACTTTGTCACTCGACTTCAGACCGTGTGCTTCAGACCTTGTACAGCGGACGCAGCTTGCCTTCGAGGTGGCGCATCAGCGGCTCGGGCGAGAGGTCCTTGCCCGTGACCTTCCGGCACAACTCCGCGGCTTCGTAGCCGCGGCCGTGACGGTGGATGTTGCGGCGCAGCCAACCCAGCAGGTCGGTGAAGTCGCCGCGGGCCATCTTCTTCTCCAGGTCGGGCTGGTCGCGGTTGATCTTTTCCCAGAACTGGGCGGCGTAGAGATTGCCCAGCGTGTAGGTGGGGAAGTAGCCCACAAGGCCGAAGGACCAGTGCACGTCCTGCAAACAGCCGATCTTGTCGCTGGGGACCTTCAGCCCCAGATACTCATTGAAGCGTGCGTTCCAGAACTTGGGCAGGTCCTTCGCGGGCAAGTCGCCGCTGACCAGGGCCCGCTCGATCTCGAAGCGGAGCATCACATGCAGGTTGTACGTGGCTTCGTCGGCCTCGACGCGGATGAACGAACGCTTCACAACGTTCGATGCGCGGTACATGCTTTCGACGTCGCCCTTGAACGACTTGCCGAAGTGCTTCTTCGCCACGGGCGTGCACCATGACCAGAAGGCCTTGCTGCGCCCGACGAAGTTCTCCCACATGCGCGACTGGCTCTCGTGGATGCCCAGACTCACGGCTTCGCTCAGCGGCTGACCGAAGTGCGTGGCTTTGGGCAGGCCCTGCTCGTAGAGGCCGTGACCGGCTTCGTGCATGGTGCCGCTGAGCGGTTCGAGGAAGCTTGGGGAGTTGTACCGCGTGGTGAGGCGCGTATCGCCCGGAGCCATGCCTGAACAGAACGAGTGCGTGGTGACATCGAGTCGCCCGGCATCGAGATCGAAGCCCATGGCC
The DNA here is from genome assembly GCA_032229765.1 of Phycisphaerales bacterium. Classification (GTDB taxonomy): domain Bacteria; phylum Planctomycetota; class Phycisphaerae; order Phycisphaerales; family UBA1924; genus JACVCS01. The sequence goes on along the minus strand of JAVTWO010000060.1, from coordinate 408 downwards.
TTGAGCACCGCGACGCCAAAGGCTTGCTGTGCGTCTTTGGGGGCTTTGATCTCTGTGACCTTTGAGGAGACCTTGGCCTTTGAGCCGGTCAAGTCGCTGACGAGCGCGCTGAGGCGCGGGCGGAGCGGGTCGAAGATGGCGCTGATCTGGGCGGCCGTCATGCCGGGCTCGTATTCGTCGAGGAGGTTGTCGTAGAGCTCGCCCGAGGCGGGGGTGCCGTAGGCCTGGGCCTTTTTGCGCATGAGGGCGATGATCTTTTCGAGCCAGGGGCGGAAGGCCTTGAAGTCGTCGTTGGAGCGAGCGTGCTTCCAGGCTTCTTGCGAGAGGCTCTGGGTGCGGGCGATTTCCGCGACGAGGTCGGTGGGGAGCTTGGTAGCGCGGTCGTAATCGCGGCGGATGAGGCGAAGG
>JAVTWO010000059.1:0-12931 GCA_032229765.1 Phycisphaerales bacterium | reverse complement strand
GATGAACCCCCCTCCCACCCCCCCCGCGCCGGGCGTGCACGCAACCGCGGTGATCCACCCCACGGCGAAGATCGATCACAGCGCCACCGTCGGCCCGTGCTGCACGGTGGGTGAAGGTTCCGTCGTGGGCGCGAACTCCGTGCTCATCGCGAATGTCAGCGTCGGCGCGAAGGTGACCATCGGGCGCGGTTGTGTGCTTCATCCGCACGTGGCGATCTACGACCGCAGCGTCATCGGTGACGGCGTGACGCTGCACGCCAGCGTGACCATCGGCGCCGACGGCTTCGGCTACCGCCCGGGCGAGCGCGGCCTCGTCAAACTCCCGCACCACGGCAACGTGATCATCGGCGACAACGTGGAGATCGGTGCCAACTCCTGCATCGACCGCGCCCGCTTCGGCTCGACGGTCATCGGCGAGGGAACGAAGATCGACAACCTCGTGCAGATCGGGCACAACGGCCGCATCGGCAAGCACTGCGTCATCTGCGGGTGCACGGGCCTGGCGGGGAGCGTGACCGTCGGCGACGGCGTGCAGATCGGCGGCGGGGTGGGCATCGGCGACAACCTGACCATCGGGCGGGGTGCAAAGATCGCCGGCCGCGCGTCGGTGATGAACGACGTCGCAGAAGGCACAACCGTCGCAGGCTACCCGGCGATGCCGGGGAAGGACTACCTGAGAATCCTCGGGGCGATGAAGAAGGCGGCGGGGCTTTCGTAAAGCAGAGTCGCGAGTCGCGAGTGCTGAGTCGCCAGCGGGACGGGCCGAGGTTTGAGGGCCGAGGGCCGAGGGGGGAGCGGAACGGCCGCCCGGCGTCGCGGTGCTGCTTTGAGCTTTGAGCTTTGCGCTTTGAGTTTTCACGCAACAGCGTGAATCCACCCCGCGCTCACACCCCGCCGCCGTGCGGCAAACCATCGCAGGACGCCTCCCGAAAGGCGTTGCCGGCCGACAAAGCTCCTGGGGACGCCTGACGCAAGGCATTGCACACTGACAGAAAGGCCCGGGACGCCTCATGGAAGGTGTTGCAGGCCGACAAAATCGTGCGTGAAGCCTCCCGAAGAGCGTTGCCACAGGCCCGCGGAGTGTTGCCGAAGGCCGGAAGTGGGGTGATGTGGGGTTGTGAGGTACGGGCGGGGGCTTTATACGGACCCGCGCTGTGAAGAAGATCGCAAACCCATGCGTGAGCGGTCCGGATCGTGATTGTCATCCCTCCTTCACGTCAGCCCAACGCAGCCCGTTGACTCTCCAAGTGGGGTGCTTCAGGCGAATTGGGTTGAGGGGTTTGGTGTCGGTCATGGCATCTTCCAGAACGAGTTCTTCCAGTTGAGGCAAGCCGATCGGTGCTTCGGCGAGGAACTTAAAGAGCACACTCTTCGTGAAATGTGCCTGTATCCAAAGGTACTTCAGCTTCTGAAGAACTGTTGCTGGACCTATGAACACTTCCAAATCTTCGAACGTGAATTCGATGGCACATATGCTCAAGGTGGTGAGTTGACGGAGCTTTGAACTTGTGCGACCAAGTGCTTTCAAGCCGTCACCTCGAAGTCCACTTCCACGGAGAGTCAAATCAGTTAAACTCTCAGACAGTTGAGGTATTTCTGCGATAACCTGCGCAATCGTATCAGTCTGTTCTGTTCCGGCCAATGTCAGAACATTCAGCCGGGTCACGTCACATGACGGAACAAGGTAATCGTCGAAAGCGCGATGCGTGATTTGTGGAGAAATCACTTCTAGTTCCTTCAGTTGCTGAAGACGAGTAGTTCCGCTCAGTAGACTTTTCAGCCCACGATCAGTGAGCTCGGTACCGGCCAGAGTGAGCTCCTCTAAGCCGCGAAGCTTTGAGTTTGGAGCAACGAGCATTCTCACCGCGCCATCATCGACGCCTGGTCCTTCAAAATATGCTGCACGCAGAGAGTCAACCCCGCAGGACGCGTCGCTCAAAATGCCGATCGGGTTGACGATCTGTCGAGCCCCAATCAAGTTCAGGGATCGAAGACGCTTGAGCGGCGTATCTGATCTTGCAATCCATCGCAAACCATCATCGCTCACTTGGGTATGGCCAAGATCAAGATCGCGTAGACAGTGAAGCCCATGTACCGGATCAGCGATCGGCGAGATACCTGCGTCAGTGATGCTTGTTGCGTAGAGATCAAGCTGAACAATGTCGTTACGCCCCTTTATCGCTTCGCAGCTTTCGATGCGACTGTGGGCAGAGGACATCACTTGCCCCTGACTTTCGGTCAGCTGAAAGTTTCGATTTTCGGCTTCGTCAAGCTCCGCTTGCGTACGTGCGAAAAGACGGACGACACCCGGAATACTCAGAGGGTCCATGCACCGGACAAGTTCATCAAGCACCTCAGGTGCTGTGCAGTTGCGGTATCCGTCAAGCTTTGCCCGCGCATCGGTGCTGTTTAACAGGCGAAGAACTCGGGCGCTCAGAGCTTGCCCGAGTGTCGGCCATTGCGGGTTGTATCCCAGGTGTGGGATCACGCTCGCACCGACATCCGCCAGCGCGGAAGCGACTTCCGCTGAGGCGGGGGGAAAGAGTTTGGAGATGAGCTGGTCGATCCCCTGTTGAAGCTCGGTCGAGATGGTTGTTTGTCGAACCTGCCATGCTCTGATCGCGACCACAGCGCGGCGGTACGCAAGCACACGATTGGCGAGCTCAGTCTTGTTCAACGGTGCCTTGCGGGGCTTTGAAAACGGGCCGTGCTCACATGAACGGATCTTGAGGAGGAGCTTTTCCAGCACCTCTTCAGTGAACTCCGTTTTCTCGTCATTCGCGGCGACCGCGAAGACCACCACGTTCGCTCCGGCCTCGTCGTCGGCGCATTCAACCAGCTTGGTACGCGCATCTTCGGCAACGTAACGCGTCGCGGCGAGGTACTCCTTGATGGTGTTGTGGATGAACTCGATTGTCGTGGGTGAGGCTTCTCGGATGAGCCCGCACCGTTCGGTCAGGCCCTTCAGAACATCCTCCGGATCCGCGTCCTCGAAGTTGAGGATGCTCTTGAGTTTCTCGGCCATCTTGTTGAGCACGCGCTGGCGGTCCATACGCGATTTATCTTCCATGACAAAGAAGAGGGCGAGGTGCGACAAGATGTTGCGGCGGTGATTGGGTGCGAGCTTGGCGTAGACATTGTCGAATCGCTTGGGTCGGAAACCGGGGGACTGTTCTTCACGCTTGTAGATGAGCATCTCCGACAGAGCCGCGAGAAGGTCATTGAGATTTTCAGGGAGATACTTGCGTGTCCTGTGCAGCGAGCAGATCATTGCACACATGAGCGGATTGGTGGCGAGACGGGCTATGGCCGGTGCGTTGTCGAGGGCGGACTTGAGTTTGGTGGGGAGCGCTTTGAGTTCCCCGTCGGGTCGCTTGAGTTTCGCCAGCTGCTCCGACACTGCGTCATGCCACCGGTCGATCAGCAGGTTTCGCTTCTCTTTGCTGAGTTCCTCCATCCATCCATGCAGAAATCGCTCTTGAATCAGCCAACTCGGTTCGGCCTCGGCCAACGGCCGCGACGTCAGGATGAAGTGCGATTGCGGGTAGATCTTCATCAACACCCGCACCTGCTCGTGCAATGAAACCCGATCACGAGGGGGCACTTCGTCGATTCCATCGAAAATCACCAGGCCGAGACCCTTGTCCAGAATGTCGTTGATCAATTCCTCATCCAGAATGCCCTCTACAGCACAGCTCAGGGAACCCATGCGAGCCCGATCGGGGAGCTTTCCGTCTTCGCAGTCGCGTAGACGGATGAGAAACGGGATGAGCGATGGGGTGTGTGACTCCTGCGGCGAACGCCCGTGGCCGGTTCGTTCGATCCCGAGCAGTCGCTGAACAAGTTCGCTCGGTAGAGGTGTCCGCCCTGCCAGCCGCGACAGATCTCCTTCAATTGTTGACGGTTGCCCCGTGTCGTAAGCCGCGATCGGTGAAGGCGACACCTTGCTTTTCAACGTCGGATTCAAGAGGTTGCGGCACTCTTGTGCGCATCGGACAGCAACTGAACGCATCAGCGTGGTTTTTCCTGAGCCGGCTGTACCGCGAACAATCAACCTGAGCGGCTCGTACTGGTCTTGATCGCGTTCGTCCGTGTGCAAACCCGATGCAGTTCGTGGGAAATCCCGGGTGATGCGGATGTCGACCAAGCCCTTCCGCATGGAATACTGCTGAGCTTCGATCGGGGTGTGATCCACACCGAAGAGTTCGAGCGTCCCGTGATACTCCTCAATGGCGTCGAGGTATTTTCTGATGCTCTTGCGTTGTTTGTCTTGGGCCGTCTTGAGATAGTTGTTCAGATCAAGATTGCTCAAATCGACGGACATGCGCCACAGCTCACCTGTGACGCGCGCAGCTTTGAAGAGTTCGCGATCGCGCAAGACTGAATAGGCGGGGAGTTCTGCTGCGAGTGGCAAGAACCGTTCGATCATCACGTTGAGCGCCCGGTCGTAGAGCGCCTGTTCACGGTGGCCGAAGGTGCCGGGGCTCGGTGTGTGCTTCTGCTTGATTTCGGTGATCACCTTGCCGTGATCCATGCCGCAGGAGACCACAAACTGCGGCGTCAGAGCGGGAACGACGCCGCGGATCAGTTCGTCCGCCACGCATTGGACGTTGGTTTGCTTGAGTTCGACGCCGTTGAGGCTATTGAGAACGTCCGTCGAGACCTGCGAGGCGAGCCGCTCAACGGCTTCCGCTTTCTGTTTGGCTTCCTGTGTGCTCAAGCCGTGCTTCACCAACTCGGTGGTCAGATCGACACCGGCGTTTGCGACCAGATCGGGAGCGACGCTTGACAAGATCAACCGCGAGCCCAGTTGGACGCCCGCGATCGTGAGGATGGAAGAAACGCTCATGTCATCTCCCGCGAAAAAGGCACGATAATTGGCCGGGATCTCGTGTTTGAACGATGCACCCCGCACTTTTTGCAGTGTATCAGAACGGTGAACAGGAACAACCCTGGGCGCGGAATAAACCAACCCCCCGCGCAGGGGCTACGGGGAAATCCGCTTCAAGAAGAACTCATGTTGGCCGAACATGAGATTACTTCCCGCCGCGGCGCGTGCCCGGTTGGGGGGTTCATCTGCCCGGGGGCGCTGCGGCGCATTGTCTCCGGGCCATTCGGGCTTGGCCCGGGAGGCGTCAGCGTCATGGGGACCAATCTTCCACGCAAGCAGGGTGAACTGATTCAGTGGGCGGAAGCGCACGGGGCGTTGTGGGCCACGGCCCCGACGACGGTGGGCCTCACCGCCGCTCTGGCGACCGAGTATCAGGCCGCCGTCAGCGCCGCCAAGGCCGCGGCCCTTGCGGCCGAGAAGGCCCGTCTGGCCAGCAAAAACGCCACGCAGAACCTGGACGATCAGCTTTCGTCACTGCGTGATCTCTCGGGCGCACTGATCGAGGTGATCAAGGCCTTCGCACGCACCACCGGCGGCGACGGGGTCTTTGCCCTCGCCGGTATCTCGCCGCCGGCGCCCCCGGGCACCGTGGGCACGCCCGCGCAGCCGACAAACCTGAAGGTTGCACTCAACCCCACCGGCAGCCTCACGCTGACCTGGAAGGCCACACAGCCGGAGGGCGCGACGCACACCGTGTACCTCATCAAACGCAAACTCCCCGGTCAGAACAGCTACACGCTGGTCGACACCGTCGGCGGCAAGCGATTTACTGACAACACGCTGCCGATCGGCGTTGACGGGGTGAGCTACATCGTGCAGAGCAAACGCGGCGAGGACCGTTCGCTCGACAGCGAGGCCGTGAGCATCACCTTCGGCAGCGTCGCGGGCGGGCCGGGCGGCTTCGGCCAACCCGGAAGCGGGATCGTCGCGTACCTCGGCGGTGGCAGCGGCGAGTCGGATCAGAGCCAGGCGGCGTGACATAGTCGCGTCGCGGCGGCGGAAGAACTCAAAGCGCCAACCTGAGAACTCAAAGCTCAAAGCTCAGAACTCAAAGCAAACAAGTGCGGCCGCCCGGTGAAAACCGGCGGCCGCTTTGCATTTGCCCTCGTGACTCGACACTCGCGACTCGCGACTCTGTCTTCGCGACTCGCGACTGACTCAATACCGCGGCACCGTGGGATCCACGTCCATCGACCACAGGTCGATCCCGCCCGCCATGGAGCGGACGTTTGTGTACCCGTGGGCGCGGAGGGTGGCCGTGACGCGGAGTGAGCGCACGCCGTGGTGGCACTGAACGATCACGGGGCGCGTGCGGTTGCTCGTGAGCTCGTCGAGCTCGTCCAGGCGGGCTTCGATCTGTGCCATGGGGATGTGCACCGCGCCGGCGATGCGGTTGAAGGCGAACTCCTCGTCGCGGCGGCAGTCCAGCAGCACGGGGCGCGTCGGCTCGGGCTGCTGAAGAAGCGTCCGGGCGTCGCGCGGCGTGATCTCCCAGTCGGGCTTGAGTGCATAGCCCACGGGGAGCCCGCGCGTATCCAGCGGCGGCGCGGGGGGAGGGGGTGTCGGCAGCGGCGAGTTCACGGGGCGCGGCGGGGTGCTGCTCATGGCTTCGGTCCTGCGGGCGCGGGCGTCTTGCCCGGCGCGGCGGGGGCGGGGACGGTGGTCGTTACGGCGGGGGTGGTGGCTGTGGAGGATGGGGCTGCGTGGTTGGGGGAGGGCGTCAGTGCGGAGGGAGGGGGTGTGATGACGCCCGTGCCGCGCGGTGATACCGCCGCCACCGGCGCCGGTGTCCAGAAGTTCTTGGTCTCGTACGCCACCGGTTTCCACGGCGGTTCCATGAGCAGACGCGGGCCGAGCAGGAGCAGGTCCAGCAAAGCCCAGCCGGGGGCGGCGAAACCTTCCGCAACCAGTTCCCAGCGACCAACCTCCGAGGTGTCGTCGGTGACGGTGGTGATGGCGGGGTACTCGCTGCGCTGGCGGGCGAGCTCGGTGCTGTAGCGCGGGCCCTTGGTGTAAGGCTTGGTCGTGCGGAGGCCGAGGTACGTCGGCGTGACCTTCACGCTCGACCAGTTTGCGCGGCTCAGACCCGAGATCGTCCGGCCGTCACGCCCGCCGGCGGCGAGCGGGGGAAGGTTCGTCGCCTCGGGGAGCAGCGTGCGGGCGCGGTCCGACGGGTCGGCGCTGATGGCGCGGGCCATCGCCAGGTCGTTGTGCGGTTGCACGCAGCCGCCGATGAGCGCGGTGCTGAGCAGGATGAACGCGGCGGTGGGGCGGAGCTCCGCAGAGGTGCGGCAAGCCGGGCCTGCGGCGGTGCGAGGAGAACTAAGCCTGCGGCAAGTTCGACGGATCATGACAACAGCGTATCACGCCCCGCGACGCCCGGGCGGTGCGCTCACGCGGCAACGCGCGGGGCTTGGTCGTTACGGCATCTCCTTGAGCGCCTCGTTCACCGCCCTGATGCAGACGCCCGAATCAAAGCCGCGGCGTGAGAGCAGCGCGATCAAGCGACGCTTGAGGGCCTGCCGATCGTCGGCGAGCTTGGTCCCGCGGCGGAGTTTCGTCCGCAGAAGCCGCAGCGCCTCGGCGTGGTCGTCGCGGGCGCCGAAGTGCTCCGTCACGGCCTTCTGCGCGGTCGTTCGGTCCACGCCCTTTTGTGCCAGCTTCGCCAGCGCGAGGCGTGCGCCCATGGGCTTCCCCTTCGCGCGCGACTGGGCGAAGGTGTCGGCGTAGAGGCGGTCGTTGATCAGCCCGCGGTCTTCGAGTTCCGCCACCACGCGGGCGCACAGCGCCGCGTCCAAGCGTTTGGCCTTCAGCTTGCGCAGCAGCCCGGCCTTGGTCTGCGCGGCCCGTGTCAGCAGGCGGAGCGCCGCCGTGCGGACCTCGCTGAGCGCCTCGTGAGCCCGGCAACGCTCGGCAAGCCGCTCGCTCCACGGGTCGCCGACGCGGAGATTTAATGCGTTGGCCTCGGCAAGGCTGAGCAGCCCGCCACGCTTGCCGCGCACGCGGATGAGCACCGTCATCGCATCGCGGCTCTGCGGCGTGATGGAGGAGATCGCCTTGCCGACGAGCTCGGGCGGCGGCGTCGGCGTGCCTTCGGGCGGTGCGGCGCCCTCGGCGGGCCGGCGCGTGCGGTTGAATGAGGTTCGGCCGCGGTTCATGAGCGTGAGCGTACCACGCCACGGCCCGGCGCTGCGGAAAGTTCGTGAAGGGCTTCAGCGGGCCTCGGCGAGGTCGACCTGCAGCGTTGACAACTCGCCCAAGGCTTTGTGGTCCTTGGCGCGGTGGGCCGCTTGGATGCCGGCTTGGATCGTCGCGCGGGCCAGATCAAGCTGCCCGGCGTGCTTCTGCGCAACCGCCATGTGGTAGTACGCGTAGCAGTAGCTCGCGTCGGCCTCGATGCAGCGCTGGTAATACTCCACCGCGGCGGCGTAGTCACCCTGCTTGAAGCACTCTTGCGCCATCGCGTAGAGCACGAAGGTGTCCTTGGGGTCCATCGCCAGGAGCTTCTTCAACTTCTCAAGTCGCTCGGACATGACACAATGGTACATGCGGTGGGCGGATCCGGGCGAGTGGAAATCGAACACGATCGGTTGAGAAGGTGATGAAGTGGTGGGTTGAACTGCCGGCGCCGTGGCGACCGCGATGCCGAGTCGAAGGCGTGCGGATCGCGCCACGCCTCAGCCGACGTCGGCGTATCCTGAGAAACGAACGGGCCGCCCGCACCCGTCGTTCACCACCTTGGCGCGGGCCTGAATCAGGAGCATCGCATGTCGCACGGCGTGAAGGTTCTGGGTGTCTTGGGCGCGGGTCAGATGGGCGGCGGGATCGCACAGATCGCCGCCACCAGCGGGATCCAGGTCAAGGTCTTCGACGCCTTCCCCGGCGCGATCGAAAAGTGCAAGGGCGTGCACAAGAAGAGCCTCAGCAAGTTCGTCGAAAAGGGCAAGCTCGCGCAGAGCGACATGGACGCGGCCGTCGCCCGCATCAGCTTCACCGACAAGCTTGAAGGGCTGACGGGTTGCGACTGGATCGTCGAGGCGGTGGTGGAGGATGTGAAGGTGAAGAAGGACCTCTTCACCAAGCTCGCGGCGATGTACCCCGATCCGAACGTCGTCCTCGCCAGCAACACCAGCAGCATCAGCATCACCGACATCGCCACCGCCTGCGGCAGCACCAGCGGGCGCGTGGTGGGGATGCACTTCTTTAACCCGGTGCCGCTGATGCAGTTGGTCGAGGTGATCCCGGCGATCCAGACCTTGCCCGCGGTGGTGGAGCGGACGGTGGCGCTGGCGAGCGCGATGGGCAAGACGCCCTTGAAGGCCAACGACCGCGCGGGGTTCATCAGCAATCGCGTGCTGATGCCGATGATCAACGAGGCGTTCTACGCGTGGATGGAGGGCGTCGCCGAGCCGCAGGCGATCGACGGGATCATGAAGCTGGGGTGCAACTTCCCGATGGGCCCGCTGACGCTGGCGGACTTCATCGGGCTGGACACGTGCGTGAACATCATGAACGTGCTGGCGGAAGGGCTCAACAACGACCGCTACCGCGCCTGCCCGCTGCTGAAGCAGTTGGTCACGGCCGGGCGGATGGGCGTGAAGAGCGGCCGCGGGGTGTATGAGTATCCGGCGAAGTGAGGCCGTTTTCTGCCCGTTCATCGCGTGCAGATTGACAGAAGATCGAAAGTTGGTATCACAACCGCGGGGCGTAACTTGCGTGGTGTCGCACAGATTCACCGCGGCGGTGTCCTGTGTGTACGTGATCCCTCGGCCTTGACGGAGAACATGCCGCATGCGTCTACCCGGCACCAAGATCTGGCGAGCGTTTCCCGAGCTTGACCGCTTCAGCGATCAGCAGGGCAAGGCCTTCATCAAGGCCGCCACGAGCGCCTTCTGGCCCGTGCATGTGCTCCGCGGCTGTCTCTATCTTGTTCTCTCGTGCATCATGCTCGCGGGTGTGATCGCCTCGGCGGCGCTCAGCGAGTGGCTCATGGACGGCTCGCACATTCCGTACACGGTTCGCAGCATCATCACCGTTTCCTTCGCGGTGTGTGTTGCCCTTCCCGCATTCTCGGTTGTCCTTCTCTTCCGCGATCTGCTCCTGCGTCGGCGTATCCGCAAAGTGATTCAAAGCCAGGGTGTGTGCCAGCACTGCGGGTACATCCTGCTCGGCATGCGTGTGCCCAGCGACTTGAAACTCACCTGCCCAGAGTGTGGCGACGTCACCACGGTCAATCCGGCGCTCGACACACTCGCGCCAGACCCCGCCAGCGGCGAAGCAAGGTTCCAAGGCCGCCACGATCCCATCCTGCCAAGCTACTTCTGGACTCGCGAGCGAAAACGACTGTTCAACGCGCTGGCGCTCATTGTCCTGTTGGGCCCACCGATCGGCTTCGGCGTGTGGTGGCTCTATCGTGAGATCGACCTCCGCATGCAGGCTTCGCGGGCGAAGGAACTCCTGGCAACCACCGCGGATTTTCGCGCGTACTACCGCCGGGTGATCACAAGTCGTGACCCACAAGCTCTCACGGGCGAGAGCGTGTACACGTTTGCGGAAAAGATGAACGGGCTGATCCAGGTTGCCGAACTGGTGGCGATCCTGGAACCGCCCGATCAGCCCGGGTTAGAAGATGTCGAGCGAATCCTGGACCTGTATCTGATCTCAAACCCGGAGGATGTGCCGAACATGTATCCAGCGGGTACAGAGTTGCAGCAACAGCTCAGTGTTCGTGATGCGAAGAGGATGATCGAGTTACTCGACCAGAGTGCTGGAAATGCACTCGCAGAACACTTTGTCGGCATTCGAGGGCGAAGCAACGCCTTTGATTATCTCACCGATGAGAGATTCTCGGAGATGTTTCGAGGAAGCCGCGCCTTGTCGAGCTCGAATCTCGGACTTTTACGCGAACTCGGGCGGTTGGCCGACGCCCAAATGCGGCTGGCGGCTGATCGCCACGATCGTGAATCGTTCCGCGTCTGGCTTACCTTCGGGTTAAGGAACGCCGAACTGTGCCACGAACAGTGCTCGCTGATTTCAAGTCTGGTCGGAAGCCGCAGCAGCAACATGGTCATGAAGCAGCTTCGGCGAGCCGTTTCTTCCGGATTGCCTGAACCGTGGCTTGATGACATCGCCAACGTGCTTCGACAGCACACGCAGCGCGAAGTGTCGTTGAAGGACATCATGGAGGGCGAGCGCGTCCGTTCGCATGAGATGCTGTGTGTGTTCTGGTCCGATCCTCGGAACCCCAAGGACTTTCAGTCGCTGAAAACACTGTTCGGATCGATGACGGCCGATGGCCGCTGCGGCCGTCTGATGGAGAACATCGCCGAGATTGATGAGTATCACCGTTGGCTCGAATCAGTCACCAACGATCACGGCTTTCAGCGACCGTACGCCCCGTACACGGCTTCAGGAAAGAACCTCCTGTTCGTCAACATGCATACCTCGTCCTTCGAGCGGTGCATAAACACGATCGAGTACCAGAGCTTTGATGAGCGCGTTGTCGAGTTGGCTGTCGCGGTGGAGCTCTATCGAGCCCGCAACGGCGTCCTGCCCGAGTCACTCCAGCAGCTCGTTCCGACGTTCATCAACGAGATCCCGCAAGACCCGGTGAACTTCCGTCCAATCTCGTACGCGAAAGCAATCGCCGAGGTCTCGCCACGCGGCTTCGTGCTCTACCTCTGGGGTGATAGTCAGGATGATCACGGGACGCCGAACAAAGCCGGCCAAACCCGCGGGATCAACAGTTTCAGCAACCTCTCCCCCGGGACCGATTACATCGTCTTTCCAGATCTCAGCACGCAGTGATCACGTCGGATGACGTCAACTCTGCACGCGAACAGTCATGTGCTCGATGAAGATCGCAGAAGCCCGCTGCCAACCTCGCGACCTTGCAACAACATTCGCATCCGAAGATCACTGGATTGGTAGACTCTCGATCGCATGCGTATCCCCTTCACCAAAGTCTGGCGTGCTTTCCCCGAGCTTGACCGTTTCGACGATGACCGCTGCAAGCGATTCGTCAAACGCGCGTCGCAGGCTTTCTGGCTTGTCAAGCTCTTCCGCTTCCTCATGCACCTTCTCGGCATCGCCATCGGCGGCGTGGTCGTCGGGCTCGTCCTTCAATCAGCCTTCGTCCTCGCCGACGACTGGCGCCTCCGCTCGCCAAGCCGCGAGATCTTCGTCGCCGCCACCGCGTCCGTCACAGGCCTGCTCGCCTTCGTCGCGCTGCTCAGCATCCGCAACCGCTTCCTCCGCAAACGCATCCGCACCATCATCAACACCCGCGGCACCTGCCTCTCCTGCGGCTACTCACTCCTGGGGCTCCCCGTCCCCGACTCCCTCAAACTCCCCTGCCCCGAATGCGGCTTCACCTGCGAAGTCGATCCGTCCCTTGGCGAACTCAGCAGCGACCCAGCAGGCCGGGCGACGTTCGCGCCCCGGTCCGATTTGATCGCTCAGCGTGTGTTCTGGACGCCCAAGCGCCGCCGCGTGGCAACCTGGTCGGCCGTGGCGCTGCTCGTGCTCACCGGCGCGGGCGTGGGACTTTCGCTGTGGGTCAAGGAGCTGCGGATCAGCGCCGACGTTGCGCAGGCGCAGGCGGACTTGCCCATTCGACCGAGCCTGCAAGACATTTACAACCGAAGTCTGCCCGCCGACCGCCAGGTCGGCGAGGTTCGCATGATTGATCAGCTTGTCGCGATGTCGAAGCTGATCGCGGATGCCGAGGCCGCGGTACTGCAGTCTGAGACGCCGGTGAAGAACGACATAGGCAACAAGGTTGATGATTTCGGATACGACGCGTTGGATCCGGTCGAGAACGAGCGGAGCGTTCTCTTGTTGGATGAGTCGAGGCAGCAGGATGCTCGGAAGGAAGTGGGTTGGCGCGCGGAGAACGCCAACCGTGTCCTCGCGATTTTGCAACGCACGCAGTTCAAGGTCATCGCGGCTTCGTGTGCAGCTGGGCTGAACTGGGCGGTTGAATATCCCGAGGATGAGACTGAGCGGCTTGGTTTCGGCCGACTTTCAAACGTAAGGACA
>JAVTWO010000058.1:0-13094 GCA_032229765.1 Phycisphaerales bacterium | reverse complement strand
AGGACGACCTCGGCCCCGAGTGCGGTGAGGAGTTGGCGGATGGTCTGGCGGATGCGCGCGTCGTCGTCGGCGATGAGGACGCGGCGCCCGGCGATGGCGGGGTCGAGGGCGGCGTCGGTGAGGGCCTTTTCCGCGCCGAGGATCGTCCCCGGCCCGCTGGCGACATCCTTCACCCGGCGTTTGATCGCGTCGACGTCGGCAAGAATGCGTTCGAGCTGTTTGACGGTGCCCGTGTCGAGCGTGCCGGGGGTTGATGAGGCGGCGGCGGATGATGGCCCCGCGGGCGACGCGCCGGTGATGGCCTTGGTCAGGGCGTCTTTGAGTTTCGCCGCGACGATGCGGATGTCTTCCAGCGGCTCGCTGAGTTCGCCCTCGACGTTGCCGGTGACGGCCTGGCCGGTGGTACAGCGCTCCACCACCAGCAGGTCGAGGATGTGCAGCGCGAGCGCCACGTGGGTTGCGAACATTTCGGCGAAGGAGCGGTCTTCCTCGGTGAAGGCGCCGGGGTTGGTGGATTCGACGTTGAAGATGCCGATGACTTTGTCGCTGAGGCGGAGCGGCACGGTGAGCGATGAACGGGCGCTGACGGCACCGACGACGTAGAGCGGATCAAGGCTGGTATCGGCGCAGATGTACGAACGCCCGGTGGCGGCAACGTGCCCGGAGATGCCGTTGCCCTCGCGACGGGCGAAGAGTTCGACTTCCATGGCCTCGGCGGGCAAACCATGGGACATGACGAGTTCGAGCTTGCCGGTCTTTTCTTCCAGAAGGCGGATGGCGAAGTGGTCGAAGTTGAGCAGATCGTGGGCGTAGGTGACGATCTTCTGTTCAAGAACGCGGAGCCGTTCGGTGGTGCGGAGTTTCCGCACGACCTCGGCGTCGATGCGGACGAGCTCGCTGCCCGCGCGGTCGATGGCGGCCATCTTCTGCTGGGTTCGACGCAGGGCGGAGACATCGCGGATGACCGCGACCACGCGGACGGGGCCGGGGTGTGCGGCGGCGTGCGGGTTGCCGCTCGTTGCGGCGACATTCAACGGTGAGACGATGACCTCGTACGCACGTTGCGGGAATCCCTGGTGCGCGTCGGTGCTGGATGAGCCGCCGGCGGGTGGAGCGCTCCCGGGGGTTGCATCGCCCTGGATGTCGAAGCGCTGCCGCACCGGCAAGGCGGGGTTTGGCGAAGATGAAATGGCCTGTTTGCACGCGGCGGAGATACGGGCTTGCGTGAGGGCGGGGTATGAAAGAAACTCGGCATTGCCCCAGAGCACCGCGCCGGATTCGTCAGCAACGCACACCCCTTCGCCGAGCGCATTGATCACCGCGGCGCTGGCGAGAATCGGAGCGCCGGCTTTCAATGGAAGGAAATCACCCGCGGCGGAGAGGACGGCCGAGACGTGCCCCGCGTGAAGCTGACGAACCGCGTCGGGAAGGTCGGTTGAGCTGACTTCGAACTGGTTGGTCAGGGCGCTGGCGATGAGCGTGGAGTCAAGGACAAGCCCGCCCGGGAGCGGCCAGGCGTTGCTGACGATCAGGAGTTTTGGCCGCTCTTCCGCCATGAACGCTTATGCCGCCGGAACGCGTGAACCAGGTGATGCGTACGGAGTTTAGGGAAAGGAAGGATCGGCGTCCAAGGCGGGGGTATTCGGGGAATGTGGAGAAGTCGAGGGTCGGTCGGCTTGGCGAATGATGGAGGAAACCCCTGAAGCCCGACCGGTCGAAGAGCGCTTCGAACGCTTTGAGCCTACGCTGGGCACAGTCATGATCGAAGTTGTCCGCGTCAGCAAGTTTTTCGGGAAGCACCGCGCGGTCGACGACGTGTCGCTGACGGTGCGCCCCGGGGTGGTGACGGGTCTGCTGGGGCCCAACGGCGCGGGGAAGACCACGCTCATCCGCATGATGACCTCGTACCTGGCGCCGAGCTTGGGGACGATCCGCGTCTTCGGGCATGACGCGCTCGAAGAACCCTCGGCCGCCCGGGGGTGCATCGGCTCGCTGAACGAATCCGCGCCGCTCTATCCGGAAATGCGCGTCGGGCAGTATCTGAAGTACCGCGCGGGGTTGTACGGCGTGTCCCGCTCGGCACGCGGGGCGGCGATCGAGGCGGCGCTGCAGCGGTGTGCGCTCAACGACGTGGCGACCAAGCGCATCGGGCAACTGTCGAAGGGGTACCGCCAGCGGGTCGGGCTCGCGGCGGCGACTCTGCACGACCCGCGCGTGCTGATCCTTGACGAGCCCAGCAGCGGGCTGGATCCGTCGCAGATCCGCGATCTGCGTTCGACGATCCGCACGCTGGCGTCGCCTTCGGCGAGTCGCCCGGAAGGGCGCGCGGTGCTGCTGAGCTCGCACTATCTGCCCGAGGTGCAGGCAACCTGCGACGAGATCGTGATCATGGCGCGCGGACGCGTGCGGGCGCAGGGGACGCCCGGCGCGATCACCGAGAGCTTCGGGCGATCGGCCCCGTACGAGGTGGTGGTTGAAACGCCGCCGGGCTTGAATGAGGCGGACGAGGCGGCGCTCATGCAGCGGCTGCGAAGTGTGCTGAAGGTTGAAGGGGCGGCGGGAGTGACGATCGAGCCGCGGACGCTGGGGCAGACGCGGGTGCGTTGCGCCGTGGTTCCACGGGTTGCGTCGACCACGGACGGAACGTCGTCAGCGGCTTCGGGCGCGGTGGGGTTGAACACGTCGGGGGCAGGTGATCTGGGCGAGGCGATCTTCAAAGCGGTGAGTGCGGCCGGGCTTTCGCTCAGTCGGCTCTCGCGGCGCGAGGCGACGCTGGAGCAGGTCTTTATCGCGGTGGTTGAAGGATCGAACGAGCCGGCGGCGTCGCAGGGATCTGCGGAGGTGGCCGCGTGAGAGCGCTGGTGATCGCGGGACGCGAGCTGAGGTCGTTCTTTCAGATGCCGCTAGGCTGGCTGTTGGTGGCGTTGTGCTTGCTGGGCTCGGGGTTTGCGTTTACGAACGCGACGCTGGAGCCCGGCGCGCCGGCGACGATGCGGGCGTTCTTCTCCTTGTGGTGGTTCATTCTCGCGTTGATCGCGCCGGCGATTTCGATGCGGCTGATGAGCGAGGAGTATCGCGCGGGGACGGTCGAGCCGCTGATGGGCGCGCCGTTGGGCGAACTGAGCGTGGCGCTGGGGAAGTTTCTTGGTGCGTGCGGGTTTCTTGCGTGCTGTTTGCTGCCGACGGTTGTGTACCCGCTGGCGCTGATGGTGATTTCGAGGCCTGACCCGGGGCCGATTGTTGCGGGGTATCTGGGGGTGATGCTCGCGGGGATGCTGTATCTCGCGGTGGGGCTGGTCTTTTCGTGCCTGACGGCGAGCCAGACGCTGGCGTTTCTGTCGACGTTCTTTCTGCTGGTGGGGTTTGAGATCGCCCTTGAAGCCGCGACGCGGCGCTGGCCTGACGCGCTCGGTGCGCTCAGCAAGCATCTCTCGGCCAACGCTCGCATCGCGGACTTTGCCTCGGGCCTCGTGGATACTTCGCACATCGCGTACTTCGTGCTGGTCTCTGGCTGGCTGGTGGTCATGAGCGCGTTGATCCTTCGAGTACGGAGGTGGCGATGACCTCGCAGCCCGGGACATCCAACGCCTCATCGCCCGCCGCTCCCTCGCGCCGATTTGCTTCGTCGATGCGGGCGCTCGTGGTGCTCTTCGCCTCCACGATGGTCGCGGGGATGCTGCTCGTGCTCGCGCACGACCCGCGGGCGACGGGTCGATTTGATCTGACCAGCACGCGCGAGCACGAGCTTTCGCCCGCGACGCTGGCGCTGCTGACCGAGCTGCGCGGGCCGACGCGATTGGTGGTGGCTTCGTCGCACGCGTTGACGGACCCGACCTCCCGCCGGCGGCTGAGCGACGTGCTCTCGACCTTCGCGCGGGGGTCGAGCAAACTGAACGTCAGCGAGATCGATACGTCGTCGGTTGAAGGTGCCGAGCGGTTCGATCAGTTGCTGCGCGAGCTGGCACAGAGCGAATCGGTTTTGGTTGATCGGCACCGTGCTGCGGTGGAGACGGCCATCGCGGCCGCCGATCGGGTCGGCGCAGCGCTGATGACCAGCGCCGAGGCATTTGATCGTTCCGGAGCGGCCCTCATCGCCGCGATCTCGGCGAACGAACGCATCTCGGCTGTGGACCGCACCGCGGCGGTTGATCGTGTGAAGTCGCAAACGTCGCAGGAATCAGCCCAGCTCCGCACGATGGCGGATCAGGTTCGCGCGTCGACAGCTCAGGCCCGCACGCTGCTGGGCGAGAACATCCCCGGGCTGGGGATTCCCAAGCTCGATCAGGCGTCAACGAACGCCCGCGGCGGGCTCGCTTCAGCGCTGCCCACGCTCACGAAGGTCAGCGACGAGGCGGATCGTCGCATCAAAGCGCCGGGGACGGAAATCCCGCAGGCGATCCGCGATATCGCCCGCGAGCTTGCCGACGCGGTGAACCCGGCGCGCGATGCCGGTGCACGCGCGGTGGCGGCCCTTGACGCGCTGCCCAAGCTCCGCGTGCTGACCATCGCCGGCGCGGTGCAGCAATCGCAGGTGGCGCTGGTCATCGGGCCGCCGACGAAGGGCACCACCGAAGCCGCGGCATCGCAGCCGCTCCCCGTCACGGCAATCCCCATCGACGAACTTCTCCCCGCGCCGATCACCACGCCCGAGGGGAACGTCCTCACCGCGCCCGATCTGCGCTGGCGTGCAGAGGACCGCATCGCCGCGGCGTTGATCGCGATGACCGACCGCCCGCGCCCGCTTGCGGTTTTGACGCACGCGCTCCCCGGGCGTGCCGCCCCCGCGTGGACGGGCCTGCGTTCGCTGGCGGAGCTGCTGGCCCTCCGCGGGATCGACCTTGAGGAATGGCCCGCGGGGCTGGACATCAATCCGCCGAAGTCCATCGAGCAGGCCCAGCGCGACAAGCGCCCGGTGGTCTACATCATCCTCACGCAAGCCGCGGCTTCGACCGCCGACGCCACGCGCGTGGGCGCACTGGCAAAGGTTCTCGACACGCTCTTCGAAGCGGGCGAGCCGATGCTGCTGTGCGCGAGCTTGTCGAGCACGAAGGCGGCGCGGGCCGCGGACCCGATGACGAGTTTCCTGCAGCCGATCGGGATCGAGGTCGAATCCGGTCGCCCGCTGCTCAGCTCGGGCATTTTGGGAGGCCGACGGATCGCGCTGGCGGATCTCGACCTTGCCGCGCCGATGTCGGATCATCCCATCGCGCTGGCGCTCGAGGCGCTGCCGCTGCGGCTGCAATGGCCCTTGGTCATCCGCTACCCGGGCGATACGGTCAGCAACGCCAGCGAGATCAAGACCAGCGAGGGCGTGCGGGTGCAACCGATCATCCGCGTGCCGATCGGCCTGTCGCGCTGGCTCGAAAGCGAGTGGAGCACGTTCGCGTCGCTGAACGAATCGCAGCGGCAGGGCATGGCCCGCCCGCCGAGCTTTGACAGCCCCAGCGACGACGACGCGGGCGCGACCCGCGCTGGGTCGAACGATCTTGCTGGCAAGTTCTGGACGCTGGCGCTCGCGGTTGAGCGGACGGTGAAGACGCGTTCGCAGCCGCAGCGGATCGTGATTGTGGGCGCGAACACCTGGCTGCTGGACACGATGCTGGGCGCACGCTTGACAGTGGACAAGCGCGAATCGCCCGCGCTGCCGGGGAATGTCGAGCTCGCCGCGGCGAGCGTGAACTGGCTCGCCGGTCGCGACGCGCTGATCCGCCGGGGTGCTGAGGCCTCTGCGCAGGCAACCATCCCCGCGCTCTCAGATTCGCAGCTCAGCGCCCTGCGCTGGGGCCTGACGCTCGGGCCCGCGCTGCTGGTGCTGATTGTGGGGGCCGCCCGGCGCATCGCCCGCGGGTGATGCTTCGTTCTCATGGGCGACCTCGCTGCCGATCACCTTTGAGTCCGGACCCTTTCGAGCGGCACGCAGCTCCGCGAGATTCCGCGTGATCCGCGCCGCCGCCTCGGGGTCTTCGAACTCCAGCTCCAGGGCTTTCTTCCGCATCTCGATGGCTTGCTTCGCCTGCTCCGGGTCCAGCCGCTGCGAGCGCATCGACGCGAAACCGTCGGCGGGCATGCCGCACTCCGGACACACCGGGATCTGCTCGTGCGCATGGCCCGACAGGTCGTATCGGCAGTAGAGGCACCGCACGCGACCGTCGCTCCGCGGGGCGCTGGCGATGATCGTGCCCACGAAGAAGACCGCGGCACCCTCGGCCCAGAAGATCACCTTCATCAGGTCGAACCGGTCGACCTTGTCGCTCACGCCGCCGAAGTACTTGTCGCCGATGATCGCCAGCAGCAACACCGCCAGCCCGCCCGCGGCGCTCACGGCATACCCGCGCCACGTCCGCCGCCAGCGGAACGCCAGGAACCAGATGTACAGCGCGTACAAAGGCAGGATGATCACGTCGCACGCTCGCGGGTTCTTCGCTGGTCTGAATCGCAGCTTCGCTTCGTTGCCCGCGTCCGCAAAAACATCGGCCGATGAACAGGTGGGTGGTGCGGGATCATAGCGCCGCGCTCGCTGCCGGCCCGCTCATCGACCGGCCTTGAACAAGACCCGCAGCGATTCGAGGATGTCCTCACGCTCATTGACCCGCGTGGTGATGACCTTGCTGTCGGCCGAATCCGCCGGTGCGGCACCGCTCTGCACCGTCGCACCGCCCGCGTCCGCACCACCAAAGGCCGAGCTGGGGAACGCCTCGCGCAGGACGTTCAGAAAATGCCCCGAGCCGTACGCCGACTTCACCTGGCAATACCCAAAGAGGTTCACCGAGTTGAGCAGGTCCTTCCGCAGAATGTCGCAGCACTCGCGGTTGTCGGCGTCGGACGAGTTGTCGCCATCAGAAAAGTGAAAGACGTAGATGTTCCAGTCGCTCGGGTCGTACGTGTCTTCGATGAGCTTCGAGCAGCACTTCAGGGCGGAGCTGATCTTCGTGCCGCCGTCTTCTCGCACGGAGAAGAACGTGCTGCGATCAACTTCCTGCGCAGTGACATCGTGCACGATGTACCGGCTGTCGATCCCTTCGTAGTTCCGCCGCAGCCACGTATCGATCCAGAAGGCGTGCAGACGCACAAGGTTCTTCTGCTCATCGCCCATCGAGCCCGAGACGTCCATCATGTAGATGATCGCGGCGTTGCTCTGCGGCTTCTTCACCTCAACCCACGAGCGGTACCGCATGTCCTCCTTCACGGGGATGATCACCGGGTTGTCCGGGTCGTACATGCCCATGGCGAGCTGGCGGCGAAGGGCCGTGCGGTACGTGCGCTTGAAGTGCCGCAGCGCCGCGGGCCCGACGGGGCGCACGCCGCTGTACTTGTCCTTCACCGTCGTGACGGTGTGGTGCCCCTTGGGCTGGATCCGCGGCAGCTTGAGCTCTTCGCCGAGGATGTCCGCGAGTTCGTCGAGCGAGACGTCGACTTCGAGCGTGTGCTTGCCTTCGTTCTCGCCGCCCTCGCCCTTGCCGCCGCCGACGGGCTGACCCTCGCCGCCCTCGCCCATGCCCACGCCGCCGGCGTTGTCGCCGTAACGGAAAGTGGGGATATCGATATCGTGCACGGGGATGGAAACGAGCTTTTTGCCTTCGCGCCCGATCATCTCGCCGCGCGCGATAAAGCGTTTGAGGTCCTTGCGGAGCTTGCCCTTGACGATCTGCCGGAAGCGTCCGTGATCTTGCTCGATCGTGTTCACCATCGAAGCCGCCCTCCTTGGTCAGGCCCGATCCGTCCGACGACTTTGCCCGCAACGCCGAGATGCCGCACTCGCAGACACTGAGAACCGATGCGCCAGTTCGGGCGCGCCGGTTGCTGACGCCGCGGGCTTTGTGCGCTGCGCACCGAACCCCGCGACCCGTGAAACATCGACCGATCCGCCGCTGATCTTGGCGCGTGCCGCACCGATCGCCCAACAAACCCCCGGCGTGGTTATCGGGTCGCGGTTTTCATGCCGCAGATGACCGTCGCCGCGGGTTGGCTATGCAAACGCCCTGCGAACCGTGACGCCTTCGTCCTGACTCATTCCATACGTTCAAGCCGCGGGTGCGGTTTGCCCCGCACGCGCCCACGCCCGCAGTTTCAGCAGCGAGAGCCCCCCCACCGCCAGCGCGCCGATGAGCTCCGCCGCCCGATTCAACAAGCCTGCCGACAGCCCCAGCGCCAGGAGCGCCTCGCGCGAATACTCGCCTCCACCCATGATCACCGGCTCGCTCTTACCCACCAGCAGCGCCAGCATCAACCCGGCGGCCCATTCCGCCAGACCGATCTGAATCGGCAGCAGACTCGCGATCTGCGTCGCACTGGCGATCACGACGATCTTCGTCGCGTCCAGCGGGATGCCCAGCACCCAGAACGCGCACGCGAATCGCAGCGACCAGATCGCCAGATCCCCGCACCGCATGAGCACGGCCATCAAGAAAACCTCCGGCTCGCTCGCGCCGCCGCCGTCGCTCGGTGCTCGCACCGTCTGCACATACGCCAGCAGCGCGGGAACGAGCAAGACCACCGACCCGAGCACCAGCCCCTCGGCACGCGCCTCACCGCCGCTCATACTGCTGGTCGCTTTGACAATCAGCACCATCAAGAGCCCGGAGGCGAAGGCCGCTACCAGCCCGCAGACCACCGCGTGCAGCAGCACCTTGATCGAGTCGGTCACGGCGATTTTGTGCCGAAGCTTGTGCAGCAGCACACGCCCGAAGAGCCCGGGCTTCAACGGGAGGTAGTTCAACAGCCACGCCGCACCGACCATCGCGTGCATGTCGCCGCTGGGCACGCGCCCGTAGCGCCGCGTGAGCGTCAATAGCACGCCCGAGGTCAGCAGCCAGTTGACAATCGGCAGCACAACCGCAAAGACCACCAGCCAAACCGGCGCGCGCCCGACGCGTTGCCACGCGTGCGAAAGCTCCCCCCACTGTCGATGGATGATCCACGCCGCGAGGGCCAGCAGCGCCGCACCGAGCACGAAACCGATGACACGCTTGAACCCCGGCGCGCCCGCGTCGATCCGCTCGCCTGATGCAGCACTCGACGAAGCGGGGCTCACTTTCCGCCGCTCCCTCCGCTTGCGGGGGCTGGTGCGGCGTTCGGCGTCGCACCTGGAGCAGCACCGGGCGTTGTCGTGCCCGAAGCTGGAGCGTTCCCACCCGCGGGTGCCGCACCCTTCGCCCCGCTCGCGGGCGCGGTGCTCGTCGGGATCCGCACGGCTTTCATGTTCCCAAGCACATTCGCCCCGGCGCTCAGCCGCTGCTGGTGCAGCTTCGCCACCAGCGCCACCTCCGCGTCCTTGTTGGTGAGCATCGACTTGAGCCACGGGTCTTCCGCGTTGCTCACGCGTGAAACGATCTTCGCGATGTTCACCGCCGCGTCGGTGTCCTCGATGGCGCGCACACCCGACGAGAAGACACCCGCGCCGGGCGTGCTGGGCATGCGCGTGAGCATCAGCAGCCGCCCATCGACACTCTCCTTCGCGTACCGCTTCAGCAGCGCGTTGCAGAGCTGCTGCGCATCGCTCGAGGCCATGCCGCCCTCGGTCCCCACGCTGGCAAGCTTCATCTGCGCCGAGGCAATCGCGTGGGCGAAGTCGGCACCTTCGCTCTTCTCCACGCGGTCCATGAGCTCGCCGATCGGCGCTTTCATCCCACGCAGCCCTTCGCGCCGGACCTGATCAACGTCGACCGCCAGGCAGTGCGAGCCCTGCTTCGTCAAGCCGTCTGCGACTTCAAACCCCTGCAAAACGCGGTACCGCACGCGCGACGAATCGACCGCGACGTTGTCCATCAGCCAGCCGCCATAGCCCGGATCGGCCCAGACCGTCACCGCGATCTCCTGCCTGGGCTCAAGGCTGAACCGACGATCGAGCCTGATCACCTCGGGCACGCCCGTCTCGATCGTCGCGCCCACACGCACGTCGGGCGAAAGCAGGAACCGGCTGTTCAGCGGCCCGTCCGCGCTCACGCGCAGCGTCGTCTGCCCCGTGTTCCGCATCTTCACCGTCATCTTCACAGGATCCAGCGGGCCCAGGCTCGCCTTCTCCGGCGCCGCGGCGATGGTCATGAAGCTCCTCGGCGAGCGCATCATGTCGTCGATCCATTTCGGAACGCCCTGCGCATACCCGCCGGCACGCTGACCGACCAACGCCGCGGGGGGCTGCTTACCCGAGAGCTTCTTGCTCATCGCCCGCGCGTACGCACCGAGGTACGTCTCCGACGCGCCGCGCCACACCGCGGCGTACATCTCCGCGCTGCGCGTTTTGTCCCCCTCGATCTCCGCGAGTGCCGCCCGCCCGAGCTGCACGCACGCGTCGCTCGCCTCGCCCTTCTCAAACCAGCTCCGCGCTTCGTCGAGCTTGCCCTTGCGCAGCGCCAGCCAGCCTTCGAGGCGCGCCATCACCGCCGCCGAGGGGGCCAACTCGTCCTTCGCAGCGCGGAGAGCCTCAATCTGCTTCTCCGCACCGGGCAGATCAAGCCCAACCAGCAGCATGACGAACGGCCCGTCGATCCGCCAGACTTCTTTCAGCAGCTTCACCCGCTCCTCGGTCATGCGCTTGGGGCGTGTGTCGGGCTTCTCGATGTACCCATCCAGCGCCGCGATGGAGGCGACGAGATCCTGCGCCGATTCCGACAGCGACTCCTGATCACCCAGGGCGTGCGCCGCGAGCAGCCGCGTGCGCTCGTTGGCAAGGTCGAGCCTGATGGTGGAAACTTCAGGAATGTCGGTGAGGGGCTTTTTGGCTTCTTCGAGCTGCCTGCGAAGGCTCGTCAGATCTCGCCGAGCATCGCGGACGGTCTTATTGAGCTCTTTCAGCGCCGCCTCGGGCCCGTCGGCCGCAAAGAAGACGTTCGACCGTTCGGTGGCGATTTCCAGATCGGGCTGGCGTCCTTCAATCTCCGTCAGCGCCATCGCGTTGCGATAGAACCGCATCGCCTCGCTCGACGCGCCAACCGCCGCGAGCAGCCTCGCGATCTCCAGGTGCGTCGCCTCATCGAGCGGGTCCGCACCCAGCAGGTTCACGAGCATCTCCAGCCGCTGCACCTCGTCCCCGCCGGTCTCGCGATAGAACGCGTACGCCAACGCCGCGGCGTCCTTGTTCGTCTTGTCAAGCTGCGTCGCCTCTGTCAGCCGCTTCTGAAAACCCGCCGCATCACCGCGCTCACGCAGCAGCAGCGCCAGATCCAGCGCCAGTCGGCTGCGCACCGTCGCGTCGAGCCCCGCGCCGCGCGGGCCCAGAAAGACCTCGTACTGCGCAATCCGCGAGGCGATGTCCTGCAAACGGTTGATCCGCGCCGTGATCAGCGACAACTGGCTGACCGTGTCCTCCGGGTCGGCCTTGACGATCTCACGCAGAATCGCCTCCGAAGCGCCGCTCTCCCCCGCCTGCTCCGCCGCGTCGAGCGCCAGCCTCAGCAAGTCCGAATCCCCCGGCATCAACTCGCACGCCTTCCGCAGCAACGCCAGCGCCACGCGGTAATCCTCGGTCGTCGAAGCGCTGTTCGCACGCAGATCCGTCAACGCCGCACGCACCAGCCCTCGCGCAGCCAACTCCTTGATCGACGGCGCGGTCAGCGGCTTCTCCGCGGGCGCTTCAGGCTTCGCCGGGCTTTCAGGCTTCGAGGGCGCAGGAGCCGACGCCGGCGCGGGCTTGCCACCTTCCGTCGTCGGCTGCGCACGAAGCCCGGGCGTGGTCCCCAGCCCCACCGCCACACCCGCCAGCACCGCCAACCACTTCGCGTCCTTGCCCTGTGTGATCACCGAATCACTCCTGTCAGCAGTAACCCCAGCACCACCAGCCCCACCACGTACACCAGCCCCGAGACCCCTTGTATGCTCCACGACACCCACGGGTTCACCCGCGGGAACAAACGGTCCGCAACCAGGGCCGCGAAGACGAACTGCCCCATCGCCAGCGCCGTCCCCCCGCCGATCAGGCACGCCCAGCGGTACGCAGTGAATCGATCGATCCAATCCACCATCACCCACAGCCCCGCGACGCACAAAAGACCGGCCCATAACGTCGCAAGCACCACACGCAGCACAAGCATCCGCAAAAGCCCGCGCGCATGCCGCGACATCGGCGCACCCGACGAACCGCCCGACGACGCCTTCATCTGCGCCGCCGCCACGCCCAGCGTGATCCCCCCGCCCCACGAGTTGGGACCGCCGATCGCCGCCATATCCACCAGTGTAACGCCAATCACCCGGCTTTACACCCACGACAGCTTCTGCACATCACCCGGATCACCCGCAAAGCCCCCGGCGCACGCCACCGCGCCCGGCTGACATCACCCGGTCGATCCTCCGTCACCCAATCCTCAACCACAGCCTCAATCGCCGACCGCTCAGCCCATCGCCATCGACATCAAGAACTCGGCGTTGGTCTTGTACTTGCCGATTCGGCTCTTGAGCAGTTCCATCGCCTCGACGACGTTCATATCGCTGAGCACCTTCCGCAGGCGATAAACCAGCTCAAGCTCCTTGCGATCAAGCAGCAGCTCCTCGCGCCGCGTGCCGCTGGCCGCCACGTCCATGCACGGATAGATCCGCTTGTCCATGAGCTTGCGGTCGAGGTGCAGTTCGCTGTTGCCCGTGCCCTTGAACTCTTCGAAGATCACCTCGTCCATCTTGCTGCCCGTGTCCACCAGCGCCGTGCCGATGATCGTCAGCGAGCCACCGTTCTCGATCGCACGAGCGGCACCGAAGAACTTCTTCGGTCTCTGCAACGCTCCCGCGTCGATACCGCCCGACATAATCCTTCCACTGTGCGGCATCTCGTTGTTGTACGCCCGCGCCAGACGCGTGATCGAGTCCAGGAAGATCACCACGTCCTCCCCAAACTCCACCATCCGCCGTGCCTTCTCGATCACCATCTCCGCCACCGCCACGTGACGAACGCTCTGCTCGTCGAACGTGCTCGCCACCACCTCCACCGCCGCCGGCGTGTTCCGCTTAAAGTCCGTCACTTCTTCGGGACGCTCGTCCACCAGCAGCACGATGATCTTCACGTCCGGATAGTTCTTGCTGATCGCCTTCGTCATCTTCTGCAGCAGAACCGTCTTGCCCGTCCGCGGCGGCGCCACAATCAACGCTCGCTGCCCCTTCCCCAGCGGCGC
>JAVTWO010000057.1:0-13136 GCA_032229765.1 Phycisphaerales bacterium | reverse complement strand
CCCCCGCCCGCGCCACCGAAGGGAACCATCTCGGCGCGGGGCCGGGAGAGAACGAACGGAGCAGGCCATGACGCGGAATCGGACTGGAATGAGCGTGGCGGAGTTGACGGGTCGGCGGGGCGTGGCGGGTCGGTTCGCGGCTGGGGCGGCGGGGATTTTCCTTTCGGCGGGGTTGGCGGTTGCGGCGCCGCAGCAGACAACGGTTGCGCCCACGCCGATTGGCGTGTTTGGGACGGATGAGTTCTTTGGCGGCGCGGTGAATCCGCTCAACACGGAGTTCACGTTCACGCTGAACGCGGGGTATCAGGTTGCGCGGATGCGGTTCAAAGGGCAGGTGCGGGTGGAGAATGTGCCGGACAACTTCGCGGCGGATCTTGGGGCGCTGGTGACGCCGCCGGGGCGTGAGGCGGTTTTTGTGAAGTTGTTGCCCGATACGACGCAGGCGCCGGGGTCGGTTTTGCGGACGGATATCTTGCGGGAGTTGCCCGGCGGGCCTTATCCGTCGGGCGGGACGTGGACGGTGAAGCTGATCGATGTGTTTGCGCAGGACCTGACGGGGCAGACGCTTGAGCAGACGGTCAGCGGGCTGGAGATCACTGCGGAGGATCCGACGTTTGCCGAGCCAACGGGGACGGTGAATCTCGGCGCTATCACCCAGAGCATGCAGGTGAGCGGGACGATGGGCGCCTTCGAGGTGAAGTGGTACAAGTTCAGCACCGAGCGTGTGGACTCGGCGGACAATCAGTATCTGGACATTGTGACAGCGGCGAGCAGCTCGGACAACCTGATGCTGCTGGTGTGCGATGACGAAGGGTTCCCGATCGACTATGACACGTTCAAGGGCGTGGGCAGCCGGGGGCTGTTGTCGTTCGGGGTGGGCGGCGGTGCGGCGAACTCGGGGATTGGGACTGCCCTCGGAACGTCGGACCTGTACGCGGGGACGTATTACGTGGGTGTGTGCCGACAGCCGGCGGTGGACAACACGTACAACCCGATCAACAACGAGCTGAACCCGTTCAACCTGTTCCCGTTTGTTGACGGACCGGCGTCGAGCTTCACGCTCAACTTTGTCAAGGGCGTGTCGACGGCGGCGGTCCCGACGGTGCAGGAGACCTTCACGCTGGCGCAGGCGATGGTGACGCGGAGCGTGAGCCTGTCGGCGAACGAAGTGAAGTGGTATCTGGTTGATACGACCGGGATGGATGTATCGGCGGAGAACGGGCGGTTCGTGGATATCAACGTCACGAGCCCGGATATCGAGTTCCCGAGCATTTCGCTGTATGACGCGCAGGGGCGGCTGGTGAAGTTCGGGCAGGGGACGACGCTTTCGGGCGCTGCGAACGAGACGTT
This sequence comes from Phycisphaerales bacterium, assembly GCA_032229765.1. Taxonomy (GTDB): domain Bacteria; phylum Planctomycetota; class Phycisphaerae; order Phycisphaerales; family UBA1924; genus JACVCS01. The sequence continues at coordinate 11,786 of JAVTWO010000057.1, read as the reverse complement.
GTCGATGGGGATGGGCAGCGGCGTGTCGCTGGGGACGTTCTTCGAGGTGAACCTCATCGGCGGCGGCAGCGAGCGTGCGTTGGGCTCGACGGGGTTCAGCGGGCCGCTGGCGGGCGGGGTGTATTACCTCGCGGTGGGCAACTCGTTCCAAGGGCAGCCCAGGGAGGGATTCCGGGTCTACGCGGATCCGGAGGAGCCGGCGAGCGGCGGGCAGATCGATCTGAAGATCAGTAGCGGAACGCGCCCGGCGACGGCGCCGACGGCGACGAATCTTGGTGTGATCAACGGCACGGTGAGCGCTTCGACGACGCTGGGCAGTGCGCAGACGCGGTGGTACCGGTTTGATGTGCCGGAGAATGTCAGCGGGTTGAACGGGAAGTATCTTGATCTGCGGACCACCGGCGCGACGCGGAACACGTACCTGGCGGTCTTTGACTCGGCGGGGAACGTGATTGCCAGCGACGACAACGACGGGTTCGAGGCCAACGCGTGGATCAGCTTCGGCGTTGGTGAGAGCAACGCCCTGGGTGATGACGGGCGCGTGGGCGGGCGCGATGGGAACATCAACGCGGGGACGTACTACGTCGCGGTGATGCCCGGCGCGTCGAACCAGGGCCGCGGGTTCAGCACGGCGGCGTTTGATGACGGCGAGAGCGACACCACGACGCTGGTGATCTCGCGCGGTGCACGGTCGGCGAGCGCCGTGGTGGGCGCTGAGGACTTGGGCACGGCGAACTCGAACGTGATCAGCACGAGCGTGGCGGTTGCGGATGATGCGGTGAAGTGGACGCGGTTCACACTGAGCAACAACGTGACGCAGGCGAACGGGCGGTATCTCGAACTTGTGCTTTCGACGTTGGATTCGCAGCCCGGTGCGCACGCGGCGGTTGCGATCTATGACTCAGCCGGCGGGCTGAGGGCGATTGTCAATCCGCTGAGCGAGATCTCATCGCGGCGGACGTTCGGCGCTGGGCCTTCGTTCACGGTGGCGACTGGGCAACCTCTGTGGTTTGACGAGCGCGTGGACCTGCCCGCGGGCGAGTACTTCATGGGCATCGCGCCGCGGAACTTCGGCTTTGCGCCGCTGTTTGAGGTGGTGCCGTTTGACTTTGATACGGGCGGGGCGGTGTCGATCCTGATTAGCGAGGGCGAGCGGCTGGCGATTGCGCAGCCGACGAGCACGGTCGATCTGGGCACGCTGACCGGGGGCGCGAGGTCTGTCAGCAGCGTGCTAAGCGATCGGCTGGTGTCGTGGTACCGCTTCACGACCGACCGTGAGATCAGCCCCGCGAGCGGGTATTGGCTGGACTTCGACGCGGCCGGGAGCTCGGCGGATGGCTTCGGGCGGAATGTCGAAGCGCTGGCGATCTACACAAGCGATGGCCGACTGATCGCTCGACAGGCGTTCAACAGCTTCACCTTCAAGCCCGGGCTGTCGTTCGGTGCGAAGTCACCTCTGCGGCGGATGGACGGCACGCCCAACGAGCGCGATGTGGCGATGGGGCAAGACGGCGTGCTGCCCGCGGGTGAGTACGTCATCGGGATCGCGCAGCTCGGGATCTTCTTTGAAGACGGGTTCCAGGCTCGGCAGCGTGTGGCGATCGACGAGGGCGGGCGCCTGACGCTCAACCTGCGGTCGAACCTGCCCTCGGCATCGTGCAACCCGGCGGATATCGCGTGCGATGATGGTGTGCCGCTGGGCGTGAACCCGGGGTGCGTGAACAGCAACACCGGGCCGAACGAAGGGGACTACAACGCGTTCTTCAGCGCAGAGGGATTCTTCTTCCAGGTTTCGCAGGGCGTGTCGGCGGTCGGGTCGTTCTGTGATGTGGCGTGCGACGACGGCACGCCCAAGAGCGAAGCGCCGTCTTGTGTGAACAACGGCGTGAACGAGGGCGATTACAACGCGTTCTTCAACGCGTTGTTCCTGCCGTGCGTTTGAGTGGGTTGGTTGATGGAGATCTCTTTGACCCCGGTCGCGTGAACTGGGGAAGCAACAGCGAAACGCCGGACGATGTACCCCCGCACATCGTCCGGCGTTGTCGCGTTCATCGGGACGGCAAGTGTTCAGCCGCGGTGAGATATCGCGTTCATCCGATTGCAGACTCTTCGGGCTTCTTGCGAATCCCTCCCTCGCTTGATCGCCCCGACGCTCCTACGCTCGCTCGCGAGCATGTCAGCGGCCGTCTACACCACGGACTTTCACGAGGAATACCAGGCCGAGACGTCGCGCCTCATCCGTGATCGCTTCGTCTGGTTCGCGGTCGTGACGGCCGGTTTCACGCTCATCTTTTCGCTGCAAAGTCTCTGGCAGGAGATCCTGATCCCCGTCATGCGGGTCATCCGCGGGCTCGATGCGACGGGGTGGCACTGGGGCAAGCTCGTCGGTGCGCTTCCGGACACGCTCACCATCACGCTCTTCGGCTATCTGGGCTGGCGGGCCTGGGTCGGCAAGCTCGAGAAAGTCGATCTGCAACGCATGGCCCGCGCGATGATCCAGATCGCCGCGGGTTTTGCGATGGTGCTGTACCCGATCTATCAGAAGGACAACCTGCTGCCCATCGAGCGGGTCTTCATCATGCACGTGGCCGCGTGCGCGTGTTTGCCCTGGAACCTCAAGGACGCTTTGCGACCGATCTACCCGCTGCTGGCGTTGAACGTGGCGATCATCGCGCTGGTGAGCTTCTGGGGCGGGATCACCTTCGCCTCGATCCGCGACGCGGTGCTGGCGGCGATCATCTCGCCCTTCATCCTCGCGCCCGGCGCAATGATCGCCTTCGTGAAAGACCGCTGGCGGACAGAGCTCTTCCGCACGCGGTTCTTTGAGGCCCGTTACGGGCAGATGCGCCGCGAGCTTGTCGACGCACGGAAGCTCCACGAGGCGCTCTTCCCCACGCCCACACCCCAGCACCGCGGGCTCGCACGCTTTGACTACCGCTACGAGCCCATGCGTCAGATCGGCGGCGACTTCCTGCTTGCGCGCTGGGATACCTCGCAGGGCGAAGACAAGCCGCGATTAAATCTTGTGTTGCTCGATGTGACGGGGCACGGGATTTCCAGCGCGCTGACGGTCAATCGCCTCGCCGGCGAGCTTGAGCGGTTGTACGCCGAGGACCCGGACGCTTCGCCAAGCAAGGTCCTTTGCGCGCTGAACAAGTACGTCTACCTGACGCTGGCGAACCACGCGCTGTACTGCACCGCGATGTGCATCAGGCTCGATCCGTACGAGCAGGCACCCGGCGTGTTGGCTGATGGCGGTGCGAACAGTGCCGATCTCAAGAAGCCCGTGTCGGGCGTGCTTCGCGTCGCCTCCGGCGGCCATCCGCCCGCGTTCCTCCGCACACCCAAAGGCCCGCACCAAACCAACGGCCAACCCGTCAACGTCCGCGTCATCGAATCCACCGCGCCGATGCTCGGCGTGCTCGGGCCCGACGACTTCACCGTCGACGAAACCGTCCTGACCATCCGCGAAGGCGAAACGCTCATCGCCCTGACCGACGGCGCGGTGGAAACACGCAACGACGCCGGGGCGCTCTTCTCCGATCGACGCGTGCAGCAGTTCCTGCAGCGCCCGCAAACCCCCGTCGGCGGCTGGTGTCAGGGCCTGCTCAGCGAGGTCGACGCCTTCCGCGTCGGCGCGCCCAGCGACGACACCGTCGTGGTTGAGGTTTCGATCGATTCAACGAAGCCGTGAAGGGCATCTTGGTGGCACGGCTCTCCAGAGCCGTGCGCGGGTTCACAGAACAACACTGCGCCAATCACGCGTGCTCAACTCACCACTCACGACTTGAACTCGAGTCTCGCGTCTCGCGACTTCCCCTACGCCTCCAGGTGCTTGACCAAAAACTCCACGTGCAGCGTCTTTGCCTCCGCCGCGACGCGACCGAAGCCGTTGTGCTCCCCCGGCGCTCCCGTGGCGGGCCAGGTGTGCAGGCGGACCCAATCACTCGGGAACCCGCGGCGTGCGTAACTCTCACGCAGCGCATCGAGAAAGCTCCGCGCGCAGCGCAACGGCACGATCTGATCGATCTCCGAATGCAACGCCAGCAGCGGCACAGGCCTGAAGCTCGCGATGCGACGCATGGGGTCGAGGGCCTCCACGACCTCTTCGCGGTGCGCCACAGGCCAGCCGCTGCTCGGGTCCCAGAGCATCCCCAGATCGCCCGCGGTGCTTTCCACCGCGGCGCAGCGGAACGGGTGCGTATCGCACAGGCGGCGGAGCGTCGCCATGCCCCCGGCGGACATCCCGCCGATCGCCGCTCGGTCGAGGTCGAACAGCTCGACGCCGCCTTCGCCCATGAACGCTTCGCCCGCGAGGGATTCGAGCACGCCGTCGATCTCGCCGACCATCTGCGTGAGAATGTCGGGTGTGTGCTGCGGCTCTTGTCGGGGCTGATCGAGGCGCTCGCCGTGCGCGGGCAGATCGAGCGCCACCACCGCGATGCCCGCGCGGATGAGACGCAGATAACGGCCGGAATCGAGGAACTTGTCGGCCGTGCGCCCGTGCATCCACAGCAGCATCGGTCGCGAGGTAGACCAATCCGGATGACAGAGCAGCGCGGGGACTTGGTTGTTCGAGCCCAAACGCGCGAGCTTGCAGCGTGTGCGGAGCGATTCGGGGAGTTTCGCCAGAAGCGTTTCAGCCGAGGGAGAGGGCGGGGGCGATGAACCGGTCGGCTCAGCCATGGGCGGCGTGCTCCGTCGCTTGCGTTCGCGTGATCGCGGGAGCAGCCAGCTCGCGGCCGTTCGTATCGCGACCTTTCCACGTCCGCTTGCCCAGCATGTGCAGCACGAAGCTGTGCCACTGGATCGCGGTCATGAGGACGATCCCCAGCGGGTGAAGGGCCGCACCGATGAAACGCTGCTGGAATCGCAAGGCCATGAAGAACCGATGCGAAAGGGCGATCACGCAGGCGAAGGCGGCGAGTCCCACGGCCGGCACGTCGCTGATGAAGCCAAGAGCCGCGAGCGCGAGCACGATCCACGGCAACACATGCCCCAGCAGATGCACAACGGTCACGAAGAGCAGCAGCACGATCGACCCGAGCCCTTCGTAGGCGTTCTTCGCGAAGCCGCGCCACGTCTGTGCGAACCCGCGGTACATCCGGCAGCTTACCAACGTCGTCGGATCGAACAGATCGGTCCGGAAGCCCGAACGCCGCAACGTCCGCGGCATCATGATCCCGTCGTGCATCGAGGCCTTGAACGCTTCGTGACGCCCCGCCTTTTCGTACGCCTCGCGACGCACGAAGAGGTACTGCCCGCAGCCGGCGGAGGCCGCCGGGTCAGGCGTGGTGCGCATCCGCACCATGGGCAGATAGCTCAGCAAAATGAAGTGGATCAGCGGGATGACCAGCGCCTCGCCCAGCGTGTGCGTGCGCTCAAGCGGAATCCCGGAGATCAGGTCGGCCCGCAATGACGACGCCCGCGCCAGCGTCGCGGCGATGGCCTTGGGCTCCAATCGAACGTCCGCGTCGGTAAAGAGCAGCCACCGCCCGCGGGCGTTCAGGCCCATCTGCTGACAGGCGAACTGCTTGCCGTTCCAGCCCACGGGCAGATCCACGACCGCCGGCGTGCGCACGCGGGCGTCCTCGTGCGCCAACCGCTGGACAATCTCGCCCGTCCGGTCGGTGGAGTGATCGTTATAGATCAAGACCTCAATGTCGGAAACGGTTCTCGAAAGGGCGCTGCGGACGCAGGCCTCGATGTTCGATTCCTCGTTGCGGGCGGGGATGCAGACGGAGACCAACGGCTCGCCGGGCTGAAGGGCGGCGAAGGCGCGGTTGGCCTCTTCCTCGGTGGGTTGGTTATAGAACTTCAGGTTCCACAGCGTCATCGCCAAGGCGATCAGGCACAGGACGCACGCGACCGTCATGAGGATCATCAACGTGGTCATGCGGTTCGCTCCGCGGTGGTTGCGTGCAGATCAGCGGGTTTTTCGGTTTCGTGGGCAGGTTCGTGCGCACGCGGCCGGGCCACGCGGGCCTGCTCGCGGTCGGTTGCGCGAAGCTCCGCTGAGCGACCCCGGAGCCTCAGCCAAAGGTCGTAAAGCGGGTTGACGCGCACGGCGCGACCGGCGTGGACGCGGGCGATGGGGGCAAAGTCCGCTTCCGCGCGCGCAATCACGGCCTTGCTCAGCTCGTCCGCGTTCCGCTGCATCGACTGGGTCATCACTCGGTTCCAGCCCGCCGTCGTCGGGGCGGGCGGGGGCTCGCAGGGCTCGAAACGCAGCAGGATCTCGGGCTTGCGGTCGAGCCAGAAGGCCATCTCCACCGCCAGGCAGACCACCTTCACCCCCGGCGTGCGGGCGGCGACCGCGGCGGCGCCCGGACGCAGGCGCACCGGCGTGCGGACGTCGGCGAACTGGCCCTGCGGGGTGATCCAGAAGCTCGTCCGCGGAGTCTTCTGAAAGACCTGCGTGACGTGATCGATCATGATCTCGAGGCTCTGCGGGGCGTCGGGGTTGAGCCCGAAGACCCCGAGTTTGCGCAGGATCGGGAACTTGCGGAGCATCGCGAGTTCCATCGGCGCCAGCATCGACCGCGCGGGGGTGAGGTGGCGGGCGATGTACATGCCGATGAGCGGGTCCCACCAGCACTGGTGGTTCATGAGCACCAGCACGGGGCCCTGGTGCTGATCGAGGTCGCTGAGGATCTCCGTCGTGCCCTTGATGGCGCGGATTGTGTTGAAGTCCTTGCGGAACATCTTGCCCATCCACCATTGGAAGAACCGCACCACGTGGGGTGAGGTGGCGCTGGGCCAGAGGAGGTCCGGGTTGGGCTTCTGGGTATTCACGATTTCAAAGACGGAATCACCACGGAGTCACGGAGGGCACAGAGAGGAGTCCGAAGAGTGAACAACGCGCTTCATGCGACGGGCATTTGCAGGGGCTTCATTTCGAGTTCGCCCTTGGGCTTGGCGCCGAGGTCTTCGATGAGCGAGCGGGCGGCCGTCACGCCCGACATGAGGACCATGGGCACGCCGGGCCCGGGGTTGGCGGAGCCGCCGGCGAGGTAGAGGTTGCTGAGGACCATGGAGCGGTTGCGGGGCTTGAAGCCGCCCTTGAGGCGACCGTGGGAGGCGAGGCCGTAGATCGCGCCGCCCTCGGCGTTGTACATGGTGTCGATGAGGTTGGGGTGGAGGTGGTGTTCGACGACGATGTGTTTTTCGAGGTCGGGCATGCGGCCGCAGGCTTTGAGTTTGTTGATGACGACGGGGCGGTACTGCTCCATGAGCCCGCCGGGGCCGGTCCAGCGTTGACCGGGGCGGAGGTAGGGGGTGTGGATGAGGACGTAGAGGGCCTCGCAGCCTTGCGGGGCCTGAGCGGGGTCGGTGCGAGAGGGGACGGCGAGGTAGATGGATGGATCGCGCGCCGGGATGCCCTTGGTGTAGATGTCGTCGAACTCTTCGTGCGAGTCGCGGCTGAAGAGGAAGTCGTGGTGGGCGAGGTGGTCGTACTGACGATCGAGGCCCAGGTAGAGGACGACGCCCGAGCAGGCGGGGGTGTAGTCCTTGGCGATTTTCGTTTGGCGCGTGCGGGCCTGTGGCGTGTCGAGGAGGCTGCGCATGGTGCGCTGGACGTCGCAGTTGCTGACGACGCTGTTGGCGGTGAGGGTTCGGCCGTCGTCGAGTTCAACGCCGGTGGCTTTGTTGCCCTGGGTGGTGATTCGTTTGACACCCACACCGGTGAAGGCGACGACGCCGAGCTCGGAGGCGAGGCGTTCGAGGGATTGTGCGACCTTGCGGGTGCCGCCCATGGGGTACCAGCAGCCGTGGTCGACCTGGGCGGCGGCGATGAGGGAGAGGATGGCGGGGGAGAGGAAGGGTGAGGAGCCGACGTATTGGAGGAAGTGCTCGCAGAGCTGGCGGAGGTGGGGCTCTTTGATGTGGTTGGCGACGGTGGCGCCGACGGTGGAGTGCATACGCATCGCGAGGACGTCGCGGAGCAGACGCGGGTCGCCCAGCGGGGTGAGGCGCATCATGTCGCCGACGGAGCCGAGATCTTTGTAGAAGAAGACCTTTTCGCTGAGCGAGAACATTCGGCGTGAGTACTCGACGAAGGAGCGGAAACCGGCGTCGGCACCTGAGTTGGGGAAGGTGGTGCGGAGCTCGGCGAGCATGTCGTCGAGGGTTCTGCGGAGGTTGAGCACGGTGCCGTCGTCGTAGAAGCAGCGCCACTGCGGGTCGAGGTTGCGCAGGTCGATGTAGTCGGAGGTCTTGCGGCCGGTGCGGGTGATGATGCCCTTGAGGACCTGCGGCAGGGTGATGATGGTGGGGCCTATGTCGAAGGTGAAGCCCCGATCGGAGAGGATGTTCATCTTGCCGCCGAGGTGGAGGTTCTTCTCGACGATGGCGACGGCGTTGGGCCCGAGGTTGCTGGCGAGCTCAACCGCGGCGGCGAGACCGGCGAGGCCGCCACCGACGACGACGGCTTTAAAGGCGGTCTGCTGGGAATCGCGGCGTTCGGGGGCGATGGTGGGAAGGATCGCGGCGGAGGTGCTGGTGGTCATGATGCGTGGTCCTGTGCGGCGTGGTGAGGCTTGACGTTCGGCTTGATTTCGTTGTTCTGCGGAGTGGCTGTTGGCCCGCTCGGTGTATGGTCGGCGCGGGTTTCGGTTGTAGGCTCGGTTGTGGGTTCGTCTGGGGGAGGGGCGACCACAGATGACTTGGCGTAGAGCCAGCGCGTCAGGCGGGCGAGCATCTTTGCGGCGGTCGGATCGGGGTCCTCAGCGGGGATGCGCACGCGCGATGAGGTGACGCTGAGCGTCACGGGGCGGGTCATGGCGAGCAGGCCTTCGACACCCCGCGAGACGCCCCAGCCCGAGGGACCGATCCCCGCGATGCAGGCGGCGGGGTGGGCGGTGGGCAGGATGGTGTCGTTGATGGTGACCACGCCGCTGGAGAGATCGTTGGCGAGCGTGCGGGCGCGAGCGGTGTTGCGCGTGTAGAGGGAGGTGGCGAGCTTTTTGTCGTAGCCGCGATGGAGGTTGATCGCGGCGGCGTCGCCGGTGGCGCGGATGACCGCGAGGGCGGGGGCGAAGTGCTCGCCCTGGGTGAGCGGCATGTCGGTTGTGCAGTCGACCAGTACCAGCGGACGCATGAGCGGGCGTGCGGCCGGATCGGTGTTCAGCGGCGGCTCGATGACCCCCAGCAGCGAACGTGCCCCGGCGCTGAGGGCTTGATTGACAAGGGAGAAGACACGCTCGCGGGCGGCGTGGTCGATCAGCGGCAGGGGCTTTGCGCCCGCGGCGAGGAAGGAGAGAGCCGCGACGAAGGACGGGTACGCCTCGTCGCTGACGATGACGCGGCGCGGGGCCATGCAGGTCTGCCCGCTGTTGAGCGTCAGGGCGTACCAGATGCTGCGGGCGGCGAGGGTGGTGTCGGCGTCGCTGAGGACCAACGCGCTGTCGCAGCCGGAGAGTTCGAGGGTGGTGGGGATGAGGCGCTCGGCGGCGACGCGGGCGACCAGACGCCCGACCTCGGTGGAACCGGTGAAGACGACGTGGTCGAGATGCTCGGAAGCGAGCAGGCGCGGGCCGGCCTCGCGGGTGGGCTCGGTCCAGCGGAGCGTGGCTTCGTCGGCGCCGGCGTGGCGGGCAAGCTTGAGCAGGTAGGCCTGCGTGCGTGGCGAGCGCTCGGAGGGTTTCACGATGACGCGGTTGCCGGCGATGAGGGCCTGGATGAGCTGCACGCCCAGCAGGTTGATCGGGTAGTTCCAGGTGGCGATGATGGCGACGGTGCCCAAAGGAGCCCTGCGGGTGCGGTGACGCTGACCCATGAGCCAGAAGGGGCGCGAGCGGAGGGACGTGTCGGAGAGCAGGCGTTTGGCGTGGCGCTCGTGCCAGCGGCAGGAGGCCAGCAGGGGCATGATCTCGGAGGCGAGGGCCTGGGGCTCGGGCTTGCCGATCTCGTCGGAGGCGAGTTTGGCGAGCTTCGGAGCGGCTGAGGCGAGCAGATGCCTGAAGCGTTTGCACCACGCGAGGCGATCAGACAAAGCCCAAGTTGGCGGAACGATCAAAGCGAGGGCTCCCGAATCCTGACGGTGAGGTGACGGTAATATAGGCGGGTTGATGCCGATACCCCCCTGACCCCAAACCCCGGACCCCGCGGATCCGGCACTGCCTTGAGCCCACCCGGCATCAACCACGACACGCGTTCGGTCGAGCCAGTTTGCACGGACGCACCAACATCTATGCCTAATGCACAATCTGTTTCTGTCGCGATCGTCGGAGCGGGCCCCGGGGGGTTGGCGGCGGCGATGCTGCTCGCTTCCTCCGGCGCACGGGTGGAGGTCTATGAAGCGCACGAACGCATCGGCGGGCGTACGGCGCGGATCTCGCTGGGCGAGTACCACTTTGATCGCGGGCCGACGTTTTTCTTGATGCCGTACGTGCTGGATGAGATCTTCGCGGCGACGGGTCGGCGGCTCAGCGATTATGCGGAGCTGACGCGGCTGGACCCGATGTACCGCCTGGTGATGGCGCGGGAGGGGCAGAGCGACCTGACCATCGACTGCACGCAGGACGTGGCGGAGATGTCCAAGCGGCTCGCGGCGATCGATCCGCGTGACGGGGCGGCGTTTGCGAAGTTCCTGGGTGACAACCGCGCCAAGCTGCGGGCCTTTGAGCCTGTGCTGCGGAGCCCGTACCAGTCGATGACGGACCTGATTGATCCGAAGCTGGTGAAGGCGGGTCCTCACCTTTCGCCGGGCAAGAGCGTGCACGCGATGCTGGGGAAGTACTTCAGCAGTCCGTACACGAAGCTGGCGATGAGCTTCCAGACGAAGTACCTGGGGATGTCGCCTTTCTCGTGCCCGAGTTTGTTCACGATCCTGCCGTATATCGAGTATGAGTACGGGGTGTGGCATCCGCGGGGCGGGTGCAACGCGTTGATGACGGCGATGGCGGAGGCGTGCGTGGAGATGGGGGTGAAGATCCACACCGGCTCTCCGGTGCAGCGGCTGACGTTTGATGGACCTCGCGTGCGCGGGTTGGTGGTGGGCGGGGTGGAGCGGCGCGCCGACCACGTGGTGATGAACGCCGACGCGGCGTGGGCGCTGAAGAACCTTGTGCCCGCGGGGAACCGCGCGAGCTGGTCGAACGCGAAGCTCGACAAGATGGGCTACTCGTGCAGCACGGCGATGCTGTACCTGGGGATCAAGGGCAAGGTGGACCTGGCGCACCACACCATCCGCATCGCGGCGGACTACAAGAAGAACATCGACCAGATCGCGGTAACGATGGAGCTCAGCGACGACCCGAGCGTGTACGTCTGCAACCCCACGCGGACGGACGAGACGCTGGCGCCCAAGGGCGATAGCGCGCTGTACGTGCTGGTGCCGACGCCGAATCAGAAGTCGGGGATCGACTGGAACGACACGAGCCCGAAGGGTGCGGCGGCGCTGACGCGTGAGCGGGCGCTGGACCGGATCAGTGCGCTGATCGGCGAGGACATCCGCCCGCGGATCGTGCGCGAGAGCGCCATCACCCCTGCGGGGTGGCAGGCGGACAACATCGCCTTCGGGGCGACGTTCAACCTGGCGCACAACCTCACGCAGATGCTGTGCTTCAGGCCTCAGCACCACCTGCCGGACACGAAGAACCTCTGGCTCGTCGGCGGGGGGACGCACCCGGGCTCGGGCTTGCCGGTGATTTTCCTTTCGTCGCAGATCACCGCGCGGCTGCTGTGCGAGGAGTCTGGGCTGGCGATGCCCAGGCCGCGCAGCGTGCACGAGCGGGTGATGGGCGCGGGGCTTGAGCACGCGGCGGCCGGTATCCGGGGTTCGG
>JAVTWO010000056.1:0-13168 GCA_032229765.1 Phycisphaerales bacterium | reverse complement strand
CCCCCCCCCCCCCCCCCCCCCCCCCCCCCCCCCCCCCCCCCCCCCCCCCCCCGGGTGGCTAACCTGACGGCCCGAGAAGGTCGGAGCCTGTTTGCTTGAAGTTCGGGTGAGATTGGGTCGAGGAATGGGCAGGTCCGGGCGGGGTGGAGTGGAAGACGGTCAAGAGTCTGAACGCGGCAACAGCGAAGCACGCACACGGCAGATAAGAAGAGGAAGCAGCACATGCTCGGCAAGGTTTTCAAGGCGTACGACGTTCGTGGGACGTATCCGGATCCGCTCAACGAGGGGATGGCGCGGCAGATCGGGTTTGGGTGCTCGCGGTTTTTGCTGCAGGATGCCGCGAGCGCGGGCGAGGGCTCGCCCATGATGAAGAACGTGGTGGTGGGGCGTGATATGCGCAAGAGCAGCCCGAGCCTGACGGAGGCGCTGATCCGCGGGATCACGGATCATGGCGGGAACGTGCTGGACGTTGGGCTGGTGGATACGCCGTTCGTGTACTTCGCGGTGAATCACTTTGATTGTGCGGGCGGGGTGATGTGCACGGCGAGCCACAACCCGCCGCAGTACAACGGGTTCAAGGTGAGCAAGCGGAAGGCGAAGCCTGTGGGGGAGAGCACGGGGCTTGCGGAGGTTCGCAAGTTCTCCGCGACGGTGGACTTTGTGAACAACTTCACCTCGGCGGGCGGGCGCGTGGAGAAGCGGGATCTGTGGGAGGCGTACCGCGCGCACGTGCTGAGCTTTTTGGATCTGAGTGCGCGGAAGGGGAAGAAGCCGCTGAAGGTGGTGATCGACGCGAGCAACGGGATGGCGGGGACGATGGTGCCCAAGGTCTTCGGGAGCAAGAAACACACGGTGGAGGGGCTGGAGATTGTCGAGATCAACTTCGACAACAGCAAGGGCGAGTTTGTGCACGAGCCGAACCCGCTGGTTGCGAGCAACGTGAAGCAGACGTGCGACGCGGTGATTGCGCAGAAGGCGGACGTTGGGTTCTGCTATGACGGGGACGCGGACCGGTGCGTGGCGGTGGACGAGAAGGGGCAGATCATCGGGTGCGATGTGCTGACGGGCGTGCTGTGCAAGCACTTCCTGAAGGAAAACCCGGGGAGCGCGGTGGTGTTTGACCTTCGCAGCACGAAGGCGGTGAGCGAGGAGATCGTCAAGGCGGGCGGGAAGCCGGTGCGGAGCCGGGTCGGGCACGTGTTCATGAAGGCGGCGCTGGCGGAGAACAAGGGGTGCTTCGGCGGCGAGCTTTCTGGGCACTTCTACTTCGCGAAGAACTTCAACGCCGACAGCGGCGGGATCGCGATGGCGACGGTGCTGACGGTGCTCTCGGAGACGGGCAAGAAGCTCAGCGAGCTGGCGGCGCCGCTGAAGCGGTATCAGCAGAGCGGGGAGATCAACTTCCAGATCGAGGACAAGGACGCGGCCTTGGCGAAGCTCAAGGCGGAGTTCGGTGCGATGGGGACGGTTGATGAGCTCGACGGCGTGACGATCGACTGCTTCGTCAAGCACGGCTGGTGGTGCAACGTGCGCAAGAGCAACACGGAGCCGCTGCTGAGGCTAAATCTTGAAGCAAAGGACAAGAAGACGCTCGACACGATGATGAGCAAGATCGCTCCGATGCTGGGGCATCAGGTCGATCATTGAGAAAGTCGCGAGTCGCGAGACGCGAGTTGGTGCGGAGCGAAGCGCGGGATGACCGTGTTGGGCGTATCGTTGTTTGTGCACGGCTTTGGTGAGCCGTGGGTCTTGGTCCTTTGGCTTGGCGTGAGCAGCGCATGACGCCCACGAGTTTTCTTGAGCACTTTGGGATCGTGGAGAATCCGTTCCGCGCTGAAGAAGCGCGGCAGGACTCGGTGCTGGCGCGCCTGGTGGCGGCGGGTGGGCGGCGGGGCGGGGTTGCGGCGACGGGTCTTGCGGTTGGGCTTGATGGTGGTGATGGTGCGGTGGCGAGTGTTTCGGCTTCGCTGGCGAGCCGGGCGCAGCACAATGACTATGAGAAGGTTGTGGGTGATCTTCGTCGGCCTTCGTCGGCGGTGGTCTTCGGAGAGAAGGGGAGCGGGAAGACGACGCTGCGTTTGCAGATTCAACACGCGGTGACGTTGCATAATCAGAACGAGCCGCAGAACAAGGTGTTGCTGATTGCGCACGACGATATGACGGCGTTTCTGGAGCGGCTGCACGCGCGGCTGGTTCGTCAGACGCGGAAGGGGCAGACGACGCCGACGGATTCGTTCAAGCAGACAAGGCTGGTTGACCATCTGGATGCGGTGCTGGGCAATGTGGTGCCGCGGCTGGTCGATGCGTTGCTTGAGAACTCGTCGGGGGTTGGGTCGGCTGGCGGCGGCGGGGCGGGGATGATGAACGATCCGAGCGTGCTGGACCTTGGGCCCGAGCCGCGGCGTGTGGCACGGGGGTTGGATAAGCAGACGCGGCGGGACTTGCTTGTGCTTCAGGCGGTGTACGACCGATCGGAGAGCGCGGGGGAGCGGCTGCACGCGCTGCGGCGCGGGATCGGTGTGCGGCGTCCTGTTACGGAGTTTGTGGAGTGGGCGGTGGCTCGCGTGGGGTGGCTGGTGCCGGTCTTTACGCTCGTGTGGATCTATCAGACCAGGCGTGCGGCGACGGGGCGCGACTATCCGGACGGGACGACGGGCTTCCTCGGTTGGCGCGAGTGGATCGGGCTTGGCGGGACGGTCGAGTCGTCGTCGGTGGCTTGGACGACGGTCTTCTTTGCGTCGCTGCTGATCTGGCTGCTGATTGTCATCAAGCGCTGGTGGGTGCACCGGCTGATGTTCAACCGCTCGACGCGGAAGGTCTTCAAGCAGGTGCGGGTGACCGGGCGCAGTGAGCGGAGCTTCGCGGCGAGTTTGCACGAACTGCCCGCGGGTTGGCGCGGCGGCGGGGCGCTGCCTGTGAATGACGCGGAGGCGACGCGGCTGGCGATGGTGCAGCGGCTTCGGCGTGTGCTGCGGGCGTATGGGTACGCGGGGATGCTGGTGGTGGTGGACCGGGTGGATGAGCCGGCGTTGATCGCGGGCGATGTTGAGCGGATGCGCAGCGTGGTGTGGCCTTTGCTGAGTAATGGGTACCTGCAGCAGGAAGGGCTGGCGACGAAGCTGCTGCTGCCGATTGAACTTCGGCACGCGCTGCTGCGTGAGAGTGCGGCGTTCTTCCAGCAAGCGCGGCTGGATAAGCAGAACGTCGTGGAGCAACTGAACTGGACGGGCCCGATGCTGTACGACCTGTGCGATGCGCGGCTGGCGGCGTGCCGAGCGCCGGGGGCGGAGGCGGTGACGCTGTCGGCGCTGTTTGAGGCTGAAGTGGGTCGGGAGGCGATTGTGGAGGCGCTCGAGACGATGCGCCAGCCGCGGGACGCGTTCAAGATGATCTATCAGTGCATCAGCGAGCACTGCGCGCGGACGGTTGGGTCGGTGTCGGCGGCGGCGGTGGGGGGGACGGGTGATGGGGAGAAGGCAACGGAGGTTGCGTCGGCGTTCCGGATCAGCAAGGCGGTGTTCGACGAGGTGCGCAAAGCGCAGGCGGAGCGGCTGAGGCAGCTTGCGATGGGTGTGCGGCCGGTGTGATGAAACGGGTGGATGGCGTGTGCGCTGCGGGCGAGATTCGGTACACTGTTTGGCATGTTCAAGCTTCGTGCTCGCTCGTTGATCGGCATGGTTCATGTTCGCGCGCTGCCCGGCACGCCCGCGTCGCGGTTGTCGATTGACAAGATCGCCGGCATTGCGGCGGAGGAGGCACGGGTGCTGGTCGACTGCGGATTTGACGGCGTGCTGATCGAGAACATGCACGACGCGCCGTACGTTCTTGGCCCGCACGATCCGGTGGTGACGGCGGCGATGACGGCGGCGGGGCTCGCGGTGCGGAAGGCGATCGGCGACAAGATGGCGATGGGCGTGCAGATCCTGGCGCGCGGTGAGCGCGAGGCCTTGGCGGTGGCGATGGCGTGCGGCGGGTCGTTTGTGCGGTGTGAGAACTTTGTTTTCTCGCATGTCGCCGACGAAGGGCTGATGAGCGAGGCGGCGGCGGGGCCTTTGCTGCGGTACCGACGGACAATCGGTGCGGCGGGTGTTGCGGTCTTTGCGGATATCCAGAAAAAGCACGCGGCGCACGCGATCACGGCGGATGTGGGGATCGCGGATCATGCGCACGCGGCGGAGTTCTTTGGCGCTGACGGGGTGATCGTGACGGGAAGTGCGACGGGCGTGGCGGTGAGCATGGACGATGTGCGGAGTGTGCGTGGAGCGACGAAGCGGACGGTGCTGGTGGGCTCGGGCGTGACAGAGAAGACGGTGGCGGGGATTTTGGAAGTGGCCGACGGGGTGATCGTCGGGTCGTCGATCAAGAAGGGCGGCATGTGGGCGAATGCGATCGATGTGAAGCGTGCGAAGGCGGTGGTGAAGGCGTCGCGCGGGCGGTGAAGGAATCGACAGGAGGCCTCAGATGATGCGTTTGCGTGTGAGCGTGGTGAAGCGGTGTGCGGCGGCGGTGCTAATGGGATCGGTGCTGGCGCTGACGGGCGCGATGGGCGGCGGGTGCGTGAAGAACGCAGCCACGGGGCGGTCGCAGCTTGTGTTCATGTCGAAGAGCGACGAGGTTGCACTGGGCGTGCAGGCGCAGCCCGAGTTGATCAAGGAGTTCGGCGGGAAGGTGAACGACGCGACGCTGCAGAAGTATGTGGTCGATGTGGGCAAGAAGCTCGCGGCGCAGACGGAGGCGGATAACCCGGGGCTGCCCTGGGAGTTCACGTTTCTGAACTCCAACGAGATCAACGCGTTCGCGCTGCCGGGGGGGAAGGTGTTCATCACGCGCGGGCTGGCGAGCCAGATGAAGGACGAGGCGGAGCTGGCGCACGTGCTGGGGCATGAGGTCGGGCACGTGACGGCCCGGCATACCAACGAGCGCATGAGTCAGGCGATGGGCGCGGAGATTCTTGCCGGCGTGGCGGGGGCGGCCGCGAAGGACAAGAAGATCCAGGAGGTGGCGAGTCAGGCGGCGGAGATTGTGCTGCTGAGCTACAGCCGGGATCAGGAGAGCGAGGCGGACTCGCTGGGGATGCGGTACATGACGCGTGCGGGGTGGGACCCGGCGGGCGCGGAGGGGGTGATGAAGATTTTGATCAACGCCAGCAAGGGGCAGAGGCCGCCGGAGATTCTGGCGACGCACCCGAACCCGGAGCTTCGGCTCGAGCGTGTGCGGCAGGAGCTTGCGACGGTGTATCGCGGGGTGACGAACACGCCGAAGTATGTGCGGAATGAGCAGCGGTTCCGCACGCAGTTTCTCGCGCGGCTGAAGGCGTTGCGGGCTCAGGAAGGCTTGAGCGATGAGCGGGCGAATCAGATCGCGCTGGCGTCGATCGGGCATTCGGGGTCGTGGTGCTCGCACTGTGCGGCGGCGGAGCGGAAGCAGAGCGAGGAACTGCACGCGGCCGTTCACGCTGGGGTGAGCCTGAGTACGAACGCGAACGCGAAGCAAGGCACGCTCAGCGGCGGGTTCGATGATTCGATTGGGTTGATGAAGCCGTGATGGCTTTGCCCGCGCGATCGCGCGTGATCACGCGCAGCCTGTGATGGCGTCTTGGCTGGCCTGCGGGGGCAGGCGGTTGCAGTGGCGCAGGATCTCGCAGTGCAACACCTTGCGATAGTGGGCAAGGCGGGTGGAGGGGTCGTTGAGCTGTGCGCCGAAGCTGCGGGTGAGGTCTTTGTAGATCAGTTTCACCGGGATCTCGGTGATGCGGAGTTTGTGCGCCACAGCTTGAACCCAGAGCTGCATGGGGAAGGCGTAGCCGGTCTCGGTGAGGCGGAGTTTGCGGAGAGCGCTGACGCGGTGGGCTTTGAAGCCGCAGAACGAGTCGGTGAGATTGAGTCCGAGGCGGGCGTTGATTTCTTCGGTGAGGGTCTGGTTGATGGCGCGCCGGTCGGCTGGGGGCTGGGTGGTTTCGTCGAGGGAGGCGATGTAGCGTGAGCCCGAGACGATGTCCCAGTTGCTCCCCGCGCGGGTGGCTTCGTTGACGAAGTGGGGGATGGCGGCGGGTTCGTGCTGCTCGTCGCAGTCCATGGTGATGACCCAGTCGAAGCCGTTAGCGTCGGCGTAGGTGAAGGCGTCGCGGAGGGAGCGGCCGTAGCCCGCGTTGCGCGGGTGGCGCAGCACGTTGACGGGCTGACGCGCCAGGAGCATGGGCGTGTCGTCGGTGGAGCCGTCGTCGATGACGAGCACGTCGCGGGCGTACTGGAGAACCTTGGAGATCACCGCGGGGATGTACTTCTGCTCGTTGTAGACGGGGATCGCCACCAGCACACGGTGATCGCCCCAGGCGTCGTAGGTGTGCGGGGCGAGGGCGGGTTGGGTGCCTTGCGGTTGAGTCATGATGCGTGCGTTCAAGCAGGCGTGCACTCCGCGTGGGCTGTGCGGAGGGCCGGGCGGATGCTAGGCACGGCGGGCGAGTATATCGAACTCTATCGATCCAGTTCAGCCGCGGCGACGTTTGCGGGCCTTGCCCGCTTTGCCGGGCGCGGGTTTGCGGGGCGAACGGCGCGGCTTGGTCTGCTCGGGCTGTGACGGCGGCTCGCGGTGGTGGTTCTCGTCCGCTCGGCTTTCGGATTCCAGAGCCGGGTTGGCGACGGAGTTGGCGGCGTCGGCGGCGGCCTGCTGCTGCTTCGCGGTTTGGGTATATGCCGCGAAACCGAACGGCGCTTCGGAGGTCGAGTCCATGTTCATCTCGGCTTCGATCTGCTGCTGGAGCTCTTCGGTCAGCGCGTGCACGCCGCGGATCTCGGAGATCGGCAGCGTGAAGGCGTCGCCCTGCGGAGTCACCACGCGGAAAATCGAGCACTGCACCGCGGCGGAGAGGTCGCGGTCGACGTTCGAACCCGGGACCGAGCACGCGAAGAGCGGGTGGACCTCCGCGACGGGGATGCGCTCGCCGTGGTTGGTCAGCAGGGCGATGCGGCCGTCGAGCTGGACGGGGACGGAGCTTGCGGTGAGCGTGGCGGAGATGCTCGTGAGCATCTCGCGGAGGAAGTTGGTCCAGAAGAGCGAACGGAGCTGATCGGGCGAGCCGACGCGTGCCGCGGGGAGCAGTTGCATGAGCTCGTCGGTTTGAGCCGCGGGCGCTTTGGACGCAGCGGATCGAGCGCGTGAGGACCGAGGCGTTGAAGACCGACCGGCGGGGGCTTTCGCTCGCGAAGAAGCGGAGGAAGAAGATCGGCGCATCGCGCGTGCTCCTGACGTGAAGATCGTTGTCGGTTGATGGCGTGCTCAGCGTGCGGGCGGTGTGTTCGTCGGCGTGGGGTTTGATGCGGGCGAGGCTGGCTCGTTCGTCGCGGGCGGGGTCGGGCGACGGCGTTCGCGCCGGGCGTCCTGCGTCTCGGTGCCAGCGGGCTGTCCACTCGCAGCGGGACCACCCGCGCTGGGAGAACCACCGCCGCGCGGACCCGTCGGTCGGCCGCCCTCACTACCCGGGGGCGGGCCCATGGGTTCGATGCGGCCGTCGGGTCGAAGATTCAGTCCCACGGCGGCGAGTTCGTCTTTTTCCCAAGGGCGTTCGACCAGTTCGCCCGGCATCGGTGCGCGGAGCAGCACGAGTTGGTTCTCCTCCAGCCCCGCGCCGACCTCGGCAAGACGCTCACTGCGTCGGCCGAGGCGCACGGGGGTCTTGCGGAAGCGGTTGCCCTCGGGGGTGAGGACATAGCGGACCATGCCGTCGGTGAAGACGCTCTGGATCGGAATGGCGAGGCGGTCGTTCACGCGATCGAGGAGGATCTCCGCCTCGCAGCGCATCGAGGGCTTTAGCGGCTGGGGCACCGCGGACATGTCGAGCTTGACCTTGACGGTGTACTCGCGGAGGTTGGGATCGCGCATACCGCCCGACTCGGCGATCACACCAACGGAAAGAACCTCACCGGGGACAGTGCGTCCGCCGAGCGCGTCGATCTTGACGGTGGCGGGCTGGCCCTTGCGCAGGCGTCCGGTGAGCGATTCATGCACGCGGACGGAGGCGACCATCTCGCTGGTATCGGGGAGGATGATCAGCGGGGTGTTGCGCTTGACGATACGTCCGACGTCGAGGGTGCCGTCGTTGTTGTTGCCCCAGCGGTCGCGGTTGACGCTGGTGGCGTAGACCACCAACCCGTCGCTCGGAGCGCGGATGGTGGTGGCTTCGAGCTGCTCGCGCAGTTTCGCCAGCTTCTGCTCGCGCAGGAAGAGCTGCGTGCGCTTGTTGTTGCGTTCGGCTTCCTTGGTTGCAAGCTGGCTCTGCCCCTGACGCTTGGTGCGCTCGAGTTCCGCCTTCGCCTGATCGACCTTCGATTGTTTGGTCTTCTGATCCTTGGGGAACTGGAAGTCGTCGTAGACCTGGCGATCCAGCTCGGCGGTCTTCAGCGCGGCCTGGGCTTCGAGGTACAGCACCTCGTCCTTCTTCAGTTCGTCGCGCGACAGGAAGCCCTGCTTCTCCAAGACCACCGACCGCTGGTACTTCTCTTTCAAACGGTCAAGCTCGCGCACGGCCTTCTCGTACGCGAGGTCGTTCGCCTGCCGCGTGCTCTTGACTTCACCTTCCATCCACTGACGAAGCTCAAGCTCCGCAAGCTCGACCTCGAGCAGCGCCTTGGCGGCCTGCGATTCGTTGTCGGAAACCTGGATGAGGTAGTTGTTCTCCGCGGAGGCGAACTCGGCGCGGGCGGTCTCGACGCGCAGCGACTCTTCGTCGATCTGCGTCTGGATGGTGTCGGAGTTCAGACGCAGGATCACGTCGCCGGCTTTCACCTGCACGCCCTCGCGGACGATCTCGGTGATGGCGGTGTCCTGCTCGATCTGGCTGCGCAGCTCGACCTGGCGCAGGGCTTCAAGCTCGCCCGAGGCGACGGTGGAGATGTCGAAACTCATGCGCTGAGCCCGCGCGGTGTCGGGCGCGTCGTCCTCGGTTGATTGAGCCGGCGGCTGCGCGGCTGAGCCCGGCGCACTCGGCGTGCTCTGGCCGCCGCCCGCGGGTTGCGGACGACCGCCCAGACCCAGCAGCATCGCAGCGACAACGATCGAAACCGCGCCGCCCGCGGTGAGCAGGATGGCGCGCGCGCGTGCGATGCCCCGCGGCTGGCGACGTGCGGGCGAGGTCGGGCAAAGGGCGGTATCGGGGGCGCTGGTGATCATCGCGTCTCCGGGGTCGGTTGTGGATCGGGGCTCGCGCAGGCGACACCCGTTTGTTGAAAGGTGGGTACCCAATAGTAGAGCCACAACCCGCTTCGGTTGCGGATCGTTTGGGAAGTGTTGAGGGTTCGTTGACCGCCGAGTTCCTCGGTCCTTGCACGCTTCGGAGCGCTCGGGGGGCTATGTTCAGCGCATGGGCCGCACGACCCCGGAATCACGGATCGAAACCCAACCCGAACCCCAGGCGATTGCGAACGGGAAATACGGTGCAACGCTGCTGGTCTTTGCCACCGTGATGGAGGCGAAGGCGGCCTTGGGTGGATGGGTCGAGACGCGGGCGATCGGTGAGGTCGAGCGATCGGCCGGGACATGGACCGCGGCACGGGGCGTGCGAGAATCGCTCGACGTGTTGATCACCGGGGTTGGGAAGGCGAATGCCGCGGGCGCGGTGGGGGCGGTGCTCGCACGCGATCGCGAGCGCTACGGACTGGTCATCAGCGCAGGGATCGGCGGTCTGCTTCCCGGCGCGTCGGGCGTGGGGCTCTCACTCGCGGACGCGGTGATCGCGGACGCGTGTATCTTCGCCGACGAAGGGATCGCTTTTCCCGATGGAACGTTCGAAGACCTTGCCTCGCGCGGCTTCGGGCCCGAGAAGCCGCTGGTGCCGGGGGCGAACGCCTCAGCGTGGACGGGCGTGACGTACCGCGTCGATCCGTCGGTGCGTTCGAGGCTGAGCGTTGCCGGGGGGACGGTCCGATCGGTCGCGACCGTCTCGACGTGTTCCGGGAACGATGCGCTGGCGCAGGCGATCGCGAAGCGCACCGGGGCAGTGGTGGAGGCGATGGAGGGGGCGGCCGTGGCGCTGAGTGCCTGGCGCTTCGGCGTACCGATGGGGGAGATCCGCACCATCAGCAACACCACGGGCGATCGCGAAAAGCAGGTCTGGGAGATGCGCCCGGCCCTTGAGCGGCTGAACGCGGTTCTCGGACGCGTCTTCTCACGCTGAGGCGAGCCCGCGCCGCGCATTGGCAGTCTGGTGGGCCTGTAACGGGCGGTAAACCCCGAGAGCGGGGGCAGATTCGAGAACCTCGGTCGGGATTGGTCGACGACGATCCGATCTGATCTGTGGGCAGCGCCGCCCTGCTGAGAGGTTGCGCGCCGCCCCGGAGGCGAGCGATGTTCGGACTGAGTCTGTCGAAGTTGAAGATGCCCGGTGTCGGCGGGCTGATGGGCGGTCAGGGCCGCCCGGTGTGCATCGACTTCGGGACCAGCGCACTGAAAGTGCTGGAACTCTCGGACGCGGAACCCGCGGAGGTCCTCGCGGCGGGTGTGCTCCCCACGCCCGAGGCGCTCATCAACGACCACACCAAGCGGTTCGCGTTCCAGATCGAGAACCTGCCCAAGCTTGTGAAAGCCGCGGGCGTACGCGGCAAGCGCGCGGTGGTGGCGATCCCTTCGTGGGCGACGGTTTCCAAGCACATGCAAGTCCCCAGCACTGAACTCGCGGGGCTGAACGCCTATGTCGCCAGCATGACCGCCGCGGACCTTTCCTGCGATCCTTCGACGCTGGTCTGCCGACCACTAACCGTTGCGGGCGCGAACGCGGGCGGCTCACCCGGCGGCGGCAAGACCGAAGTCATCTCGGTGGCGACTTCGCGCGGCGTGGTGAACAAGATCATGGAGGCGGTCCGCGGCGCGAAGCTCTCGTGCGTGGGGATCGTCCCTGAGACCATCGCGCTGGCGCGCGGGTTCGATCACATGACCAGCCGCGAGAGCGACGCTGGGCTGATTTCGCTGTACTTGGACATCGGTCTGGGCAGCACGCGCCTGGTGATCGCGCACGGGCGCGAGGTGGTCTTCATCAAGAACATCGCCGTGGGCGGGCGGTACCTCGACGAGTACCTCGCCCACGAGAGCAAGATCACGCTCGCGGAGGCTTCCACCAAGCGCATGAGCGAGGCGAACATGCCCGCGGTGAAGAAGAGCGACAAGCCCCAAACCGTCGGCGGCTCTCCTCGTCCGATGGCCGGTGCTCCAGCGCAGGCCGGCGCAGGACTGGCGGCGGGCATGCCTCATCTGGCGGCGTCGATGAAGATCGCCGAGAGCAGCGGCGCCGCGGTTGAGACCGCGGAAGACCGGCGCACGAGCGTTCAACCCGCGGGGACGGTCAGCGTCGAGGGCGCGGGGATAGACCCCACGCTCGCGGAGCCTCTGAGCGTGCTGACGGACGAGGCGGCGTTGTGCCTGCGGTATCACGAAGCGCTCTTCCCAGGTCGCAAGATCGGGCGAGCGATCTTCGTGGGGGGCGAGGCGCGTCACCTGGGCGTCTGCCAATCCATCGCGAAGGCGATGCGTCTGCCGGCGAGTGTTGCCGACCCGCTGGCGCGGTTCTCACGCAAGCCCACGCTGACCGGCAGCAACGTGGACCTGTCCAAACCCCAGCCCGGCTTCGCGGTGTGCGCGGGGCTGGCCTTCAGCCCCACCGACCTGTAACTCGTCAACACGACCGATCGACCTGCACGCGACGACCCACGAACCACACATCATCGCCACCAGCGAGGACCCATGAGCAAGCTTTGGCCCACCAACCTGCGGTACGGAAAATCGGGCGGCGCGAGCACCTTCCTCCCCGACGAGTACGTCAAGCACAAGACCGAGCTGCGTGCGAACGTTGTTTCTCTCGTGCTCTTTGCCGCGGTGATGACCACGGTTGTTGGCGGGTTCCTGGTCACGCACCGTCAATGGAACGACGTGCGCGAGCAGCACCGCGTGGTGACCGAGGAGTACGACGCGGAAGCGCAGAAGATCGAGCAGCTCAAACTGCTGGACAAGCAGCGCAAGGAGATGATCGAGAAGGCCGAGGTCGCCGCGGCGTTGCTGGAGAAGGTCCCGCGGTCGATCCTCTTCGCGGAGATCATCAACCGCATGCCCGATCGATTGGCGCTCACCGAGCTGAACATGCAGTCCAAGCGGATCGCCGAGGCGCCGCCCAAAACGCAGAACCCCGCGAACCAGCCCAAGTCGCTCTCCGCTCAGACGAACAAGCAGCAGGCAGGCGCGAAGGGCGCCGCGAACAACGAGCCCCCCGCGCCCAAGCCCGCACGGCTCGAGTTCAATCTGGTCATCACCGGAATGGCCTCCACCGACGCGGACATCGCCGACTTCCAGGCCGCCCTGAAGGACAGCGAGCTTCTCCGCGGCGTGGAATGGAAGGAAACCAAGGCCACGACCGTCGACGACAGCAACATCCGCCAGTTCGTGATCGAAGCGACGATCCGCCCCAACGCCGACACGCGGAACCTCTCGCCGATCCTCGCGACGCGGATCAAGCCGCATGTTGTTGCGAAGTCCCCCGAAAAGGACGACAAGCTCAAGTCGGGCAAGTCCGCCAGCGCCGACGGCAAGTGAAACCAACCACCACACCGAAGGGCACGGGCGAGCATGAGCCCCGGCCCTTGGAGGATTGACGATGCACATCGGACCGAAGCAGATGTTCTTCCTTGCAGGGCTGGTGGCGATCCCGGTCTGCGCGTTCTTCTTCGTCTTCAAGCCCCAGAACGAAGGCATCGCGCAGGCGAAGCGTGAGATCGAGCTCAAACGCACGATGCTGGGCAAGCTGCGCGAGGCGACGGCGAAGACCGCGGACCTGAAGAAAGCCAACGACCAGATCGCCGAGTCGATCGCCTCGATCAAGGAGCGCCTGCCCACCGACAAGGAGATGGACTCCGTGCTGCGTGATGTGGCGCAGATCGCCGCGACCTGTGGCCTCGACGTGCCGCAGTTCCGCCGACAGGACAAGAACCTCCCCGCGGGGCTCGCCAGCGAGCAGCAGTTGACCGTTCAGCTCGTGGGCGACTTTGAGGGAATGTACCGCTTCTTCCTGGAGCTTGAGCGGCTGCACCGCATCACCCGCGTGACGGACATGAAGTTCTCGCGCTTCGGCGGCAAGAACGACGAGGACGACGGCAAGGTCCGCGCGGACCTCACCCTGAGCATCTTCTACCAG
>JAVTWO010000055.1:0-13171 GCA_032229765.1 Phycisphaerales bacterium | reverse complement strand
CGCCGTTGAATTTATCATTTGGGGGTTGGTTATTGCAAAAAAACAGGCTTTTGGGGTTTGTTTTTTGGTGTTGTGGGCGGGTTTGGGTGGGGTGGGGCAAGGGGGGCGCGGGGGGTGGGGCGCGGAGAGGTTGATAACGCGCGGGTTGTTGGGGCACAGCGCGGCGGGTGAGGGTTTCAATGCAGGTGGTGCCCCGGGTTCTGCAGCGGCATTGAAGAAGAAGGGCGAGCGGTGATGGTGAAGCGGGGGCGTGCGCGGTACGATGGATTGGAGGGCGGGGTTTGGGTGTGGGGGCGATGATGCCCGGTGTATTGGCCGGGGGAGTTGCTGAGCATGTTCGCGGTGATGTTTGAGCTGACACCAGTCCCGGAGCGTTTGACGGAGTATTCCGCGACGCTGCGGGCGATGCGGTCGCAGGTGCAGCAGATCCCGGGGTTTATTTCGACGGAGCGGTTTGCCTCGCGAGCGCCGGCGGGGAAGTTTCTGGTGATTTCGTTCTGGAAGGACGAGCGGGCGATCGCGACGTATCGCGCGAACCATCTGCACCACACCACGCAGGTGAAGGCGCGGTCGGAGATGTTGCTGGACTATCGGTTGACGGTGGGTCGGGTGATTAGCGAGGGGGCGGAGGTGGTGGCTGCGGAGAAGTTTGGCGATCCGGCGCCGCGGCGGTATTTGGCGGTGGGGGCGGGCCCGGCGGGGCGGTTTATCCGGCCGCCGACGACGTTGCTTGGGGGGATGAGTTCGGCGGCGCGGGGTGGTTCGGCTGCGGGGGGGTCGGGGGGGGCGGGGGTTGTGCCGTGGGTTTGGTATGACAGCATGTACGAGCCTGGGAAGGCGATGGCGACGGTGGAGACGACGTTCGAGCAGGCGGCGGGGGTGTTGAGCGAGCTTCGCTTGGGCGGCGCGCGGGAGATGCGGGTGATTGCGGTGAGCCGGGACTATGGGATGTTTGATCGCGATGATGCGCCGCAGTATTTGGCGCCGATTGTGCCGAAGAAGTGAGCGTGGGGGTGGGTGTTGCGGGATGTCGGCGCGGGGGTGATTCGGCGGACGGGTTTTGGGGTCCTGCTGCGGTGAGTGTGTGGAGATCGGGCGACAGGTGCTTGGGGCGGCGCGGTGGGTGTCTGGTGTGCGGACGGGGTGAGCGGGTGGTGGGGGGTGATGGGCGCGGGTGATGTTGCGAAAAAGCGACAGCGGGGCTGAAGCGGGTGTATTGACGGGACGATGCAGAGGGCATGAACGTCCCGGAAGACGGAGCGCGCCCGCAGGGCGGCGATGAACAGAAGCGCGGGGAGGGGGAAAAGGGCCAACGCCGACCGGGCGTGGTGCGCGTCAGTGCGCTGACGGGGGCGCTGAAGCACTCGGCGGTGTCGAAGAGCGACCCGGCGTGCGTGGCGGATCGGCTGACGGGGCTGGTGCACGAGCTTTCGAATCTCTTGGACGCGAGCCTTCGGCAGGTTTCGCTGGCGGGGAGTGATCTGGGGGCGATTGTTTCGGACGTGGCGCGCGTGGGCGATGTGCAGCGGCGGCTGGGGATCGTGCGCGCGGCGCTAGAGCAGATGAGCCAGGCGCTGAGCAGTGCGGCGGCGGCGGGGAGCGCGATGAGCACCACGCGGTCGAGGCTGGGGATCGGTGAGGCGCCGGGGAGCATGAGCGAGGCGGTGCACTTTGCTTCGGCGATCATGGAGCCGATGGCGACGGAGAACTCGGTGAGGCTTGAGGTGCAGTTGGAGGAGGGGCTGGATTCGGCCGCCCCGATGTGTGTGTACTCGGTGGTGGTGAACGCGGTGCGGAACGCGGTGGAGGCGATTGCTTTGCAGCGTCGCGGGATGAGCGGGGGAAGCAAGAACGTCGGTTCGCGCGTGCTGGTGGAGGGGAAGATCGAGCAGACGGCGGCGGGTGCGCGGGCGGTGGTGCGGGTGGTTGATGATGGGCCTGGGCTTGGACTGAAGAGCGGGCTGGGGACGCGCGGCGCGCGGGGCGTGAGCACGAAGCCGGGGCATCTGGGGATCGGGCTGGCGCTGGTGAGGGAGCTGGTGGAGAAGTGCCGGGGGACGCTGGAGTTGTTTGACAATGAAGGTGTTGGGGCGCGGGGGGCGTGCTTGCGGGTGACGCTGCCTGTGGAACGAATCGTGTCGGGGACGGGTTTGCATGTCGCGGACGAGGGGACGAAGAGGACGTTGGGTGGGCGGGGTGAGCGGGGAGCGGGCGCATGAGCTTGAAACTGACGGAAGGTGCGGGCGCGGAGAAGCGGCACCGTGTGCTGGTGGTGGACGACGACCCGATCGTGGCGGAGTCGATGGCGGAGTTTTTGCGCGCGGAGGGATTGGAGGCGAGCACGGCGCTCGATGGTCAGGAAGCGCTGCAGGCTCTGGCGATGGCGGAAAGCGGCGGCGGGGCGGCGCAGGCACGCCGACCGTTTGCGGTGGTCATCAGCGATGTGGCGATGCCCACGATGGACGGCATGCAACTGCTGCAGCAGATCAGCGAGAAGCACCCCAGCACGGTGGTGCTCATGCTCACGGGCTACGGCACGATCGAGAACGCGGTGAAGGCGGTGCGACTGGGTGCCGCAGATTATTTGACGAAGCCCGTGATCGACAGCGAGCTGCGGATCGCGCTTGAACGTGCGCTTCGGCAGCACGCGCTGCAGGAAGAGAACCGCGAGTTGAAGCAGCGCTTGCAGAGCAAGTTCGGGCTCGATGCGATCATCGGCTCCGACGCGCGGATGACGCGGATCTATGACCTGATCGAGGCGGTGGCACCGACGAAGACGACGGTTTTGATGACCGGTGAGAGCGGCACGGGCAAGAGCCTGATTGCGCACGCGATCCATCATCGCTCGCCCAGGGCGAGCAAGCCGTTTGTTGAGCTGGCGTGCGGGAGCATTCCGGAGACGCTGCTGGAGAGCGAGCTGTTCGGGCATGTGAAGGGGAGCTTCACGGGCGCGCACGCGGACAAGGTGGGGAAGTTCCTGGCGGCGGACGGCGGGACGATTTTTCTCGACGAGATCAACAGCGCAAGCCCCGGGATGCAGCTGAAGCTGCTGCGGGTGTTGCAGGAGCGGAAGTTTGAGCCGGTGGGGAGCAATCAGACGGTGGAGGTGGATTGCCGGGTGATCCTGGCGAGCAACCAGCCTTTGGAGGACTTGGTTGCGGCGGGGCGGTTTCGGCAGGATTTGTACTATCGGATCAACGTGGTGAAGATCGAGCTGCCGCCGCTGCGTGAGCGGGTGAGCGATATCCCGATGCTGGCGGAGCATTTCCTGAAGATGCACAGCGCGGCGGTCGGGCGTGTGGTGACGGGGATCGACGCGGGGGCGATGGATGCGCTTCGGCGGTACGCGTTCCCGGGGAATGTGCGCGAGCTTGGGAACATCATCGAGCGGGCGGTGGTGCTGGCGCGGAGGCCCACGGTGACGGTGGAGGATCTGCCGCCGCAGGTTGTGGGCGGGGGCGGGCTGGTCTTTGCGCCGATGGGTGCGCCGGGGAGCATGGGTGCGTCGGCGGCGGGTGCTGGTGCAACGACGGGCGCGAGTGCTTCGGTGGCGACACCGGCGGCGGCAGCGGGTGCGACACTGGAGGATGCGCTGCGCGAGCCGGAGAAGCGGATCATTCTTGAGGCGCTGCGTGCCTCGGGGAACAACAAGATGAAAGCGGCGGAGAAGCTGGGGATCAACCGCACGACGCTGTACAAGAAGATGAGGCAGCTTGGGATCGATCCTGGGCGCGATGCGCTGGCGGGGTGAATCCTCAGAGCCCTCGACTTCAGTCGAGGGATCGGCGCGTTGTGTGTTCGACACATGTTGGATTCACAGGAAAGCCACCCTCGACTGAAGTCGAGGGCTCTGAATCGTTCATATCCGACTTCAGTCGAGGGATCGTCTGGGTGTGTCATCCGCACAACTGGGATGACGAGAAAGACCACCGTCGGCTGAAGCCGACGGCTCAGAGTGGTTTACTTGCCGTAGCCGTGCTTTTTCAGGAAGTTGGTGATTGCGGCGGTGTATGCGTCGAAGTCGGCGGGGCATTCGCTGTGGCCGCCGGGCATTTCGATGAGTTCGGCGTCTTTGGCGAGGCTCTTCAGCGTGCGGGCGTGGTTGATGGGGATGAGTGTGTCGCTGGTGGTGTGCATGATGAGGACGGGGGCGGCGAGCGTGGGGAGGACTTCGTCGTTGCGGAGCGGGTGTTTGCAGAGGAAGCCGGGCACGCCCATGCGTGAGCTGAAAGAGGCGATGGAGGTGAAGGTGCTTTCGAGGATGACCGCGGCGGGTGAGCGGTAGCGTGCGAGGTCGCAGGCGAAACCGCCGCCGAGGGAGCGGCCGTGGAAGACGATGCGGCTGGGGTCGATGCGTGGATCGCTGGCGAGGGCGTCGTAGAGGGTGACGAGGTCGCGGGTGATGTCGTCTTGTGACGGCTCGCCCGGCGCGAGGGGCGAGTAGCCGCGGTATTCGAGCGTGGCGACGGCGAAGCCGAGGTTTTTGTAGGGGTCGGTGAGGGCGGCGGCGCGGACGTGTTCGATGCGTTCGGCGTTGCCGTGGAGGTAGATGAGGGCGGGGAGGGGTTTCTGCCCGGGGGCGAGGTTGGATTTTCGGGAGAGGTCGGCGGGCATCCAGAGGAAGACGCGGAGAGGCGTGCCGTCGCGGGAGAGATTGAGGAGTTGTTCGCCGATCTGGGGTTGTTCGTCTTGGGGTGAGACGGGGGCGATGGCGGAGCGTGGGAAGATGAGCGAATCTTGCTTGACGTAGACGACGACGCACCAGACGGTGTAGGTGATGAGCAGGAGGAGGAAGAGGCGGAGGGCGAGTTTGAGGGGCTTCCGCTTCGGTTGCTCTTTGCGTGTGGGGGGTGTTCTGCCGGGGTTCATGGAGTTGGAGCGTACGCGGAGGGAGGAGCGGCGCATTGGCAACGTCTGCCCATCTGGCAGGTTGGCGGGCGGTGCCCGGTGGTTGGGGGTCCAAAGCGGCTGATCGGTTGGTTGGAGTAAGGCGGTTGGTGGGCCTTCGGGGGGCGTTGAGAGCGCAGAAATGAGCCTTGGCGGGGATTCCGGGGCCTGCTGAGGGGGAAATATCTGAAACGGACGAACGGCACGCCGATCGCTGCCGATATCTCTTGTCCGAGTTGTGTGAAGATCGGCCAGTGGGTGAAAGCCTGACGGACCGAGAAGATCACGCGAATCGGAGGACCTTCCGGCAACGTACCCACGTATGGGTTGTTGGGAGAGTCTCGCAGGGACCCGTGAAGCCCCGAGTGTGTGGGCGGAGCGGGGCAGGGCCTTTCCGGATGGACGAGCGATCGATCGTTCGTCGTCGGCGGGGTTCAAGGTCGCGGGCAGGGCCGAGGCGCGGATACGCTGCGTCCGGTTCGACTCGCAAGGAGGTTGGAAGATGTTTGAGCGCTTTACAGACCGTGCCCGCAAGGTGATGGCCCTGGCGAACCAGGAGGCCCAGCGATTCAATCACGAGTACATCGGGACCGAGCACATTCTGCTGGGTCTTGTGAAAGAGGGTTCGGGCGTTGGTGCCAACGTTCTGAAGAACCTCGAGATCGATCTGCGGAAGGTTCGTCTGGAGGTTGAGAAGCTTGTCAAGCCGGGGCCTGAGATGGTCACGATGGGCAAGCTGCCGCAGACGCCGCGGGCGAAGAAGGTGATCGAGTACGCCATCGAGGAAGCGCGGAATCTGAACCACAACTATGTCGGCACCGAGCACCTGTTGCTCGGTCTGCTGCGCGAGCACGACGGCGTGGCGGCGCAGGTGCTGATGAACCTGGGTCTGAAGCTTGATCAGGTTCGCGAGGAGGTTCTCAACCTGCTCGGCGCCGGGACGGAGACGGACGACGGCGGCGCGGCGCCCGGCTCGGGCACGCGAGAGGGCGGGGCTTCGTCGTCGCGTCCGACGGGCGAGAGCGCCTCGGCTGAGGGCGGCTCGGGCGCACGTGCGGCGGGGAAGAGCAAGACCCCGGCGCTGGATTCGTTTGGGCGCGATCTGACGGAGCTGGCGCGCGAGGGGACGCTGGACCCGGTGATCGGGCGCGCCACGGAGATCGAGCGGCTGGTGCAGGTTCTGTGCCGACGGACGAAGAACAACCCGGTGCTGCTGGGCGAGGCGGGCGTGGGCAAGACCGCGATCGTCGAAGGCCTGGCGCAGCGGATCATCGCGGGCGATGTGCCGGATATCTTGCACGATCGTCGGCTGGTGGTGCTGGACCTGGCGATGATGGTCGCGGGGACGAAGTACCGCGGGCAGTTCGAGGAGCGGATCAAGGCGGTGATGAACGAGGTACGTCGCGCCAAGAACGTGATGCTGTTCATCGACGAGCTGCACACGCTGGTGGGTGCTGGCGGCGCTGAGGGCGCCATCGACGCGAGCAACGTGCTGAAGCCGGCGCTGGCGCGCGGCGAGATCCAGTGCATCGGCGCGACGACCTTTGACGAGTACCGCAAGTACATCGAGAAGGACAACGCGCTGGCTCGGCGGTTCCAGCCCATCCCGGTGGACCCGCCCAACAACGAGCAGACCATCGAGATCCTCAAGGGTCTGCGCGAGAAGTACGAGCAGCACCACAAGGTGCGGATCACCGACGACGCCTTGGTGGCGGCGGTGGAGCTGTCGGGTCGGTACATCACCGGGCGCGTGCAGCCGGACAAGTCGATCGACGCGATCGACGAGGCGGGTGCGCGGGTGCGGATCAAGAGCATGACCAAGCCGCCGAACCTGGCGGATATTGAGGCGGAGATCGAGAAGCTCACCATCGAGAAGGATGAGAGCGTGAAGGCGGCGGACTATGAGCGTGCGGCGGAGCTGCGCGACAAGGCCGAGCAGCTCAAGAAGCAGAAGGAACAGATCCAGAAGGAATGGCGCGAGAAGACCACGCAGGCGGCGGGCGTGGTGGACGAGGACGTCATCAGCGAGGTCATCAGCAAGATGACCGGCGTGCCGGTGAAGCGTCTGAAGAAGGAAGAGGCGCAGCGCCTGATGGAGCTGGAGAAGGAACTGCACAAGAAGGTCGTGTCGCAGGACGACGCGATCAAGGCCATCAGCAAGAGCATCCGGCGTGCGCGTGCGGGGCTGAAGGATCCGCGCCGCCCTGCGGGTTCGTTCATCTTCTGCGGCCCGTCGGGCGTGGGTAAGACGCTGGTGGCGAAGGCGCTGGCGGAGTTCATGTTCGGCGATGAGGAAGCGCTCATCACCCTGGACATGAGCGAGTACATGGAGAAGCACAATGTCAGCCGGCTGGTGGGCGCGCCCCCGGGGTACGTCGGGTACGAGGAGGGCGGGCAGCTTACCGAGCGCGTGCGCCGTCGCCCGTACAGCGTGATCCTGCTCGACGAGGTCGAGAAGGCCCACCCCGACGTGTTCAACATGCTGCTGCAGATCATGGAGGAAGGGCGCCTGACCGACTCGTTCGGGCGGAACGTCGACTTCCGCAACTGCATCCTGATCATGACCAGCAACATCGGCGCTGACCTGATCAAGGGCGGCGGCGGGTTCGGCTTCGGCACGGGCGTGAACCGCAGCGCCGAGCAGAACTTCGAGAACATCAAGACGCTGCTGATGAAGGAGATCGAGCGGTTCTTCCGCCCGGAGTTCATCAACCGTCTGGACGATGTGATCGTCTTCCGCCCGCTGACGAAGGAGAACCTGATCAACATCGTCGATATCGAGTCGGCGAAGGTGATCAGCCGCGTGAAGCTGCAGAACATCACGCTGGAGCTGGATCAGAAGGCGAAGGACTTCCTGATCGACAAGGGTTACAACCCGGACTTCGGCGCTCGCCCGCTGCGTCGCGCGGTGGGTCAGCACCTGGAGGACACGCTCAGCGAGATGCTGCTGCAGGGCGACATCAAGCCCGGGCAGAAGGTCACGGTGACGCGCAAGACCGATCCCGAAGGGAAGGAGCAGGACCACCTGTTCTTCGCGGTTTCGGACGAAGCGCCCGCAACCGGCTCGGCGTCGGGCTCGAAGAATGAAGGCGAGAAGCCCACGGCCGCCGCGGGCGCGGGGACGACCTGAACCCGCAGAATCGGACCCTTGACCTGACAGAACCCAACTGACTCCTCAACCGGTCTGGTGCCTTCGCGGGCATCAGACCGGTTTTTCGTTGTTCCAGGCGAGATCGTGGCGAATATTCAACCGGCGGCTCGTATGGACAGGATCTGGCGGTGTTGTTCAAACAGTGGGGCTTTGTGTTTGGCGGTGGTCGGTTCTCGAACGCTGTCGCCTGAGGCTCGATCTTCGTTGTTCGCGACGGAAGCGGAAGGATCGTTGAAGCGTGGAGCAGTTTGACGATCGGACACTGCTGCTGCGGATGCACGCGGGCGATGAGGCCTCGGCGCGGTTGCTGTGGTCGCGGTGGGGCTCGCGGGTTCGGTCGTACGCGTTGGTGCTCAGCGGGAGCGCGGATCAGGCGGAGGACGTGGCGCAGGAGGTTTTCTTGAAGGTCATGGCCCTGACCAAACGCGAAGTCGGCGATGTCCGCCAGGTCGGGGCGTGGTTGCTGCGTGTGGTGCGGAATGAGCTGTACAACCAGGTGCGTGGGGAAGGGCGGCTGCGGCGGCGGCAGCGTGCCGCGGGCGAAGAGATGGCGCGTCGGGTTGGTGACGGCGCGGGCGGAGATGAGGCGGGCGCTTCGGGCGGTGCGGTGCGGGTGTCTTTGGGTGATCTGGGGTTGAAGTTGTCGCAACTGCCGGGCGAGCAGCGTGAGGTCTTGGTGCTGAAGCACGTGGCGTGTTTGACGTTCGATCAGATGGCGGACGCGTTGGATGAGCCGCGGAGCACGGTGGCTTCGCGGTACCGCAGTGCGCTGGGCGCGTTGCAGGCGTTGCTCGAACCGAGCGGCGGCGATGATGGGCGTGCGGGGTCGGCGGAGGAAGTGTGCGAGCCGCGGGCGGTGATCCGCACGATCGGGCCGGGGAGTGGGGGCGGGGGCGGTGGGGGATTGTCGGGCTCGGGGGGGAATCAAACTCGTGGAAGGGTTCAGCCGTGAATGAGCAGTTGATGAAGCAGCTTGATGAGCTCGGGATGCGGGCGCGGTGCGCCTGGCCTGATGAGGTTGATCACGAGCCGCCGGCGGCTGTGCTGGAGGCGGCGAAGCAGGCGCGGCATGCGGCGAAGATCGCGCAGGCGGGGCGCGTGGGGATGATCGCGGCGGGGGTGATGCTCGCGGTGATCGTGGGTGTGGGTGTGCACCGGTCGCTGGAGATCTCGGGCAGTTCTCGCGGCGTGAATCACTCGCGGGTGATGGACATCGACCCGCGCATGACCGATCCGGATCATCACGCGGCGAAGCTCAGCACGCTCGAACCCGCGGCGGCTTCGAACGCGTTGACGATCTCGCATGGTGGAGCGGCGGTTCAGCCCGGGCGAGAGGGCGAGCCCGCGCCGATGACGATCGAGCCCAAGGCCGACCCGATCACGGTTGCGCCGATGAGCCCGAAGCCCAAGCCCAGCGAGCCGCAGGCGGATCCGAAGTTGCCCGGGAATGAGCGGCAGCCGAAGCCGAGCGAGCCGATGCCGCCGAGCGGGCTGCTGTGAGGCGGTGAGTTCACTTCGCGGTCGGTGATGCGGGCGACTTGCTTGAGTTCGCGTTGGTGCTTGTCGTGGGCTCGATATCGAAGCTGATCCAGGTGTGGTTGTTTGAGCCGGGGCGACGGGCTTGGCGGGCGGTGATTTGCCAGCCGTCGAGGACGAGCCTGAACTGATCGTTGGGCGAGGCGGAGGCGGTGCGTTCGAAGATGCGGAGAGCCAGCAAGCGACGCTCGGCGCGGTTGTTCTTGTCCTCAGTGGCGGTGACGTTGATCGGCGGGTTTGTATTCGCTGTGCGCGGCGGCTGGCTTGCGATGGGCGAGCGGAGCACGTCGTTGATGTTCACGCGCGTGTCTTTGTTGAGTGTCAGGGCGAGGGCGTTTTTGCGCGCGGGGCCCTCGCGGTGCATCGAGCCGATGTCGATGAGCTGCGACGCGGCGGCGGAGATGCCCACGATTTCGCCGGTGAGGAGGTTGATGTGCACGCAGGCGTTCTCGGCTACGCCCAGCCCCAGGCGGAGGTTGCTGGCTTCGAGGGCGGCGACCAGGCGCCCGATGCGGTTGCGTTCGATGAAGTGCGAGTCGGTGATGAGCGTGCGGCTGAAGCCCATGCCATGAGCGATGCTGGGGCCTTTGGCGGGTGCGGGTTCGTCGGGCGAGGCGGGGTTGTCCGGGTCGTCGGTTTGGGTTGAGCGTGTCGCGGCGGGGGTGCTCTGGCGCGGATAGCCCAGCGCGTCGATGGAGCGGCCGCCCAGGAACATGATGTCGGACATCATGGCGGCGCCGGCGCTGGTGCCCGCGATGACGCCGCCGCGGTTGAGTAGTTCGCGAAGGGCGAGCAGCTCGGCGGATGGTTTGGCGCTCGGATCGGGGCGATAGCGGGCGGTGATGCGTTTCTGATCACCGCCCGTGAAGAAGACGGCGTTTGCGAGTGAGAGGGCGGCGACGGTTTCGTCCGTGGGTGTCTCGCGCGTGATGCAGGCGACGACGGCGTTCGGGTCGTAGAGCGCGAAGGCGGCGCGGGCGTTTTTCTCGCTGGCGGCTTCGTCGGCGCTGGCGGCCGTGGCGATGACGACGCGGGCTTTGCCCTCGGGTGAAGCGGCTCGCGCGAGTTCGAGGATGCGTTGGTAGACCGGGGCGTTATCGCGTTCGAGCCCGCCGCCGATGACCAGCAGGTGCCCGCTGGTGTTCTGAGCGCTGTCGCGGTGTGTGCACCCGGCGGCGAGAAGGCCCAAGCTCAGCGCGCACAGCGTGCAGAGGAGCGTGCGCAGCGGGCGTGAGATCAACGCGTGGATGTGTGCGTGCGTGGGCATGGGTGGGCTCGCGGTTGGACTTACTGGTCTTTGAAGATGCGCACGGTTGCCGGGGTGAGCGATGTTGCCCAGGCGCGGTACATGCCTTCGCTGGAGTAGGGTGTGGAGATGTTGCCTCGGGCGTCGACGGCGATGAGCCCGCCGTCGTCGGGTTTGAGTGTGGCGTGGATGAGCGCGTGGGTTGCCTGCGCGAGGGTTTCGCCCTTGAGTTTCATGCGGAGGGCGACGGCGCGGGCGACGCCGTGACGGATGAACTCTTCGCCCGTGCCGGTGCAGCTGATCGCGGCGGTGTCGTCGGCGTATGTTCCCGCTCCGATGATGGGCGAATCGCCCACGCGCCCGAACTTCTTCGCGGTCAGCCCGCCGGTGCTGGTGGCGGCGGCGAGCTCGCCGCGTTGATCGAGCGCGACGCACCCGACGGTGCTGTAGCGAAGGTCTTTTCGCGGGTTGTCGATGGGTGACGTCTCGCTTCGAGGTGACGTTCGGCGGAGTTCTTCCAGTCGCTCGTCCAGCATCTTGCGGCGCTGCGGCGTATCGAAGTACGAGTTGGGCACGCGTTCAACGCCCATCGCGCTGGCGAACTCCTCTGCACCGTCGCCCATGAGCAGGACGTGCGGCGTGCGCTGCATGACCAGGCGAGCGAGCGAGATCGGGTTCTTGACCGTGCGGAGGCCCGCGACGGCGCCGCAGCGGAGCGTGGGCCCGTGCATGATCGATGCGTCGAGCTCGTGCTGGCCTTTTTCGTTGAACGCGGCACCCTTGCCCGCGTTAAAGAGCGGGTTGTCTTCGAGCATGCGGACGACGCTCTCGCAGACATCGAGCGAGCTGTCGCCGCGGGCGAGTCGCTGCGAGCCGTGATCGATGGCGGCTTGGAGGGCTTCGCGGTATGCGCGGAGCTGTTCGGGCGGGGCGTTCTGGCTGAGGGTGCCTGCGCCGCCGTGGATCGCGATGGCCCAGGTGGGTTGGTGTGTGGGTGCGCAGGCGGAGAGGGTGAGTGCGAGCGTGAGTGTGAAGAGGAGTGCGATGAGATGTTGGAGAGAAACGAAACGTGCGCGGTTGACGGTCGATGGTGAATGAGTCGGAATCGGTGTGGTTTGCTGGATCATGTTTGAGCACCTCGCGTGTCGAGTGTACCGACGGGGTGGATGGCGGAGGTGGTCGGGCGAAGGTGCCGGGCGATTGGGTTGCACGCTACGCTGTGGAACATGAGCACGAGCACGATCCGAGGCGAGCTGTTGGCAGAGGCGGTCTTGAGCACCAAGATGTTGCTGGGGCGGTACCTCGCGGGGTTCAACGACGTGACGCACGTTCGGCAGACACCTGATCTGCCCAACCACGCGGCGTGGTCGCTCGGGCATCTGGCGGTGACGATGCACCGCGTCGCGGGGATGATCGACGGCAACAGCGAGCTTCCCTCGGCGGATTTCGTCAAGGGTGATTCGTTCTCGGGTTCGCGCGATAAGGGCGTCTTCGATGCCGAGGCGGTGGCGTTTGGGAGTAAGGTCGAAGAGCGGCACGATCGTTACCCAACGCTCCAGCGTTGCACGGAGATTTACAACAACGCGTGCGATCGGCTGGCGAAGGCGTGCCGGGATGCGAGCGAGGAACAGCTCAACAAGGTGGTGCCTTGGGGGCAGGCGACGACGCCGATCTGGATGCTGGTTATCCGGATGGTTTTCCACAACGGCTTCCACACGGGTCAGATCGCGGACATGCGGCGGGCGTTGGGGTTCAAGTCGGTCTTTTGAAGCCTGAATCGCGGGGAAAGATGGTGCGGATATTGTTTGGTGATGTGAGGGTCGCGGGGTTTGCGGCAGTTCTGAACGTTCTGGTGAGCTTGGTTGTGACCGTTTCACTCGCCAGCCGAACGTTCCAATCGTGAATCCTTCAAACGGCTGTTTGTCACGTTTAAGGCAGTGCTGGCGATCGCGGCGTCCCTGAATCAACGGGGAAACCCGTACGGGGGAGTTCGGTTTTCCGTTGGCGAAAACCTCGCTGGGGTGGTACGCTTTCACGACCTCACTCGAGGTTTGTGCGCCCGAAGCTTTTCGCGAGCGTGCTCGTCGGTTGAAATCGGACGGGCTCGTTGAAGAGTTTTCGGCTGTTGGGTGTGTCCATCGGTTGTGCGGTTTGCGTGCGGCGCGGTCGTGGTGAACATATCAAGGCGGATCGGTGATTCGCGCGAGAAGGAACTGTGTGATGGTCAGAGGGTTGTCAAACAGTCGGCGGAAGCCTGCGCGGGCAGCGCGATCGCGCCGGTTTGGCTTCACGCTCATCGAGCTGCTGGTGGTCATCGCGATCATCGCGCTGCTGGTGAGCATCCTGCTGCC
>JAVTWO010000054.1:0-13473 GCA_032229765.1 Phycisphaerales bacterium | reverse complement strand
TCATCTCTTCTCCACCGCCCACAGGCCGGGTCTTGCTTTCAACCCTTGTGCTCATCACCGCCCTCTGCATCCTCGCCCCCGCCCTGGCCGTGATGTTCGATCTGTTCAACCAACCACCCTCCGCCCCCACCACCTCCGCACCGGGCACCGCCCTTCGCCTGCTCGAACCCATCTCATCATTCAAGCTCCTGCTCACCACCATTCTTGTTCCGCTGGGGATAGGCCATTTCGCCACACTTCTCGCCTTCGCCCCCGCACGCCTTCTCGCCTTGCACTCCACTCTTCATCCGCGCCGCCGGGCCTTTGCTTTCTCGCTCATCCTCACCCCGCTCTTCCTGCCCAGCTTTCTCGCCTACGCCGGGTGGAACGCCCTCCGCCGCCCGGGCTCACCCCTCGGCGACCTCATCGCCCAGCAATCTCCATCCTTCATTTCCATCCTCGACCGCGCCCTGGGCATCGCCTGCATGGCCTTCTGGCTCTGGCCCGTCGCCACCATCGTGCTGGCAGCGGGGTATTCCCGATTGCACCGCGATCAATATGAAGCCTTCACACTCGCCGGAGCCGGGTTTTTCCGTCGCCGGTGGTTCATTCTGAGTCTTCTGAAACCTTCCATCATCTGGTCCATCGGGCTGGTGGGGCTCATCTCCCTCGCCTCGGCCGTCCCTCTGCATCTCGCACAAGTTCAAACCTTGACCATCGAGATCTGGGCCGATCTGGGCGCCCAGCCCGCCCGCGAGGTCTGGCCGCGCACCATCGTCCTGCTCGTGCTCGCCATCGCGGGGTCGTTCCTTGTTCTGAAATCCCTCTCCCGCTCACTGGGCTGGTCCACCACCCGCCACGACCACACCCCACCCGAAGCCCCGCTGCCCAGTTCCCCCCTCGACTGGCCGCTGGCTCTCATCCCCATCGCCCTTTCCTGCCTGATGCCGCTGGGGCTCTTCATCTGGGGGGTTGAATCACCCCACCACATTACCGCCTTCTTCCTCGAATCAGGTCCGATTCTGCTGCGATCCGTCGCGTACGCCACCTTTGTAGGTCTGGTCGTCGGCTTGGTCATGCTTCTGACTTGGTCCCTCGCCGGACTCCTCCCGACATCTTCCACGGGCCAAACCAAGTCTCAGTGGACCCGCCGCTTCATCCTTGTTTTTCTCGGCATCTGGCTCATCGGCGCGCTCGTGCCGGGGGTCATGGTTGGTGCCGCGTGGCGAACGCTCAGCACCGCACTCGCCTCAGGGCAACTCCTCGGCACGCTCGGCCATCCACTCGCCGACCTCCTCGATGGCCCCTTCGGGCTCATTCTCGCTCACCTCACCCGCTTCGGCGCACTCGGTGCGCTCTTGGGGTTTGCCCTGGCCCTGATGGAAGAACGCGACCTCCGCGAGACCCGTCTGCTGCTCAATCACGGGCCGACGGACGCGGTTCGGGCGTGGTGGCGGGCGAGCGTCCTTCGCCACTGGCCCGCGCTTGTGGGCGTCATGGCCGCGGCGGCAGCTTTGTCGCTGCACGAGATCGAAAGTGCCGTCATCATGACCCCCGCGGGGACCGTCTCCATCGCCGGGCGGATGCTCGAGCACCTGCACTACAACGCGGAGCATCGCCTCATGGCCTCGGGGCTCGTCGTCACCGCCTGCTCGCTGATCTTCTCCATCGCCGCAGCACTCGGGCTCGCCCATGTGCTTCACCTTCGCACAAACTCCGGGAAAGTTCGCACTTCGAATCGTGAGTGATCGCCCCCTCGTGCGTACATTCTGCCTTGGGTGGTGTCGTTGGGAGGGGCATGCCTCACGCTCCTGACCGATTGGCCTTTGTCTTGGTTTACGCTTGAGCACGATCAGGAACGTCCAACCCGTAGGCCGCTTGCCCCGCGCACCGCACATCGCCGACGCGCGCGCGTGGCTTGCCCAAACCTCCTCCGTGATTCGTTCCCTTTCCCTCGCCCTGCTGTGCTTCGCACTCGCCGCCTGCGATCGCCTTCACCTCGACGAGCACGGCGAAGGTCCAACCCTCAAAAACGCCCGCGTCCTCCTCCCGACCGGCGGCACCCCGGGCTACGTCTACACCCCCCGCGTCCTCGCTTCCGACGGGCAATACCTCTGGGTCATCGACCGCACCGCCCGCGTGCAACGCATCAACCCCGCCACCGGCGCCTGCGTGCAGTGGTTCCGCATGCCCGAATGGGAACTCGGCAAACCCACCGGCATGGCCATCGGAATCAGCCCCGAAGGCAAAGGCCAGCGCGCCATCTACGTCGCTGACACCCACTACCACCGCATCATGATCTACGAGTTCCCCAGCGACCCCGCACCGAATCAGCCCGCGGTTGCCATCACGCCTCGACTGATCGCTTCGATCGGCTCGTACGGCAGCGCCCCCGGTCAGTTTGTGTACCCGTGCGCGGTGGCCGTGCTTCCCACCAGCGACGGGCAATCGCTCGAGCGGCTGTACGTCGGCGAGTTCGGCGGCAACGACCGCATCCAAACCTTTAACCGCGAGCTGAAGTTCGTCAAACAGATCGGCGCAGCGGGGATGGGCGAGGACGAAAAGAAGATCGAGTTCAGCCGCCCACAGGCGATCATCCTCGACGTGCCCAACAAGCAGATGTTCGTCGCGGATTCGATCAACCACCGCGTGGGCATATTGACCCTTGAAGGCGAGCTGGTCCGCTGGATCGGCAAGCCCGCCCTGACCGGTCGAACCCCCGGGCAGTTCAGCCACCCGCGCGGGCTCACGCTGCTCTCCGACGGCACGCTGCTGGTGGTCGAGTTTGCCAACAACCGCGTGCAACGCATCGACCCGAAGACCGGCGAATCGCTGTCGGTGATGGGGCGGACGGGGATGAAGATTGGTGAACTGGCTGAGCCTTGGGGGATTGCACAGGTCGGCCCGCGGTTCTTCATCGCCGAGGGAAAGGCCAACCGCGTACAGGTCTTCGATCAGATGTGGTAACGTGATATCACCCGCTCTACGCCGTCCAAACGATCGCACGGCAAATGAAAGACGACAGAGCGGACATCGATTCACGGATTGATGAGGTTCATCGGGTTGGTCGGCAGGCAACACGCAGACACGAACGGACAGTCAGCGGCGGAGGGGTGAAGATCACGGGCGGGAGACACGATGATGCACCAACTCAACACCATCGCGCAGCACACCGCGCACCTCGCGGGCCCGGGCCTGACGCTCGGCGCCGACGGCGTGGCCTTCAGCCGCCCGATCTGGCTGTACCTGCTCATCCCGGTGGGGATCGTGCTGGTGATCATCGGGCGGAAGAGTCTTTCGGGGATGGGGACCAATCTGCGCCGCGTGGCGCTTGGGCTTCGTCTGCTGGTGGCGGGGCTGATCATCGCCGCCCTCGCGGAGCCTCAGTGGATGCGCCGCAGCGAGGCGGTCTCGGTCACGACGATCGTCGACGTCTCGCGCTCTCAGCCCGCGGACATCGTCGCACGCACGCGCGAGATGATGAACAAGGCTTCGGTCCTCGCGCGTGACGGCGATCTGCTCGGGCTCGTCTCCGCCGCCAGCGAGGGACGCGTGCAGCAAATCCCCAGGCCCGTACGCATCGGCGGCGACGCGATCGACGCGCCCGACGTTGGCGCGACCGACGCGACGAATCTTGAATCGGGCGTGCGCATGGCGCTGGCGAGCATCTCGACCAATGCCGCAAACCGCCTGCTGCTGATCAGCGACGGGAATCAGACGGCCGGTTCGCTCATGGAAGCCGCGAAGGCCGCCAAAGCCGCGGGCGTGCCGATCGACGTGGTGCCCGTGCGGTACATGAACGACGCTGAGGTGCTGGTGGATCGTCTGCTGGCGCCGTCGGTTTCGCGTCAGGGTGAGAACGCCAAGCTCCGCGTGGTGCTCAGCGCCACCAAGCCCAGCGACGGGCTGCTGACGGTTTTGCTCAACGGGGAGGCGATTGACTTGAATGGCGATGCGCCGGGCGTCGCAAAGGCCGTGAGCTTGCAGGCGGGTACGAACGTGCAGGAAGCGCTCGTGCGCTTGCCGCGCGCGACGGGCCCCGCACGGTTCGAGGCGGTCTTCGAGCCTGTCCGCGGTAGCGACGGCAAGCTCCGCGACACGCTCGTTGAAAACAACCGCGCGATGGCGGTGACCTTCGTGGGTGGCGAAGGGCGAGCGTTGCTGCTGACGCGTCACCTAGAGCAGGCCAGCGAACTGATGCAGGCCATGCGCGAATCGAAGATCGCCTGCGAGATGCGCGAGCCGACCAACGCGCCGCAAGGCCTCGCAGAGCTCGGCTCCTACGAGTGCATCATCCTCGTCAACGTCGCCCGCGACCAGTTCTCTCAACAGCAGCAGGAAGAACTCCGCTCCTACGTGCACGACCTGGGCGGCGGGCTGGTGATGATCGGTGGCGACGAGAGCTTCGGTGCCGGCGGGTGGATCGGCTCGACGCTCGCGGAAGCGCTGCCCATCAAGCTCGACCCGCCGCAGAAACGCGAGATGCCCCGCGGCGCGCTCGTGCTGGTCATGCACAGCTGCGAGATGCCCGAGGGCAACTATTGGGGACGCCGCACAGGCGAAGCGGCGATCCAAGCCCTCAGCGCCAAAGACCTCATCGGCATCGTCGAATACTCCTGGCAGGGCGGCGACAACTGGATCCACCCGCTGGCGGAGGTCGGTGATCGCTCCGCCGCGCTGCGGTCGATCAACTCACTGACCTACGGCGACGCGCCGAGCTTCGACACCATGCTCACCGACGCGTACAACGGGCTGATGAAGGTCAACGCCGGCCAGCGCCACGTGGTGGTGATCTCCGACGGCGACCCGCAGTTGCTGGACAACACGCTGCTGCCGAAGTTCGCGGCCGCGAAGATTTCGATCTCGACCGTCGCGGTCTTCCCGCACTCCTACGGCAACGCGTCGAGCGACCTTCAGAAAATGAAGCGCATCGCCGATCTCACCAACGGCAAGTACCACGAAGTGACGGGCAGCACGGGGAACCTCAAGTCCCTGCCCGAGATCTTCATCAAAGAAGCCCGCACGGTGAAGCGGAGCCTGATCCAAGAGAGCGACCCGTTCTCCCCCACGCTCGTCATGCAGAGCGAAGCCATGCGCGGCATCGGCAAGATCCCCCCCATCACCGGCTACGTCGTCGCGGGTGATCGCGAAGGCCTCGCGCAGGTCATCATGCGCGGCAAAGAGAACGACCCGATCCTCGCACAATGGCAATACGGCCTCGGGCGAAGCGTGACCTTCACAAGTGATGCAACGGGGAAGTGGGCCAAGGCGTGGGTGAACTGGGCCCAGTACCGCGCGTTCTGGGAGCAGCACGTGCGGTGGGCGATGCGGCCCGCGGGTAATCCGAATGTCCGCGTGGTGACCGAAGATCGGGGCGAGAAGACCGCGCTGATCGTCGAAGCCCTCGACGACAAGGGCGAGAAGCTCAACTTCCTGCGCTGGCAGGGGCGGGCGGTGAGGCCGGACATGACCAGCGTGCCGGTGGAGCTGCGTCAGGTTGGGCCCGGCCGGTACGAAGCGATCGTCGAGACGCAGAGCGCCGGCGCGTACACCATCAACATGAGCTACCAGACGGGCGAAGGCAACAAGCAAGGACGTGCGGCGGTTCAGGCCGCGATCACGCGCCCGTTCGCGGATGAGTTCCGCGCCCTGCGCGATAACGCGGCGCTGCTCGAACAGGTTGCCCAAGACACCGGGGGCATGGTGCTTTCGCCCGACGACATCACCGTCGAGGGCAAGAACCCCTGGCGCCGCGAAGGGCTCAAAGCGCCGATCAGCCTGCAGCCGGTCTTTCTGACGGCCGCGATGATCGCGATGGGCCTGCTGTTGACCGACGTTGCCGTGCGACGCGTGCGGATCAACCCGCGCGCCATCGCCGGCGCGTTCAC
Source organism: Phycisphaerales bacterium (assembly GCA_032229765.1). Taxonomy (GTDB): domain Bacteria; phylum Planctomycetota; class Phycisphaerae; order Phycisphaerales; family UBA1924; genus JACVCS01. The sequence goes on along the minus strand of JAVTWO010000054.1, from coordinate 7,606 downwards.
CTCGGCGTTCTCGCGTGGAAAGAAGGCCGGCGCAGGGGAGCAGATCGGCTCGCTGCGTGCCGCCCGTGACAAAGCCAAGCAGATGCTCGACGAGCGCTCCGGGCTTTCAAAGGACCCCGGCAGCCCGCGCGATCGTTCAGGCCCGACCACCAGCAGCGAAGCGCTCGCACAGGCCGCGTCGAACTACGCCTCGGCGAAGTTCGAGGCCTCCGCGGAGGAACTGGCGCGGAGCAAGAACGCCAGCATTGTCGATTCGCCGAGCGCCAGCGACGAAGCCCGCAAGGCGCAGATCGAACAGCAGACGTCCAAGTCCGCCGACGAACCCGCCGCGGGCGAGGGGATGAGCCGTCTGTTGAAAGCCAAGAAACGTGCACAAGAAGAACAGAACGACTAACCCGGTCCCCACGATCCTGTACCTCAGCAACGCATTCACACGCGAATATCGGAGAGTCTCATGACCGCCAGCAACGCCGCTTCAACATCATCAAACATCAACTCCAACGGCGGCACATCCGTGCTCGAGCAGGCCACGCCCGCCGAGGTGAAAGCCCGCTGCGAGCAGTTCCGCGCCACGTTCAATTCACTCTCCGATGAAGTCGGCAAGGTCGTCGTCGGGCACCGCGAAGTCGTCGAAGGCGTGCTGATCTCGCTCTTCACCGGTGGCAACGTGCTGCTTGAAGGTGTGCCGGGTCTGGGCAAGACGTTGCTGGTGCGGACGCTGGCGCAGGCGCTCAGCCTGCCGTTCAGTCGGATCCAGTTCACGCCCGACCTCATGCCGGCGGACGTGATCGGGACGAACATCGTCACGGAGGATCCGCAGACCGGGCGTCGCGGCTTCCAGTTTCAGCGCGGGCCGATCTTTGCCCAGATCGTCCTGGCGGACGAAATCAACCGCGCCACGCCCAAGACCCAGTCCGCGCTGCTGGAGGCCATGCAGGAACGCTCCATCACCAGCAGCGGCACAACCTACAAGCTCGATCAACCCTTCATCGTCCTCGCGACACAAAACCCCATCGAACAAGAAGGCACCTACCCGCTCCCCGAAGCGCAGCTCGACCGCTTTCTGATGAAGCTCGTCGTTGGCTACTCGCAGCTCGACGAGCTGCTGACAATCCTCGACCGCACGACGGGGTACACGCAGCCCGACGTGAAGCCGGTGCTCGACGGCCCCGCGATCATCGCCGCCCAGCGTCTGGTGCGTGAGGTTGTGGTGGCGCCGCACGTGAAGCAGTACGCGGCCCGCCTGGCGATGGCGACGCACCCGGGCGGGCGCTTCGCGCCGGAGATCACGAACAAGTACGTCCGCTGCGGCAGCTCGCCGCGTGGTGCGCAGGCGCTGATGCTCAGCGCGAAGGTGCGAGCGCTGATCGACGGGCGCTTCCACGTGGGCAACGCGGACATCAAGGCGGTGGCGGGCCCGTGCCTGCGTCACCGGCTGATCCTGAACTTCGAGGCGGAGGCCGACCGCGTGGACGCGGACCAGATCGTCAAGAAAATCGTGGAAACGACGCCGACGGAGCCGGTGACGGTTTGATCAACGAAGGAATGGAAGAGAGGCGTTGAGCACGAAGACGCGAAGGCGCGAAGGAAGACACTCGCATCGAACGGAAAGCGTGATCCAGTCATGACAGGCTTGCGTCGACAGACCGAACTTCCCGATGGTGTTGAGCGGCTCGCCACCCGAGTGATCGGCTGCGCGATCGCTGTCCATCGATCGCTGGGCCCCGGTCTGGTCGAGAAGCTCTACGAAGAAGCGATGGCGGTCGAGCTTGAAGTCGCAAACATTCCGGCTCAACGCCAAGCCCGGTTCGATGTCGTTCACCGCGATCGCGTGATCGGCTTGCACGTCATCGACCTGCTGATTGATCGTTCGATCGTTGTCGAGCTCAAGTCCACCGAACGCCTCAACGATCTCTCCCGAGCGCAGACCATCAGCTACCTGCGCATCGCCGATGCGCCGCTTGGGCTCATCATCAACTTCAACTCGCCGGTCCTCAAAGACGGCATCATCCGCATCTTCAATCCGATGTGGTCGGGGCTTCAACGCGCCGATCGCGCTTCAGCAACACGATCTCCGCACTCACCACCCTCCGCCTCCATACCTTGAACTTCGCGCCTTCGCGTCTTCGTGCCAATCCCTCCCCGCTCTCTGAACCCATGCAGAAAATCGAATCCCCAACCCGCCCGACCGCCATCGACGATCTGCTCGATCCGCGCATGGCCGCCCGCTTGTCGCAGCTTGATATCACCTCGCGCAAGATGCTCGGCGGCAAGCTCAAGGGCGAACGCCGAAGCAAGCGCCGCGGGCAATCCGTTGAGTTTGCGGATCACCGCCCGTACGTTGCCGGCGACGACCTGCGCCATATCGACTGGAACATCTTCGGCCGGCTTGATCGCCTCTTCCTCAAGCTCTTCCTCGAAGAGGAAGACCTCTCCCTCCACATCGTCATCGACGCCTCCGCCTCGCTCGACTGCGGCAACCCCAGCAAGTTCCTCCTCGCCCAAAAACTCGCCTGCGCTTTGGGCTACATCGGGCTCGCGAACCTCCACCGCGTCAGCGTCTCCGCCATCGGCGGGTTCGACTCGCAAGACCAGCCGCAACTGCTCAGCGCCATCCGCGATCTTCGCGGGCGTCGCCGACTGAACGACCTGTCACGCTTCCTCATCCAACTCCGCCCCGGCTCCGGCGCACCGTTCACCGAGGCGTGCAAGCGCATAGCCCTGACCCGCCGCGGCAAGGGCGTCATGCTCGTGGTCAGCGATTTCCTCATCAAAGAGGGATACGACACCGGGCTGCGTCTACTCATGGGCGGCGGGTACGACCTCTATGCCGTGCAGGTGCTCTCGCCTCAGGAGCTCGAACCCGACATCGGCGGCGACCTGCGTCTGAAGGATGCCGAGGACGCCGACCTTGCGGAGGTGACCATCACCGCGCCGCTGCTGAAGAAGTACAAGCAGACCCTCACGGCGTATTGCAACCGCCTGCGAGAGTTCTGTGCCGCTCGCGAAATTGTTTTGCAGACTGTCCCAAGCAGCACCCCGGTGGACGTGCTGATCCTGGATTACCTGCGTCGCAAGGGGATGCTCTCGTGACGTTTCTCTCGCTGAATACTGCGCTGATCGCCGCGGCCATCGCCGTGCCGACGCTGTTCATCCTCTACTTCCTGAAGCTCCGCAGGCGCGATCTGGAGGTTTCCAGCACGCTGCTGTGGAAGAAGGCCATCGAGGACCTGCAGGCCAACGCGCCGTTCCAGAAGCTCCGCAACAACATCCTGCTCATCCTGCAGCTCCTCGCACTGCTCGCGGGCCTCTTTGCCCTTGCGCAGCCGGTCATCACCAGCCGAAGCCTCGAGGGCAAGCGTCAGATCATCATGATCGACCGCTCCGCCTCGATGCGCAGCACCGACGGCGACGAGAAAGACCCCGCCTCCAAACGCACACGTCTCGAAGTCGCCAAGCAGCGCGCACTCGAAGTCGTTGCCTCGCTGGCGGAGCCCGGTCTGCTCGATACCGAGGGCGACCGCGCCATGGTCATCGCCTTCGACACCCGCGCCGACATCATCCAGACCTTCACCGACAGCAAGGCCGAGCTGCGCCGGGCGATCGAGTCCATCCAACCAACCGACAACCCAACGCGTTTCGACGAGGCCTTCCGCCTCGCCCGCGCGCACCTGCCCAAGCGCAAACAGCTCGAAGACGGCAACGTCACCCTGCACGACGAACTCACCGAGGGCGGCGTCGCCGTGCAACTCTTCTCCGACGGCCGCCTCCCCGACATCGACAAGCTCCGCCTGCAGAACGACACGGGCAACCGCGACGAACTGACGTACCACCTGATGGGCGATCCGAAGTCCTGGAACATCGGCATCATCACCATGCGCGCCGAGCGCCAGTATGACCGCCCCGAGAAGGCCAGCGTCTTCATCAGCCTGCAGTCCACGAGCACCACGCCACGCTCCGTGGATGTGCAGCTCTCCGTCGAGGGCAACGTCGTCGCGATCAAAACCGTCGAGTTCCCCGCCGCCAAGCCTCGCCAGGTCCCCTTTGTGACAGACAAGGGCGAGCAGCTTGAAACCGTCATCGACCCCGAAAGTCGGGGCGTGGTCTTCGAGATCGAACGCCGCGATGCCGCCGTCCTCGTCGCCACGCTCATTCACCCCAACGCGTCCACACCCGCCGCCGCCACTCCCGATCGCGGCGACGTGCTGAAGACCGACGACCTGGGCTATCTCGCCCTTCCCCCCGCACGCCAACTCACCGTCGCCGCCATCACCGACGGCAACCTCTGGCTCCGCATCGGGCTCGAAGGCATGCGCCTCTCGCGCCCCGCAAAGCTCATCGCCCCCAGCGCCGCGCAGGCCTTCCTCGATTCACCCGAAGCCGCGGAATACGACGTGGTCATCCTCGACCGCTGGCTCCCGACGATCAAAGACGACAAGGGCAAAGACGTTCCGGGCCTGCCCCCGGGCCGCTGGCTGATCATCGGCGCCGCACCGCCGCCGCCGATGGGCATTGACGACCTGGGCCCGGGCAAGTCGGGCGTCGCTCTCAACTGGAAACGCGACCACGCCATTCTCCGCGGCGTGCAGCTCGACGACCTGACCTTCCCCGAGTCGCGCACCACCGAAATCAAACCCGGCTCGCCCATGATCTCCCTCGCCGACGGCCCATCAGGCCCGCTCATCGTCGAAGGCTCCGACCTCACCCGCCGCGCGGTGATCGTCACCTTCAACCCGCTGGTGAGCAACTGGCCCCTGAAGCCCGGCTCGCTGATCTTCCTCGCCAAAGCCCTCGACTACCTCGCACGCGACGCCACCGACACCGCCGCCCTTTCCGCAACGCCCGGGCAGACCATCACCCAGCGCCTCCCCCGCGGCAGCTCAGGCGTCACCCTCACCCCGCCCGAAGGCACCAACGCCAAAGTCTCACTCGTCGCTCAACCTTCTGGCGAGATCGTGTACGGGCCCATCAAATCCGTCGGCATCTACACCCTCACCTGGGACGGCCAACCCGCCGGCGGCGACACCGTCGTCAACGGCACCCCGCGCCGGGCCATCTCCGTCAACCTCGCCGATCCCTACGAGTCCGACATCACACCCCGCTCCATCCTCTCCACCGCCAGCCGCGTCGTCTCCGCTGAGGCCCAAAGCGAAGGCGGCACCCTCCGCCGCCTTTGGCCCTGGCTCCTTCTGGGTATGCTCGCGGTGCTCGTACTTGAGTGGTGGGTCTACAACCGGAAAGTCGCCATCTGATCCGCGATGCACACCATGCCCTCAACACCTTCCACACCGCCGCCGACCACCCCGCACGCGAAGCCCGCGGGCACACTTCGCCGCGCAACCGCCGCACTCCTCACCGCCGCCGCACTTTTCGCGGGACTCTCCCTTTCACCAACGCTCCCAACCGCCTCCGCACAACCCACCCCCACGAAGCAGCCCGCCCGCGACACCAACGCCGCCATCGAGTCCATCCGCTTCGGCATCGGTGACCTCGTCACCGAATCCCGCTGGAACCAGCTCACCATCAACGTCCGCGGCGGCAGCGAACCGCAGAATCTCCGCCTCTCCGTCACCGCCCCAAACGACACCACCCAGAACGCCACCTACACCCGCGACTTCTCCACCACCCCGGGCATCATCACCACCGTCTCCTTCAACATCTTCTACTCCTCCTCGACCAGCATCATCAAAGTCAACCTCCAGGGCACCGGCATCAACGACACCGTCGAGGTGCAACGCTTCATGAGCGAATCCTCGCTCGTGAAAGTCTTCAACACCTACGCACCGGGCTCAGCCGCCGTCCTCACCCTCACCAACTCCTCCGCACTCCCCACCATCCCTACCGAGATCGAATCGCTCTTCACCGACACCACCCGCGGCATCCGCCGCCCGGTCCCCCTCGTCACCATCAGGCCCGACGAACTGCCCACCAGCCACCTCGCCCTCGACACCTTCTCCATCATCGTCCTCCGCGCCGAGCAGATCGACTCCCTCGCCCCGCGTCAACGCATCGCCCTGAAACGCTGGCTCACCAGCGGCGGCTCGCTCGTCCTCATCGCCAACCAGCCCGCCAGCGCCTGGTCTTCGCTGCTCGATATCGAAGACCCAACCGCCCGCCTGATCTCCCTCAGCGACGTCCGCACCGACACCCCGGGGCTGAACCCCGCCTACGCCGATCTCTACACCGCCGCAGAGCGGCTCGCCCCGCCGCGTGCCAACCTCCCCATCCGCACCATCCGCCTCTCAGACCGCGCCATCGCCACGGGCTGGTTCATCAAAGGCAAACTCGCAACCGAACCAAACTCAGGCCTCGTCGCCTGCGGGCCCGTGGGCTTCGGCCGCCTCGCCATCCTGGGCTTCGACCCTGTCGCCGCCGAGGATCAGATCGTCCTGACCAACGTCGCCAAGCAGTACAAGCACCTCTTCACCAAAGCCCTCGAACTCATCCCGCGCCAACACTGGGACCCCGCCGCTCAACGCAACAACCAGCCCTACCTCTACAACGCCTCCGACTGGTCCGAAGAAAACACCGCCAAGCAGAACGCCATCTCCTCGCTCGCCAACGTCGCTCCCCTGGGCACCGGCATCATCTGGGCCTTCGTCATCTTCGGCCTCGCCCTCGCCCTCATGGTCGGGCCCGGCGATCTCATGCTCCTGAAACAACTCCGCCTCCGCCACCGTTCATGGATCTCCGCCCTCGTCTGGATCGCCCTCGCCTGCTGCGCGGGCTACTTCGTCCCCCCCATGATCCGCGCTTCGCCAACCTCCGCCAACCGCCTCGAAGTCATCGACTCGCTCCGCCTCCCCGAGCAGACCTTCAACGCCTGCACAGGCATCTCCACCATCTTCGCAGGCGGGCCCATCAACGACGCCCTCACAGGCTTCCACCCCACCTCCTCCGCTATCGGCATCTCCGCCTCCATCTTGCACGAAGGCACCGCCTCCCTCACCCTCCCCAGCCTCACCTACAACCTCACCGACGACACCACCACCGTCCCCAACTCCTTCGAGCTCCGCCCCTGGACGCTCCGCTCGTTCCTCGATTCCTGGACCTCCAGCGACCAGACCTTCACCCCAGAACTCACCACCGACCCCGCAACACAAAAGCTCCGCGTCACACTCCCGAAGCTCCCCGCGGGCGCACGCATCACCTCCGCGACCCTCCGCACGCTGCGTAGCGATATCGCCCTCGTCGCCGCGGGCGCAAACACCGATCAAGCCAACCAGCTCGTCGAGTTCGACCGCAACGAGCGCACCTCCAAACGTTCGCTCTTCGAAAACGTCCGCGACTTCGCCGACAGCGTCAACCATCTGCATCCCGCCTCGCGTCACGAGGCCTCGATGAACCTCCGCGTCCGCTCGGGTCACTCCGCCCTGCTCATGCTCCGCATCGAAAGTCTCCCGCTAAGCGTCAAGCTCCCCAGCGCCCAGATCGCCACCCGAACCGTCTATCTCCGCACTGTCGTTCAACTCCCCAGTCCCGAGTCTCCTCTCCCGGATTCCCCACCCCAGCCCCCCCCCGCCACCGATCCCAACACCACCCCCTCGGAGCGCCCCACGTGTTCGCCATCGACAACCACCACAAACGCTTCGGCACCCTCGGCGCG
>JAVTWO010000053.1:0-13479 GCA_032229765.1 Phycisphaerales bacterium | reverse complement strand
CTCCAGCCCACCCGGCGCGTTCTCCGAGTGACCTGTCGCGTTCTCCAGCCCGCCCGGAGCGTCCGCCAAGTGACCCGGACAACGCGACAGGTGATCCGTCGCGTCCGCCGAGCGGACCGTCGCGTGGCGTGGACGCCCCCCGAAGTGCAGAATGTGCGTGGCGGGGCCGATCAACGCTTGCCTCCCTTGACCGCGATGGTCGCCACGCCGTTACTGCCCACCCCGTCCAGCCCCGCCGCGCGGGCGACCTCGGCCAGCGAGGCCCGGATCTGCTTCTCCAGCGCCGCCGACTGCTTGAACTGCTCATCCAGCGTCGCCGCCAGGTGCGGGAAGCGGTCCTCGAACGGCTCATCCGGATCATCGCTCTCGGCCGCGCCGACGTAGCGGCCCGGCGTCAGGGCGTAGTTGTGCTCGCGGATCTCGTCGAGCGTCGCGGCTTTGCAGAAGCCCGCAACCTCGGCGGGTGTGCCCTTCCGCTTGAACTCGCGGTAGACGGCGGCGATCTTCTCGACCTCTTCCGCCGAGAGTTGCTTCTGCTTGCGCGAGCCGGGGATGAGCGTGCCGAGTTTGCGGCCGTCGATGAAGAGGACTTCGTTCTTCCGCGCGCGGAAGCCGAGGCCGACGTGGCGGTTCTTCGAGAGGAACCAGAGGCAGCACGGGATCTGCGTGTTGGCGAAGAGTTGGCCCGTGAGCTGCACGATGCAGTCCACGTACCCATGCTCGACCAGCGCCTTGCGGACTTCGAGCCGGTGGATCTCGCTGTTGGAGAGTTCGCCGGTGGCCATGACGAACCCGGCGGTGCCGCCCGCGTGTTTCTTGCCGTCTGGGTCGCGCAGGTGATGCAAGAAGTGCATCATCCACATGGTGTTGGCGTTGCGCGGCGAGAGGGGCATGGGCTGGCCCGCCGCGAGGCCGTTGGGTGGGGGGCCGTTCGCGCCCGCACGCTTGGCGACGTCCAGCCGTGGGTCCTTGCTCGTGATGCGGTGAGCGCCCCAGCCGTCCTCGCCCTTCGCGCCGTCGTTGAAGGGGGGATTGGCGATGACGTAGTCGGCCTTCGTGTCGGCGTGCAGATCGTTGAAGTAGGAACTGCCGAGTTGGATGTTGCCGTCGATGCCGTGGATGAAGAGGTTCATCCGGCACAGCCGGTACGTGAAGTCCTTGCTCTCCTGGCCGATGAACGACAGGCGGCCCGAGTGCTTCGTGAACACGTCCGACTGCACGAACATGCCACCAGCGCCACAGCAGGGGTCGTACACGACGCCATCGGTGGGCTCGAGCATGGCGACGAGCGTGCGGACGATGGAGACGGGCGTGAAGTACTCGCCGCCGCGCTTGCCCTCGCTGTTGGCGAACTCGCCGATGAAGTACTCGTAGACGCGGCCGACCAGGTCTTCGCCGCCGTGGTCCTGTTTGAAGATGTCCTTGGAGAACAAGTTGATCAGCCCGGTGACGCCCTCGCGGTCGAGGTTCGAGCCGGCGTAGATGCGGGGCAGCAGGCCGCGGAGTTTGTCGGGGTAGGTCTTCTCCAGAAGTTCGAGGGCGTCGTCGAGGATGCTCTTGATCGTGTCAGTCTGGGCGTGCTGGAGGATGTACGACCAGCGGGACTTCTCGGGGACGATAAAAGCACCCGCGGCGCGATACTCGTCGGCATCGGCCAGAATACGGGCGCGGGCCTTCGCGTCCTTGGTGAAGTATTCGCTCTTCGGGTCCGCGAGCAACCCCTCGAGTTCCTCGCGGCGGCGCTCATAGCGGAGCGAGAGGAACCGGAGAAAGATGATGGGCAAGACGTACCGCTTATAGTCGGCGGGCTCGATGGAGCCGCGCAGGTTCACAGCGGCCTGCCACAGCTCCTTCATGAGCTGTGCCGTCCCGTTCTGCGGGGCTTCATCCTTCGGCTTCTTCGCGGTCCGCTTGGCCATTTTGTACTCCGTCCATGTTCAGTGAACGTGGACAGGGTATCATAACCAGCGGGTCAAAGCCAGCGGATCAGGGTAGATCCGAAAGCCCGCGTCAAAATGGAGTAGCCGCTATGTCGAAGTCCAAGGGATTCAAGATCGGTCGGGACAATGAGACGGGCCGCCTGAAGTCCGTCGAGCAGGCGAAGGCCAACCCCCGTGGGTCGTCGGTCGAGATCATGCCCAAGAAGGGGAACGGTGACACGGGTCGCTACGACAACAAGAAGAAGTAGTTGTCAGCGGCGCGGCAGCGATCCCCATCGCCGCCGCTGCTCGATCCAGTCCATCACGCAGGCCACGTCGCGCAGCATGTGCTCGTGGACGGGATCGCGCCCACTCATTACTAGCGGCAGGAACAGAATCTCCTCCTGAATATCCGGCGCGAGGTGGCAGAGGTTCATCAACTGGGTGATCCGAGGCTGGGTGACGTGCGTCAGCCGGGCGATCTCGGAGATATTGGCGACCTTGCCGGCGCGGATCATCTCGTCGAAGTGGATGGCCAGCGCCATCAGGCGGGAGATCCGCGGCACGCGGCCGGGGTCCACGGCCACGCGCGCGGCGGGCTTCGTGTCGATCGTCTTGCGCCCGTGTGCGGCGCGGTTGAAGAAGACCTTCGTCTTGACGGTGATCATGCCTGTGCCTCCGGTCCTTCTGCTGCCCCGCCCGCCAGCGCCTTCACGCCCGACGGGTAGAACGACACCTCGATGCTGCTGTCGAGGGCGTCGAATACCACCTTGTTGATCAGCAACTGGAGCATCCTGACCTGCTCTCGGGGCGCGAGCGCGGTCCAGACGTTGTCGAAGTCGGCAAACGCAGCGTGGAGGTCTTCGGCTGAGAGCACTTCCGCTCGGTGGCGTTCTACGGCGGCCCCAATCTCGCTGGCCCGCCGCTCCGCCTCGCGGATCTGGTCGTTGAGGTCGGTGATGCGGCCCGCGGACGCGGAGGACGCTGGCTCGGTGGTTGCCAGGCGGCGGATCTCGGCGTGATTGCGCCCCAGACCACGGTTGACGATGCGCAGCTCGGCGTCCAACTGCTCGATGGCAGCGTCTGCTTGAGCCCGCGATACCGAGAGCGTCTCCTCCAGGACGCTCTGGTCCTGGCCGACGCACCGGATCTGTTCGACGACCGCCTTCTCGATCTCAAGGGCGGGCAGCGAACCACTCTGGCAACGAGCGCGGCCCTTCTTGATGGCGTTGCAGCAGACGTAGTACCGATACGCCTTGTTCCCACGCCGGGCAAAGGTGTGAACCATCGCGCTGCCGCACCCCTTGCAGTACAGCAGCTTGCGTAGGAGCGCCCCGAACTGGTTCCGCAGTTCGTTGCCGCGCGTCCGTGAGTTCTTCTGCATCAGCACGTGAGCACGCCGGAACGTCTCCTCCTCGACGATGGCCTCGTGCTGACCCTGGTACGTTTCGCCTTTGTGGACCACCTTGCCCATGTAGATCGGATTCGTCAGCGTGCAGTACACCGAGTGCCGGTCCCACTCCACGCCGCCACGAATCACCCCGGCCTTCGTTCGCCACGATTTGGTCTTCCATCCGCGTTTGCAGAGATCCTCACCGACCGACAGCAACGACCCGAGTTCGAGGTACCGCTCAAAGATGTGGCGAACCCGCGACGCCTCAGCCGGGTTGACGACGAGGCGTGGGCTTCCGTTCGAGCGGTCGACGTCGTACCCGAACGGCGGCGGACCGCCGCCCCATTTGCCCCGCTTCTTCGCTGCCGCGATCTTGTCCCGGATGCGCTCGCCGATGATCTCACGCTCGAACTGGGCGAACGACAGGAGAATGTTGAGCGTGAGCCGGCCCATCGAATGGGTCGTGTTGAAGTGCTGGGTAACCGAGACGAACGAGACCTTGTGGCGATCAAAGACCTCCATGAGCCGCGCGAAGTCCATCAGCGACCGGGACAGACGGTCCACCTTGTAGACCACCACGCAGTCGATCTTGCCCGCCTCGATGTCGGCCATCAGGCCCTTGAGGCCGGGCCGATCGACGTTGCCGCCGGAGAATCCGCCGTCGTCGTATCGATCGGGAAGCGCCGACCATCCCTCGTTCCGCTGGCTGGCGATGTACGCCTCCGCCGCTTCTCGCTGGGCGTCGAGGGAGTTGAACTCCTGCTTGAGCCCCTCCTCGCTCGACTTTCGGGTGTAGATCGCGCAGCGACATTGCGGAGGCGGAGTGGCGGCGTGCTTTCCGTTCTGGGTGCCTCTGCTCATCGACGGCCCTCCAGGTTGAAGAACCGGAATCCGTTGACGTGCGATCCGGTGACCGCTTTGGCGATCGCCGACAGAGAGCGGTAGCGCTCACCCTCGAACTCGAACCCGTCCGCCAGCACCACGACCCGCACCGTCCGGCCCCGGTAGTCCCGGACTATCGCCGTTCCCACGGGTGGTAGCCGTGGGTCCGCCGTGGCGGCAAGGGCGACCTTCCTGGCGTCCTTGGGGGCCTCCCCGAGCGTGGCCCACTTGGGCGGCGTACGCCGCACGTCGGTCGGGTTGGCGAGTTGGGCCGCTCGGACACGGGCTCGTTCGGACAAGCCACCTTCGGCGTTGGCCTGGATGCGCCACGCGATGCGACGGACGAGGTAGATGCGATGGCGGCTCTGAATCCGCTCGCCGAAGAGCTCGGCGTAGCGATCGTGCAGTTCGCCGATCGTCATCTTTTCCAGCGCCGCGAGGTCCTTCGAAACGGTTGTCGTCATGGGCAAGTCTCCAGATGCCTGCACCGCTAACGCGCGGTACGGTCAGACACACTGAGGCCGGCTTCCACGCCCAGTTCAAGTTCGATGTCCGCTTCTTCTTGATGCTCCGACTTCGGGGCGTCGGGGGTCGCTGCAACCGCGTTAACAACAAGGCCCGTAGCCTTGGCGCGGCGGTGCCATCGCATCGCGCCCGTCGCGAGGATGGCGATCACCTCGCGGCGGCGCTGGTCGGCGGACAGATTGGCGTCATCGTCATTGGCAACCATCGGCGGTGCTCCCGGCTCGTCGTCGGACGATTGAGGTGGCGTGGGGGCGAGAAGGCAAGGCATGTCTTCTCCCCGGCTACATACGCCACGCGGAGGCGGGCTGTCCGCACTGGGCATGCGAGGGATCGATCTGATTCGAGTTGCGCGGTGGGATCGCCACCACCTTCGCTGCAGCGCTCACGCGAAGCGCGTCGATGCGTTGGCATCACACGGATCGAGTTTGCGTTCGAAATCGCCGTCGCCCCTGCTGGGCCGGCCACGTGTTGCCGACCCACGAGATGTCGAGTCACGGCTATAACGGCATGCCGGGTGAGACGCAGAGACTCTGAGACTTTTTGGGTTTGGAAGCGTCCTCACAGGCCAGATGCCGCGCCGCGTAAGTCTCACCGCGCAAGTCGGTGAGACTTCCCGCGGTGGGGCATGTCGAGAGACTCGGCAATACGCGGCCCGGAAACGCAAACGCCCCGGCCTTACGGTCGGGGCGTTCACTTCTAACGGGTGGGTCGCCCAGTTTCTGGACGACCCGGGCAATAGCGGGGATTGGATTTGAACCAATGACCTCCGGGTTATGAGCCCGACGAGCTACCAGGCTGCTCTACCCCGCAATCTGGTCGGAACGATAGCCTCCCCGCGAGAGAGAATCAATCGATCGGCCGCCTTGCTCCGTGCAGCGCTGATCGCTCGGGTCGTCACGCCGGTTGGATCGTCTTCGGCCTGTCGTCAACGCGTCTTGCTCACGACCGACCCGAAGGTCGCAAACTCTTGACGTCAGTTTTGGTTGCCTCTTCCCTGAAACCGGGGTACTTTTCGCCCGGCAGGAGAGAGCAACCCGCGTCGCTGGCCCACGCCGATCTGACGCATGAACTGGGAGTGTCTCTCGTGTCACTGAAAATTGCCGTTGTGTTCTCGTCCTTCGCGTTGGCCGCGTCCGCTGTCAATGCTGCGAATGTCTATGTGTTCAGCACGGGCAACACCGCGGTCGATGCCGCGTACGCCGCGGCCCTGACCGGTCAGGGTCATACGCCGACCATCGGCGTGCAGTGGAGCGCCTTCGACGGCACGATCAACCTGGCACCGTACAACGCGGTGTTGATGAACCACAGCGCCAACTGGGGTGGCAGCTCTCAGCAAGTTCCCGTTGCTGGCCAGCTGCAACTGGTGAACTTCGTCAACAACGGCGGCGGCCTCATCACCACCGAGTGGATCATCTACAACAACGGGACGACGGCTGGCACCGCGTATTCCACGCTGATGCCCATCCTGCCCGCCACCTACGGCAACAACTGGAACAGCGTTGCGCAGACAACCTTCTCACAGGTGACACCCGACCCGATCATCAACGCGGGTCTCCCCACCTCGTTCCTTGTTGACAACGACAACTTCTCCGGTCGTGAGACAGGCCTTCGCGCTCGCAACGGTGCGACGGTCTTCTACCAGTCGTCAAACCTCTCGTCGGGCACGCTCACAAACGCCGGCCTCAGCGGCTGGCAGGTCGGCAACGGGCGCGTGATCAGCATCTCCAATATGCCGGGGCTCACCAGCCTCAACAACGACAACTACGAGCGGCTGCTCGGAAACGCCGTCACGTGGGTCAGCATCCCCTCGCCCGGCGCGATCGCGGTGCTCGGCCTTGCCGGGCTGTTCGCCGGTCGCCGTCGACGCTGATCGCAACCATCGCTGCGAACGAGTCCCGTGGACGCCGGAGGCTCGCAGGCGAAGCCGCGCGCTTCTCGCGTGCGAGCAAACTCGCACCTCCGATCAGGTTCGGATCGTGGGGAACTACTTCCCCGACGACTTGAACTTCCGCGATATGAACCCCGGCAGCGATCGTGCTTTCTCGATGATCTTCTGACGCGTGTTGAGCTTTGTGCGGTGATAGGTTTCCATCATGCCGTCGCCGTAGACGTAGTTGCCCTTGCTGCAAGGCAGGTTCGTCAAGCGATAGCGGCTGAGGCGGATCGCGCGCGAGGCCTCCTCGATCAGCGGCACGAGGTGCTTGCTGTGCATGCGCTCGACTTCGTCCATCCAGCCGGGCTTGCCGATCATGTCGGTTTCGAAGCCCAGCAGATCGCTGGTGTTGGAGCTTGTCAGTAAGTAGCAGCCGATGATCGGGCAGTCCTCGAAGATCGTGCGGTCGAGGGTCTCGGGCGATTCCAGACGCTTGTTGCCCTTGCGCATCTCGCGCAGCTCTCGTCCCACCAGGAAGAGCGTGTGCGCGAGCTTCGCCACCGCGCTGACCAGGGCGGCGGCGGGTGCCATCATCGCTGTACCGCCGGCGAGGAGCGCGGTGCCGCCGAATGAAACGGGCGAAGCACCGATCCCCACGACGGTCAGCACGTCGCCCGTGATCGAAACGGTGAACTGTGCGCTCAGACGCCCGAAGTCGAGGAACTCGCGCGTCACTTCACGCCGGATGAGGCGATAGATCGCCTTGCCCGCGGCTTCCGGATCACCGGTGAGCAGCACCTTCTGATGGAAGTGCGTGCGCGTGAGGCGGTACGAGTTCCAGAAGGCCTTGCCCAGATGGATCATCGCGTTGCCGCCGGTCATCGCCGAGCCGAAGAACGGCGCGGCGCTGGAGACCGCGCCGATGACCTGCTCAACAACGTTCACCCCGAGAAGCTGCATAACCTCGTTCATCGTTTCAGCGCCGACGCACGCTTTGATGAACGCAACCGCGGTTTCGCGAGCCGCGGCCTTTGCGCCGGTGCTCACGCCCGTGCTGGCGACGCTCACAGCCGCGGAACCAACCGCGGCGGCGTCTTTCCCACCCGCCGCCGCCACGCGCGCCGGGTCGAGCTTCGCGGAATCCGCGATCGATGGCTTGCTCGCGCTGGACTGTGCCCCTTCAAGTCCCTTCGCGTCGCGGGCGACGTCCTTCGCACCTTGCACCAGCGAAGAGATGATTTCAAAGACAAAGTGCGGCTTGAGTTCGAGTCGAGCGCCGGTGAACAACTGCTTGAGATTCTCGCGGCGTTGATCGTCGATGGCCTGGCGCGCCAGCTGGTCCGCGACCGGGTCAAAGCCGCCGCCCATCGAACCGCCGGCTGAAGACGACGTATCGATCGATTTCGTGCTCATGACGGCAGTGTACCGCGCCGCGGCCTGTGTGCGCTCAACGCAAAAAGCCTTCGCGAAACTGAGGAAAAACACTCACTGCCCGCTGCTGGTGGTCATCGCGAGTTCACGCTGGAGCAGCGTCGCGACCGTTGTGTACGAGCGGTAGACCTCGCCGCGTGAGGGCAGGTCTTTGCGTGGCACGGTCCGCACGATGATGGCGATCTTGCCGTCGCTGCCGCGGGCTTCGCCGATCTCGACTTCTTCGAGCAGTGTGCCGTCGCGAGACCTCAGACGCACGGTGCCCATGACGGTTGTGTTCTCGGGCCGCGCGATCGCAGCGCCAGTTGCGGGGGTTTTGGTGAGCATGTCAAGAACCGCGCGGACTTCGGTCGAGCGCTGCTCATCGAGCGCGGTGCCGCCGTCGGTCGAACCGCTGGTCGCGCCGGCGTCGTCGCTGATGGTCCCGCGTCGCTCGGTCCAAACGCCCGGCGTCTCCGCCAGGCGTGTGAACCGCACGCCGACCTGTTCGCCCTTCCCGTCAACACTCTTCGCCTGCACTACTTCAATCACCTGCACATCAGCGGGCTCGATGTTTGTCGCGCGCCGATCGATGTACCCAGACGCGTCAACACCCAGACTCGCCAGACCCACGCCCGAGACCGCCACGATGGTCGCGCCGTTGTCGATGGTCGCCCACACGCTCGGATCGCTCGCGCCGGATGCGTTGCCCGGGGCGATACCGCCGACCTTGAGCTCGACTTCTTGCGAGCTGAGCTTCACCTCGCCCGTCTTCGGGTCGATCTCACGTTTCGGGAACTCCAGGCGTGCGACCGCTCGCGGATTGGTGAGCCCTGCCGATTCCATCGATACGCTTGGCGACCCTGCGGTGCCCGCAGCGCCTTCTGCGAGCTCATCGCTGAAGCGTGTGATCGTCACACCCTGCAGCACTGAAAGCACTTTCCCAACCGCGGTTTCGTCGGCCGCGCTCGCCACGGGCGCGGTCATCCGCCAGCGCCCGTTGAGTTTGCTCAGCGTGACGCCCCGACGTGCCGTGCCTTCGCCGCCCGTGAGTTCGATCAGCGTCGCCCCCCGCACGGCCGCCTCCAACCCCGCCGCCGCCAACATTGACCGCTCGCGCCACGCTAGCGCGGGAGTCGCCAGCACCTTCGCCAGATCATCACCCACCACCGCGCCGCGCTTGACGCCGTCGTCACCGGCGCTCAACGCAACGGTCTGCCCACCCAGTACGCGTGCACCGATGGTCAGCGTCGAGAGCTTCTTCTCGTTGCTCCCGAAGAACTCCACTTCGTATCGACCGGCCTCGGGCGCGATCGTCGGCTCGCGGTCCATCACGCCCGCTGAGCGCAACTGCTGCACGAGTCGAAGGAACCCGGTTGCGCGATCGCTCGAAACCACCCACGCGCGAACGTCGGCAGTCTGGGACAGGTTCCGAACCGTCCAAACGCCATCGCCCGATCGGCGGAGTTCTTCCGCACTTCCCGACGCCGAGCCGACATTCATCCTGCGAATCACCGCGCGTTCGACCTGCGAAGGATCAACGAGCACGACGCGTTCGCCCTGGGTAATCCATCCTGCCGACGTACCGCCCGTGCCGCCACCACCGCCCGATCCGCTCCGCAGGACCAGCAGCGTCAGCGCCCCGACAGCGACCATGACCACCAAGACCAGCACAACCAGCCGATTGCTCATGCCCGATCGTACGGACGGCCGATCCTCCGGTGAGCCAGCCCAATGACCAGCACCATGACCACCAGCAACCACAACGCAACCCGCCCGCCACTCATCGGCATCACCGCCGACGTCCTCATCGCGCCCAACGCGCGTCCGAAGGCCGGGCAAGCTCTGACGTACAGCGAAGCCGTCGCACGAGCGGGGGGCGTGCCCGTGCTGCTGCCGCCGATTGTTGAGCTCGCTGAGCAGCACGCCCGCGCCGTCGACGCGGTGGTCTTCACGGGTGGCGACGACATCGACCTGACGCAACTGGGCCTGAGCAACCACCCCGCGTCAACGCTCATGCACCCGCAGCGTCAGCGGTACGAGTTCGCCCTGCTGCGTGCCCTCGATGCGCTGCCCAGGACGCCCGTGCTGGGCATCTGCCTGGGCATGCAGTTCATGGCCCTGCACAACCGAGGCTCGCTGAACCCGCACCTGCCCGATACCCACCCAACCGCGAGCGACCATCGCAGCGACAACGCCCACCCCGTCGCGCCGCTGAAGGGGATCACCGCAAGTGACCTGGCGAGCAACCACCCGCTCAAGCCCGTGCTGTTTGTTGACGGTGCGTCACCACGCCGGGTGGCGAGCAACCATCATCAGGCCGTGAGCAACCCGGGCTCGCTGCGGGCGCTCGCCGTCAGCCCCGACAACGTGCTGGAAGCCCTCGACGATCCACGGCGGCCGTTCTACCTCGGCGTCCAATGGCACCCGGAACGAACCAGCGACCCCATCGCGGGCGACGGCGTGTTTCGAGCGTTGGTCAACGCCGCACGAACAACCTGAACGCGAACCTGAACGCGAAAGAAAAACAAAAGACCCCGGCACGCCGAGGTCTTGTTTCACGTTCCCGTTCACGTTCTCTCCGAAAACCTACCCCACAACATCCGGCAGGTTCTCCATCCCCTCCGTCAGCACGATCGGCCCGTCATCGCCGATCAAGACGTCGTGCTCGTAGTGCACCGACATCGAGCCGTCTTTGGTCAGCACAGGCCAATCGTTCGCCCGCAGCGTCTTCGTCTCGCCCGTGCTCACCGCGATCATCGGCTCAACCGCAATCAACGTTCCCGGCTCGCACCGCTGCGTCGCCTCGGGCCACTCCCCCGGGTACATCGGCACCACATTCGAGATATACGGCGGTTTGTGCAGCTTCTTCAGCCCATACCCGTGCCCGCCCAGCCCACGCACCAGCTTGTACCCGTACTCCTCCTCCACCGTCTTCTGCACCGTCCGTGCCCACGCGAGGTACGAGTTCTTCGGGTGCAGCTCTTTCACGCCGCGAGCGAGCGAAACTTTGCCGCTTTCCATCAGGCGCTTGATCGCGGGCGTGGGCTGCCCGAAGCTGTACGTCCACGCGGCATCGCCGATCATCCCCTTGTACTCAACCCCGATATCGAGCTTGAGCAGATCGCCCTGCTGCATGGGGCGAGCGACGAACCCCGCGGTGCCGTGGACGACGCAGTCGTTGAGGCTCAAACAGGCGTGCGAGGGGAAGGCTGGGCTGCGTCCGACGCGGTAGTGGAGGAAGCAGCTCTTGCACTCCAGCGAGGCGAGGACGCGGGCAACCTCAGCGTCGATCTGCGCCAGGGTCATCCCCATGCGCATGAACGAGCTGAGCTTTTCGTGCGTGCGCACGACCTTCTGGGCCGCGTCTTTCGCCAGCGCAATCTCCGACGCACTCATCTTCCCGGCGGTTTTCATTGGTGAGCCCATCGTACCAGCCTCAAGGGCCCATCAACGCCCGCCGCCGAGCCGTCGCGCCAGCTTGAAGGCCAGCTCGAGGCTCTGCTCGTAGTTCAGCCGGGGATCGCAGAGCGTGTCGTAGTTTCGGTCGAGGTCATCCTCGGTCAGGCCCATCGCCCCGCCGACGCATTCGGTGACGTCCTGCCCGGTGAGTTCGATGTGCACGCCGCCGAGGCGTGAGCCTTCGCGCTCGTGGATCTCGATGGACTCTTCCATCTCCTTGGCGATGTCGTCAAAGGAGCGGGTCTTGCGTCCGCTCTTGGTGGTCATGGAGTTGCCGTGCATCGGGTCGCAGACCCACAGCGCGTGCACGCCGCTGTCTTTCGCCGCGGCGATGAGCCCGGGCAGGGCGCTGCGGACTTTCGAGGCACCAAGGCGGGCGATGAGCACGAGCTTGCCCGCAGTGCCTTGGGGCGAGAGCGTCCGCATGGTTTCCTGCAGTTCGCTGGCGCTCGTCGAGGGCCCGATCTTCACGCCCACGGGGTTGGCGATCCCGCGGAAGTACTCCATGTGCGCCCCGCCGAGCTTGCGGGTGCGTTCACCGAGCCAGGGCAGGTGGGTGCTGAGGTTGTAGAACCCCTCGCGCCGCGGGACTTTCCGCGTCAGCGAGGCCTCGTACCACAGGTTCAGCCCCTCGTGGCTGGTATAGAAGTCCACCGCGGAGAGTTGCTCAAACCCGCGCTCGCCGACGGCTTCCATGAAGCGCACGCCGTCGCGAAGGCGGTCGGTCAGCCGCTGATACTCCGCGCGGACTTCGGGGGTCAACGCGGCTTTGTGCAAGAACCCCAGATCCCAGTATTCCGGGTGGTGGATATCCGCGAACCCCGCGTGCAGGAGCGAGCGGACGAAGTTGATTGTCAAGGCCGCGTGCTTGTACCCCTCGAGCATCAGCCCCGGATCGGGCCTGCGCGATCGCTCGGAGAACTCCGCACCGTTGATCAGATCCCCCATGTAGCTGGGCAGGCTCACCTTCTGCCCATCAACCGTGCGGGTCTCGGTCACGCTCGAGCGGGGCTTTGCATACTGCCCCGCCAATCGCCCGACCCGAATCACCGGCTGCTTCCCCGCATAGACCAGCACCAAACTCATCTGCAGGAGGATTTTGAGCTTGCTGGTGATGACGTCCGGGCGGCAGTCGTTCAGCGTCTCCGCACAATCCCCGCCCCAGAGCAGGAACCGTTTCCCGGCTTCCGCCTCCGCCAGGAGCCCCTTGAGCTTCTCAACCTCAAAGCTCGTGACCAACGGCGGCAAACTCCCCAGCCGCTCCGCCACCGCGTCAACTTCTCCTTGGATCGGCCCCTTGCCATAAGGCGAGGCGAAGATCGACGCAGGGTCGCTGGTACCGGAGGCAAGCCTTGCCCGCCAAGCCATGGGGGACCACTCGCTCACGCTGCCGCTGGAAGTCTTCTGAAAGCTCGAACTGCCCTGGCGGTCTGTCACCTAAATGCCCGTCCTTCCGAGGATTGTGGGGTTGAAACGAAGCCACAAGAGGGTATCGGCTCAAACGCAGGCGTCCGCCCGGGTGGTTTGCTGAGAACGAGGCGAGGGGCTGGGGGGGGGAATGTTGAAGAAATTTTGGTTCTTCACTGAACCGACGCCGGAACCACCCCGATATCCGTCATATCCCAGCCCACGGAAGGGCGGGGGAAGAACACTCCAAGAAAGGAATCGAATGCCGAAGTTCACCAGCAAGCGGACGACGAAGACCAACACGAAGCGTCGCACCGCGAAGAAGACCAACCGCAAGACGACCACCAAGACGAACAAGACCACCCGCAACTACAAGTTCAAGGCGAAGACCGCCAAGCGGACGACGAAGACGTTCAAGGCCGTGCGTAAGGCGGCCTGAGTTCGTTTGGTCATCCCCTGACCGGGACTGGTCGGGTTGGATATCCAAAGTCTTCTGAAAGAACGAAGCCCACGTGCCGGATAGTCGCGTGGGCTTCTTCGTGCGCGCAGGGATGGGCATTTGGCAGGAAGGGGGAGGATGGGGGTGGAGTGGGGGGGGGGGGGCGGTA
>JAVTWO010000052.1:0-13562 GCA_032229765.1 Phycisphaerales bacterium | reverse complement strand
CAGTTCTTCCGTGCGTACCACGCGATCCGCACGCCGATGACTTCGCCCGTGACGAAAGAACCGACGAACATGACCTTCGGGTTCGTCGGGATGCTGCTGAAACTCCTTCGCGGCGAGGGCGTGGTGGGCAAGGACCGCGCCGAGCGCACCGCAGCGATCACGCCCGGCACGCTCGCGCCGGACTATCTACTGGTGGCGATCGACAAAAGCGACGACCGCGGCACATTCCGCAGTCAGTTGTACCCCGAGTACAAAGCAAACCGCCCCGATCCTCCTGAGGATCTCTTCCCGCAGGTTGAGCGCTGCCTTGATCTGCTGCGCACGCTGAACGTGCCGGTGATTGGGAAGGAGGGCTTCGAAGCCGACGACTGCGTCGCGACGATCGTCAAGCGTCTGCGTGAGAGCGAGCCGGACGTGCGCATCCGGATCATCAGCAAGGACAAGGATCTCAAGCAGCTCCTCGAAGAAAACCGCGTCGAGATGTACGACGTGCACACCGATCTGCTCATCACCGAGTCGGGCCTGAAGGACGAAACAGGGCTGAAGCCCAAGCAGATCATCGACATGCTGGCGCTCATGGGCGACACCGTCGATAACGTGCCCGGGGTCGAAGGCGTCGGACCCAAGACCGCGGCGGAGCTCGTCGCGACCTATGGCACGCTCGACGCGGTTGTCGCCGCCGCGAAAGAAGGCAAGATCAAGGGCAAACGCGGCGAGAAGATCGTCGCGGCAGCGCCGGACTTGCCCCTGAGCAGACAGCTCGTGACGCTGCGTGATGATGTGCCGATGGAGCTGGATCTGCGTGCGTGCGCGTCGAGCGTGTTCTCGCTGGAAAAGCTGATCCCGATCCTGAAAGAACTGGGGTTCAATCGGTATCAGGACGAAGCGCGGGCGTTGCTGGGGCTTTCGCCCATGAACGCGCAGGGCGGTTCGTCGTCCGCAGCCAGCGGCGGCACTTCGCCTTCAAAGAACGCCGGCGGCGGGCTTTTTTCGGGCACCAGCGGCGATTCGGCAAGCTCTGCACGGACCGCAAGTTCGACGGAAGCAAAGGGCAAAGCCGGCCGATCGAGCAGCGGCGCAAGCGGTTCAACGAACGAAATCAGCGGCGCCGCACCGGGGCTCTTCGATCTCTTCGGCGCCTCGGCGGCCTCCGGTGGCGGGCCGATCGATCAGGGATCCGGTTCACGGGGCACAATCGCGCTGCCCAGCATCGATCAGCTTGGTATCGCCGGCGCTTCAACCCGCGGCACGTACCGCTGCGTCACCACGACCGATCACCTTCGAGAGCTCGTCCGCGAACTCACCGACGCGCCGATCTTCGCGTTTGATACCGAGACGACCGGGCTTTCGCCCCTGCGTTGCAAGCTCTGCGGCTTGTCGTTTTCAATCAAAGCCGGCACGGGGTGGTACGTGCCCGTGCGCTCGCCCACGCCGGAGGCACACCTGGACGAAGCCACGGTGCTGAAGGCCCTGTCCCCGCTGCTGACCGACGCGACAAAGCCCAAGTGCGGGCACAACCTGAAGTTCGACATGCTTGTACTCGGGCGTGCGGGCGTTCACGTCCGCGGCATCGGTTCCTGCGGCTTCGATTCGATGGTCGCCAGCTACCTCATCGACGCGTCACGCTCCAGTCACGGGCTCGACGCGCTGGCGCTCGCGCTCCTCGGGCACGCGAACATTTCCATCAGCGAACTCATCGGCAGCGGCGCGAACCAACGCACGTTCGACACGGTGCCGATCGATCTGGCGACGCTGTACGCCGCGGAAGACGCGGATGTTTCGCTTCGGCTGATGGAGACGATGTCGCCGCAGGTTCAAGCGATGGGGATCGGGAGCTTGTTCCGCGACGTGGAGATGCCGCTGGTGGAGGTGCTGGCGACGCTGGAACGCAACGGGATCACGGTTGATCCGAACGAGCTTGACCGTCAGCGCGAGCGGCTGAGCGCGAAGATCAGCGAGATCCGCACGAAGATCGACGCGTCGGCGAAAGAGACCATCGGTCGCACGTTCAACCCCGATTCGCCCAAGCAACTCTCGGGTGTTTTGTTCAACAAGCCCGACGACCTCCGCGAGCCGGGGCTCGGGCTCAAGCCCGTCAAGAAGACCAAGACCGGCAACAGCACCGATGTCGAAGTGCTCGAAACGCTGGCCGAGGACGCGAGCGTCACCACGCCAATCCCTCGGCTGATCGTCGACTACCGCCAGCTCACCAAGCTCGTCGGCACGTACCTGCAGGCCCTGAAAGACGAGATCAACCCCGACACCGCACGCGTGCACGCGAGCTTTAACCAGACGGTCGCCGCCACGGGGCGGCTCAGCAGCAGCGACCCGAACCTGCAGAACATCCCGATTCGCACCGACGTGGGGCGCGAGATCCGCAAGGCCTTCGTCGCCGCACCCGGGTGCGTGCTGATCTCCGCGGACTATTCGCAGATTGAGCTGCGGTTGCTCGCGCACCTCTCGCGTGACCCGAACCTGATCGAGGCGTTCCGCAGCGATCAGGACATCCACACCGCCGTGGCGGCGCAGATTAACCGTGTGCCGATCGATCAGGTCACCAAGGCGCAGCGCTCCGGCGCGAAGATGGTGAACTTCGGCATTGTCTACGGCATCACGGCCTTCGGGCTCGCTCGTCGATTGGGGATCGACAACGCCGAGGCCGCGGAGATCATCGACGGCTACAAGCGCCGATTCGCGGGCATCACCACGTTCTTGCAAGAATGCGTGGAGCAGGCGCGCGCGAGCGGGTATGTCGAGACAATGCTTAAACGCCGCCGACCGATCCCGGAGATCCACTCGACGAACCCCAGCCGGCGCGCCTTCGCGGAGCGCACGGCCATCAACAGCGTGGTGCAAGGCTCCGCCGCGGACCTGATCAAGCTGGCGATGGTGGACCTGCACAACCGCATCGAGGCGAACGAGCCGGCGCTGCGCGATGTGAAGATGCTGCTGCAGATCCACGACGAACTGGTCTTTGAGGCTCCCAAAGAGAAAGCCGAGAAAGCACGGCAGCTCATCGTCGAACGCATGGAAAGCGCGATGAGCCTGAGCGTGCCGATCAAGGTGGATTCGGAGATCGGGACGGATTGGTACGAGCAGTAGCCAAGCAGCTTCATTTGCTGGCGGTATTGCCCCGTGATCCAATGCTGCGAGTGAGTCATCGCACCCCTACGCAGGGGTCTGATTTCCTACACGTGCATGAGGGTTGAGTAGACTGAGGCGCATGGCCGTTCTTCTCTCTCTCATGGGGCTACTCGTCGTCTTCGGGGTTGCTCTTTTCATCATTTGGATCGCTGCGGCGAAGCTCGGGATGCTCAAGCCGCCGATGGTTCAAAGCGACGCCGATGAAAAGACCGATGGTGAAAAGCTCAACTACCGCGTTCGCGATCGTGTTCTCTCCCCAGCAGAGCACGGCTTCTACGCGTTGCTTCAGGCGGCGGTACATATGATGAACAGCGAGAACCCGGAGAAGCGCTGCACGCTGTTCGCAAGCGTGCGATTGGCGGAAGTGCTGGCGGTTTCTGACGCTCAGACCAACCGTTCTGCCTGGCAACGCGCTTTCAATCGAATCTCATCGAAGCAGGTGGACTTTGTCGTGTGCGATGAACAGACGACCCGCCCTCTGCTGGTGATCGAGCTCGACGATTCGACCCACCAAAGGGCTGATCGAGCCAAGCGCGACGAGTTTGTCGACAGTGCATGCCGAGCCGCGAAGCTGCCTGTTCTTCATGTGTCGACGTCTCAGAAACCGGACTACAAGACTCTGGCGCGTTTGATTGGGCAGCAACTTTCGGGAACGAGAGCCCCCGCCCGCTCGTCTGCCTCCTAACCTCCCACCTATGTGGTCATGGCTCAGGCGGATATTCACCGGCAAAGGCCAGCCCGCGACGGGCGCGGGGGACGCTCGACCGTCGTTTGTCGGACCGGCGGACTCATCAAACGACGGTGATCGGCGCGACGCCTCGACGGTGAACGTCGCCGCCGGCGCGAACGCCAACTCAGCAGCCGCGGCGTCATCGACCGCTCAACCCGCCAAAGGCGAAGAGCCCTTCAAGGCCGACGCAACGCCCGAGCTGGTGACGGAGGTACCGCCTTGGGGCGTGCCGCTGGGCTCGCCGGAGCGGATCAACTTTTTCACCTCGCTGGTTTTTCGGTACTTCAACCTCCGCAAGATACCGATGCGGATGGAGCAGGGCGTGGTCGAGACGCTCGAGCACGACGCCCGCGACCAAGCCCCGGGATCGCACGCCGAGCCGAACGTTGTCTCGCCGGAGGCACAACCCGCCGACGCGACAACCTCACATCAACCGTCGCGCATGCGCTACGGGCTATGGAACATCATGCAGACGTGCGCGGGGGCGGATCGTTCGGAATGGGCGGGGTTGATCGCCGCCCACTTTGATACCGTTCGGCGTGCGCCCGATGTTGAGCTCCGCTACAGCGATCGCCTGGCAAGCTTCGAAAGCTGCAAAGCGCACCTGTGCGTGCGGGTCTTTGATGAGGCCCATTTGCCCGAGCCACTCGAAGGCGAGGCGTTCATCCGAAGGCCCGCGCCGGGGCTCATGAGCGTGATCGTCGTCGATTTCCCCGAGTCGTGCCGGTCGCTCCGCCGCACTGAAGCGCAGCCCTGGAACGTCGAAGAATCACTCCTCTGGTCCGCGGCGGAGCGCAACATCGCCCCGCTCGCCCGCGCCGAGATTCAACGCTTGGGCCCGGACGACGAGCCCGGGCTGATGGTCCTCACGGGCGATTCGATCTACGTCGCCTCGATGATCCACCGACTCGACGACACGCCCGAAATGATCGGCGCCCTGGGCACGCTCGTCAGCGTCCCCGTGCGCCACGCCGTCTTGACCCTGCCTATCGACGACGCGTCGTCGATCCGCGCCTTAGCTCCGATGATCGGCATGACCGTGCAGCTCGAACGCGCCGGGCCCGGGTCGGTCTCCGGGCGCGTCTTCTTCCGTTCGGCAAAGCCCCAAGAGAACCAGTCGATCGAACCCGGGAAAACCGCGGAATCCAGCCGATGGAGCGAGCTGAAGTACGCCTTGGAAGGTCGCTCGGTCGAGATCGTCGAAGCGCCCGACGCCCTCGCGGCATTGCTCGAAGAGCTGGGCACACGCCAGGCCGATCAACAGGATTCTGACGACGAAAGCGATTCCAACGCCGACGATCGCGACAAGCCGCCCACGAGCGATCCCGACGAAGACGACGACGACATCAATCCACGCGACGCCGGCCCGAACGATCCGCCCTCTTCTCAGCCGCCGAGCACACCACCCACGAGGCCAGCGCCATGAGCACACCTGCGCCGGACTCTCCATCCCCCGCAACCACGACCACCAGCACAACCGACACCGGCGCTCCAGTGAACGCATGGACCACGCGCCGCCTGCTGGCGTGGATGAACGAGGCATTCGCCAGCAAGGGGATCGATTCGCCCCGCGTCTGCGCCGAGATGCTGCTGACACACGTCACCGGCCAGCAACGCCTGCAGCTTTACACCGCGCCGGATCGTCAGGCCTCCGACAGCGAGCTCGCCGCCCTGCGGTCGCTCGTCTCGCGTGCCCTTCGCCATGAGCCCGTTCAGTACCTCACCAACGAGGCGGCGTTCTTCGGGCACCGCTTCTTCGTCGATCGGCGCGTGCTCATCCCGCGTCCGTGCACGGAGCTGCTCGTCGAGCACGCGGTGCAGCACATCACCCGCGCCGCGATGAACGCCCAGGGGCACATCGTCGGCGGGCTGGGCGAATCGCTCGCGCGACAAGCCGAGCTTGCACCGTCGCAGGCAACTTCAGACCAGAACACACCCGACGAAGAGCTCAGCGACGACGAACGCACCAAACGCGAGATCGCCCAGCGTCGCAGCGAACTGCTCAAGGCCCGCGCCGGCCGATCACAACGCGGGCGCGGCGTCCTGATCGCCGACGTCTGCACAGGCTCCGGGTGCATGGCCATCGCGCTCGCCAAAGCCCTCCCCGGCGCGCACATCATCGCCACCGACATCAGTCCCGAGGCGTTGCAGGTCGCCAGCGAGAACGCCCGGCGACTGGGCGTCAGCGAGCGCATCACCTTCATCGAGGGAAGCCTGCTCGAACCCGTTGTCGACGCGCTGCAAGCCCTGCAAGACCCGGCGCGTGCCTCGGCCGCGGGGTTCAGCCTGCCGCCCGTTGGCTTCGACGTCATCGTCAGCAACCCGCCCTACATCCCCGATCACGAATGGACCGGCGGGCTCGTCGACGACAACGTGAAACTCCACGAGCCCACCCTCGCCCTCCGCGGCGGCGCCGACGGCCTCGCCTTCGTCACGCCCATCCTCCAGAACGCCCCGGCGCTGCTTAAACCCGCGGGTCTTCTCCTCATCGAGATCGCCGCCTGCACCGCCAACCTCG
The DNA here is from genome assembly GCA_032229765.1 of Phycisphaerales bacterium. Lineage (GTDB taxonomy): Bacteria > Planctomycetota > Phycisphaerae > Phycisphaerales > UBA1924 > JACVCS01. The sequence goes on along the minus strand of JAVTWO010000052.1, from coordinate 7,170 downwards.
TCGCCGACGCCGCCCGCCAGCACGAACTGCTCGACCAGTCCACCGCCGGCGTCGTCCGTGACCTCGAAGGGTTCGAACGCATGCTGAAGGCAACGCGTCGAGGAAGTTGAGGGGGAAGGGATCGAGGGACCAAGGGATCGAGGGACCAAGGGATCGAGGGACCAAGGGATCAAGGGATCGAGGGCAAAGCCGTACAAAGCTCTTGCCTTGAATGTGCCATGTGGCCCTGTGCCATGTGCCATGTGTTACACCGCCCGCCCGTCCACGACCGTCGCCTTCAGCCACCGATCATCCCACGCGTACAGCAACGTCCCCAGCGGGTCGGGCGCGGCGTGCCAGTTGCTCGCCTCGTCGGGCTTGATCACCAGCACGTCCGCCGCCGATCCGACTTTCAACTGCCCCGCCTCCATCAGCCCCAGCGCCTCCGCATTGCCCCGCGTGATCTGCCACCACGCCCGCGCCGGCGTCGGAATGCGTGCGTCGTCCTCGCCGCCTTCAACTGATCCACGCCGGAGCGCCGCGGGCCCCGCGAGCGTCTTCGCGCTGTCGATCATCGCCCTGGCAACCCGCGGCATGCTCACATCAGGCCCGCCCGCAACATCCGACCCCAACGCCGTGATGATCCCGCTGCGCACATACTCCCGCCTCGGCATGATCCCCGACTGCAAGAACGTGTTCGCCGTCGGACAGTGCGCAACCACGCAGCCGCATTCGCGAACGATCGATCGCTCCTGAGCCGAGAGGTAAATCCCATGCGCCAGCAGCGACTTCTCCGTCAGCAGCCCCGCGCGTTCGTAGATCCGCGTGTACCCACCCTCCTCGCCCGCACGCGTTGCGTCATCAAACGCCCACGGGTGGAGCTTCACCGCGAGTTCGCACTCATCGACGGTCTCGCCAAGATGCGTCTGCATGAAGACGCCGCGGGCTTGCACAAGCTCGCCCGCACCGATCAGCAACTCGTGCGAGCAACTGATGGCGAACCGCGGGTTGATCGACGCCATCAGCCTCGGGTTATTCATCGCCTCAACCCGATCAACAAACGCCGCGGCTTCAGCGATCAACTTCTCCGCCGGTCGGCACAGTTCAGCCGGCGCTTGCTGATCCATCAGCACCTGCCCGACGATCGCCCGCAGCCCGCTGCGTGAAAGTTCCTCCGCCGCCGCCACGCTCCCCTCGTGATGCACCGTCGCGTACGCCGCGATGCTCGTGGTGCCGGCCTTCATGAGCCGCTCGATCACGCGCCGCGTCATCGAAGCCGCGTACGCCGGGTCGCTCCAACGCATCTCCGCCGGAAAGATCACCATCGAAAGCCACTGCAGCAGAGGCAGACCATCCTGCCCGATGGAATCAAACTGCGGCAGGTGCAAGTGGGCATCAACAAACCCCGGGGTGATCACCGCGTCATCGCCGCCCAGATCCGCCGATCCCGGCGCATCACCTTCGCCCAGCGCTTCGATCACGCCGCCCTTGATCATCAACCACCCGCGCGACAGCCGCACGCGCCCGCTGCTGGCTGGAAGCATCAGCCAACCGCTGACGAGCATCAGTTCAGCTCCCACGCGAAGAAGATCGCGGTGAAGAGCAAGTCCGCCAGCACGATCGCCACCACCGACTGCACAACCGTGTTGGTCGTCGCACGCCCGACCCCCGCCGCCCCGCCCGTCACGCGAAGCCCGTTGCTGCAGGCGATCAGCCCGATGAGCGACCCGAAGACCACGCTCTTCGCCACGCCCGTGAGGAAGTCCACCATCTTCGCCTGCTGCAGCAGGTTGTCCATGAATGTCGCAACCGGGATGTTGAGTACCAACAGCGCAATCATCAGCCCGCACGTGATCGCCACGATGTTCGCGATCACCGCCAGGCACGTCATCGAAATCACGGCCGCCAAAAACCGCGGGATCACCAGGAACCGCACCGGGTTCAGCGCCTGCGCCTGCAAGGCCTCGATCTCTTCACCAACAACCATCGTGCCCAGTTCCGCCGCGATCGCCGCACCCGCAAAGCCCGTCAGCACGATCGCCGCGATCAAAGGCCCCAGTTCACGCAGGATCGCCACGCCGAGGATGTTCGCAACCAGATCCTTCCGCCCGAACTGATCCAGCGGCGGGGCCATCTGCAGAACCAGAATCAACCCCACACACCCCGACACAAGCGACACGATAAAAATCGACCGCACACCCACCCGCACGATCTGCGACATGATCGCCGGCACACCAAGCCGAACACGCCGCCGCGTCAGCCCCCGATACAACCACCGCAGCGTGTCGATCAGCAAGCCGTAGACCGCGCCGACCTGATCAAGCAGCCCGAGCGTGCGCGAACCGATGAACCCCGCCGGCGCGGCCAGCCGCTGCCCGAGGGTCAGCTTCTCGCTCTGTCCATCGTGATCAGACATCGCGCGGATTGTACATCAATCACCGCACCGCCGCGCTGAACCTCAACCCTTCATTCAAGCTCGACCATTCAAGCCGCCAGCGCCGCCTCAACGCTCGGGACAATCTTGAAGACCGACTCAAGCTTCGCGATCGAGAAAATCGACCGCACGCGATCGCCCAGCGCACAGAGGTACAACTGCCCGCCGCCCTTCCGCGAAGTCTGCATCGCCTCAACCAGCGTCGCCAGACCGCTCGAGTCCATATACGGCACCGCGCTCAGATCCACCACGATCTTCTTCCCCGCGTGCTTCTTCAGCTCCTGCCGAAGCAAGGGCGAACCCGAAAGATCCACGTCCCCAGAAGCCGTCAGAATCACCGCGCTCCCCTCGGTGCGGGTGGTGAGTGTCAGCGATCCCATCGTCGTGCCCTCGGCCATACTTCGCCCTTCCGTCCGCCCCCCAAAGCCCCCCACCACTGTTCATTCGGCTCGTGAACCGACCTTCATCATTCCCGACTCAACGTGCCGCCGATTCTCTCGCCGACACTTCAACTCGCCCGGCACCCCGGAACCTCGCATCACTCCGACCCGCACGAGCTGCCGCCCCCCGCTCGGTCGACGCACTTCTCTCCCTCTCCGGCCTTGGATGCCGAAACCCGCTTCTTCATCATCGTCAGCCGCATCCCGATCGGCCCGTCGGTGCGTTTCTCCCACCGCACTTCGTCCATCACCTCTGTGATGATGTGCACACCCAAACCCCCGGGGCGGATTTCATCAAGATCGCGTGATTTGATCGTCGTTGGATCCACCTGCTTCGCCTCGTCCTCGATGACAATCCGCAGCGCCTCAGTAGGGTTGTTGTCCTGCGTCTCGGGCGTCGCCACCCCGCCCACAAAGGTCATCGACAGCCAGATCGGCTTGTCCGGCGCCTTGCCGTACCCGTGACGGATCACGTTGCACAGCGCCTCATCAACCGCGAGGGCAAGCTGCCCGCACGACTCATCGCTGAACCCGCACCGCGAGGCGAACTGATAGACCATCTCGCGCGCGCCGCTCAAAAACAGCGGGTTCGAAGGCAACTGCAGACGAACTTGCGGTGTGCTGCTCATGGCTGCCTTTGACCGTCCCCGGACTCGGTCCGCAGTTCGTGGGGCGTCAGGGGGGCTGACGTCTGGGGTGCTGAAGTGTTGCCCCGTTCTCGACGCTCGGCCAGCCAACTTTCCCACGCCTTCACCGCCACCTCCCTTTTCGACTCCGTCTCGTAGTACCGATAACCCAGATCCTCCCCCGTCAGCCGAGTCAACGCGTCCCCGGCCGTCATCCGAACAAGGGCATCGTCCGACCGCAACGCCCGCACCAGCCGGGGCAGCTTCGTCATATCCCGATCACGCGAAACCTGCACAATCTGCGACACCCGGCTCGAAGAATCCGCACTCTCCCAATCAATCGTCGGCGGCGAGCACGCGCACAGCCCCCCCGCGGTCACCAGACCCAGCATCAGCACAGCGGTCTTTCGTCTCAAAGTCGTCACGCCTCTCTCTTCATCGTACCAGCCATCCCCGGCTCTTGCCCAAACCTTGACCCCAACCTGCCTCTTCTTCCCAGGTTCACCCCTGCCGGGGTCAGTTTGGGCTCTATCATCTCCCCTTCTACCCAGTTCGATGCCGACGGAAGACCAGCCGATGCACACCGCCCCCCCCCCCCCCCCCCACGCAAACGCCGCCCACTCCCCCTCCGCTTCGCAATCCTCCGCCACGCGCGAGGTCGTCGTGATCGTGGACTTCGGCAGCCAGACCGCCCAGCTCATCGCGCGCCGCGTCCGCGAGGCCGGCGTCTTCTCCACCCTCATCGCCCCCGCCACCGCGCTCAAAGCCATCAAGGCCCTTCCCACACCCCCCAAGGGCATCATCCTCTCCGGCGGGCCCGCAAGCGTCTACGAAAGCAACGCCCCAACCGTCGATCCCGCCATCCTCGATCTCGGCATCCCCGTTCTGGGCATCTGCTACGGCATGCAGTGGGCCTGCAAAACCATGGGCTTCGAGGTCAAACGCGCCGACCACCGCGAGTTCGGCCGCGCCCAGATCAACCTCGCCGCCCGCACCGACCTCTTTTCCTCCCTGCCCGAAAAAACCACCGTCTGGATGTCCCACGGCGATCAGGTCTTCCCCACCCCCGGCGCGCCGGGCAACGTCACCGTCCTCGCCGCCACGCCCACCTGCCCCCTCGCCGCCGTGCGCATCGATTCGCCCGGCAAGCGGTTCTTCGGCGTGCAGTTCCACCCCGAGGTCACCCACACGCCCCAGGGCAGCACCATCCTGCAGAACTTCCTCTACGAGATCTGCAAGTGCAAGGGCGACTGGCGCATGGCCGACTACCTCGAGTCCGCCGTGCGCGACATCCGCGCCCGCGTGGGCGACTCGCGCGTGATCTGCGGCCTTTCCGGCGGTGTCGATTCCGCCGTCGTCGCCGCCCTCCTCCACCGCGCCATCGGTGAAAAGCTCACCTGCGTCTTCGTCGATACAGGCCTGCTCCGCAAGAACGAACGCGGGCTCGTGCAGACCACCTTCCGCGACCACTTCAACATCGACCTGCGCATCGCCGACGCCGAGCAACTCTTCCTCACCGACCTCGCCGGCATCACCGACCCGCAGGAAAAACGCCGCCGGATCGGGCACCGCTTCATCGACGTCTTCCAAGCCCAGGCCGACGCCATCACCGCCGAGGGCGGCGGCAGCGTCAAGTTCCTCGCCCAGGGCACGCTCTACCCCGACGTCATCGAATCAGGCCAAGGCCACGCCGGCACCGCCGCGGGCATCAAGCTCCACCACAACGTCGGCGGCCTGCCCACCGAGATGGACTTCCAGCTCATCGAGCCCCTCCGCGACCTCTTCAAAGACGAAGTCCGCAAGCTCGGCGAAGTGCTCGGCCTCCCCGATCAGCTCGTCTGGCGTCACCCCTTCCCCGGTCCGGGCCTCGCCGTCCGCGTGCTGGGCGAAGTCAGCAAGCCCAAGCTCGACATCCTCCGCGAGTGCGACCAGATCCTCCTCGACGAGATCACCGCCGCGGACCTCTACCGCGCCACCAGCCAGGTCTTCGCCGTGCTGCTCCCCGTCCGCTCCGTGGGCGTCATGGGCGACGGGCGCACCTACGACCACGTCGTGGCCATCCGCGCCGTCAGCACCGAAGACTTCATGACCGCCGACTGGGCCCGAATCCCCTACGACACCCTCGCCCGGATCAGCACCCGCATCATCAACGAAGTCCGCGGCGTCAACCGCGTCGTCTACGACATCTCCAGCAAACCCCCCGCCACCATCGAGTGGGAATAAGCCGTAGCTCGGCGACTCGAGATCAACTCAGCAAGACGATCGCACGAACAGGTTCACGCACGCACGCTCAATCCGCGTGCGCAGGCCCCGCGCTCGTCGGCGTCATGCTCGCCGGCACACCCAGATACGCCAGCGCCTTGTCCATGATCCGCCGCACCACAGGCCCCGAAACATACGTGCCGTAGTGCGCTTTCTTACGGATCAGCTCGCGCCCCGGATCGTCGATCACCACCACGCACACCAGCCGCGGCGATTCCGCCGGCCCGCCCGCCACAAAGCTCGCGTTGTACTGACCGCGGAAGTACCCGTCGCTGCCCTTGGGCTTCTTCTTCCCCGGCGGCGGGTTGGTCATCGGGATATCCGCCGTGCCCGACTTGCCGAACAGCTCATACCGCCAACCCGTCTCGGGCACCTCGCGCGCCGCGAGCTTCTTATCCAGGTTCTGCGTCACGCCGCGGAGCGTTTGCCGCGTTTCGTCCGCCGTTTTCGCCGAGATGACCCGTTTGCCAAGATCAGGCGTGATCCGACCGTCGGCACCAACCTCCCGCGCCAGCAGCGTCAGCGAAGGCAACGTCCCCGCCATCTCCCCCGGACGCGAGAACGCCGCGAACGCCCGCGCCATCTGCAAGGGCGTCACCGCGACCTCGTGCCCGAAGGCCACCGACGTCTGCGTGTATTTGCTCCACCCCTTCGCCCCCGTCACCATGCCCACCGATTCGCCCGGGATACCGATGTTCGTCCGCTGACCGAACCCAAACGCCAGCACAAACCCGCGCATTTGCTCGAAGGTCATCCGCGCCGTGCCCTGCACCATCCCCACGTTCGACGAGTTGATCAGCACCTCGCGCCACGTCATCGTCGCGCGCTTCACCACGTCCTTGATCGGCCGTCCATACGGCGTCGCCCACTGCCCCCAGTGCGTGTTGAACACCTCTTCCGGCCGCGCAAGACCAAGCTCCGTGCTCGCCGCCCACATGAAGGGCTTGAACGTCGAACCGGGCTCGTACAGATCCTCCACCACGCGGTTGTGCGCCAGCGCCGGGTGCAGCGAACGCCCCGGATCGTTCCTCACCGTGATGTACCGCGGGCCGTCCAGACGCTTGTCCTTCGGGATCACCGTCGCCCAGTCATACTCCACCACGTCCGCCGGCTTGCGGATCGTGTCCGCGATCGCCAGGATCTCCCCCGTCACCGAATCAATCAAAATCGCCCGCCCACCCTGCGCGTCCGCCTCCTCAACCCCGCGCTCAAGCTCCTCCCGCACGATCCGCTGCAGTTCCAGATCCAACGACAGCCGCACATCCTCCCCCCGCTGCGGCGGCGTATACGCCCCGGGCTCAACCCACAAGGGCCGCCCCTTCGCATCGCGCACAAACTTGAACGACCCGTCCTTCGCCTCCAGCCGCTCGTCGAGCAGCTTCTCCATCGCAAGCAGCCCCTGCCCATCAACGTTGACCTTCCCCACCAT
>JAVTWO010000051.1:0-13662 GCA_032229765.1 Phycisphaerales bacterium | reverse complement strand
ACCGGGCGGGCCTGATGCGAGGGGGTTGGCGGCGGTGTTCATTGTGGGGATCTGCGGGTGGGTCCTGGTGCTGCTGGCGGGGGTGATCGGTGCGCTTCGCGGGGGGATGGCATGGGTGCACGGCTCGACGGGGCTGGCGGCGGTGATCACGGCGGCGGTGATTGTCGGGCTGGGTGTGCTGGGGATGGCGTGCTGGGCGTATTGGGCGGATCGTGGGGAGAGGCTGGCGGCGCTGGTTGCGAATCTCGGTGCGACGGTTGTGCCGATGGTGTTGACGGTGGTGGTCCTGAGCGCGCTGTGGCGGGAGTCGGGGAGTTCGGCGTATGCCGACGGGTTGCGGGTGGTGGGTGCGGGGTTGGGGTTGCTCGGCGCGGTCGGATTCATCGCGGGTTCGTACCACGTGCTGCGTCATTTGCAGCGCACGCTCGAGAACGAGCGGCGGAGTGTCGAGCAGGATCGAGAAATGCAGGCGCGGTTTGATCGCGAGCGGCGCGAGTTCCATGAAATAGCCGCGAGACAGCTGGAGGCTTTGCCGGACGACGCGCCGCTCTCGGCGTTCTTTGATCACACGAGCATTGTGCGGTCGGATGAGCATCGGGCGCGGGCGTATGAGCGAATCCGGGCGTTGCCCGATCTGACGAAGCGGCTTGAGGCGGTGCTCGACGATCCGGACCCGTGGAGGCGGATCTACGCAACGGGGTTCATCAGTCATGCGCCGCGGCCGAACGAGGCGTGGGTTGATGGGTTGGTTCTCGCGTGCAAAAGTCTAATACAGAACATCGAATCGGCGGCGGAGATGTATGACCAGCCGACGCAGTTGAGCCTGGGCGGAATGATGCAGAGTCAGCTCATGGCGGCGCAGCGGTTTGATTCACCTCGGCTGAGGGAGCTTGCGCCCGCGCTGCGGAAGGCGATCGAGGCGAAGCCCGATACGCCCAGGCGTGCGAAAGCTCTGGAGGTGCTCGCTGCGTACGAACGGGGTGAGACGATCGTCTTCAAGGAGCCGATATGAACGCACACTCGGCGTACGAGCGATTCCGCGCGAGTATGAACATCGGGCTCGACGCGTGGCGCGACGGCACGGGGTATGACCTTGCGGCGCTGCGTGAGATGAACGCGGAGGAACTGAAGTCTGTCCGTGTGCTTTTGCAGGGAAGAAGCGACTGGCGCGATGCTGAGGCGATCGCGGCGATCGGGCTGATCGAACGGCAGCGCAACGAGAAATCCGACGATACGGAATCGAACGATGAGCCCAAGGACGAGGCGTTCAAGTCGCTTCGGCGGATGCTCAATGACGGTGCGCAGCCGCTGACGACGCGGCTGGAGGCTGGGGAGCAACTGCAGGAACTTGGACACGAGCTGGACCTGACGGAGCTGATCCTGGTGATGTTGAAGGCCGGTCGCGAGGACATGACGACGCTGAGCCGGGCGATGGACCATGTGGAATGGAACCTGCCCGCACGTGAAAAACTCAAGCTCGGGGTGCTGAAGTTACTACGCAATGCGAAGGAGGCGTACGCGTTCCATCTCGCGTCGCTGACGTGGGTGGTCTTCGGACTCTGTCAGAGCACCAGCGACATGAGCCAGCGAGAAGCGTGGCAGCGTTTCGCGGAGGAGTCGTCGCACTGTGCGGCGTTTGATGAACTTCTGAGGCGTGTGAAGGTGGATGCGAAGCGGCTTGGGTGATGATCTTGGGTGTGGTGATTGTGAAAAAGGCCCAGAGCGACGAGCGCATCCGGGCCTTTGCGTTGGTTCTTGAGTTGAGGGCGAAGCGCCTGTGCGTCGATCAGCGACGACGGCGGGCGACCAGCAGCGTGCCCAGGCCCAGCATGGCGGCGGCGCTGGGGGTGGGGATGAGGGTGATGCTGACGGCATCGAGGGCTGGGCCGCGGCTGCTGCCGCCGGTGATGGCGCGGAAGGTCAGGACGTTCAGGTCGTTTTCGAGGTTGGCCTGAACGATGACGGAGCGTTCGACCCAGTTCATGAACTGGCCGTTGAACCCGCCGTGGGTCTGGGTGTTCTCGGCGACGACGATGCCGTTCCAGAGCACCTGCATGGTGAAGGCGAAGTTGCCGCCCCAGACGTTGCCGGCCTGGGCCCAACTGATGCGGTAGAAGCCGCCGGACTCGAGGTTGGTGAGGGTCTGGCTGATGGCGCTGGGCTGCTGAGTGCCGACGAGGTCGATCCAGTATTGGCCTTCGTAGGCGGAGAACTGGAGGTTATTCAGAGAGGGGTGAGGGACGGCCTGGACGAACTCGATGTTTCCGGGGCCGAGGTTGGTCCAGCCGCCGAAGGTTTGCCCGCTGGCGACGGTACGGAACCCGGTGTTGGGGTCTTCGAAGCCGCCGTTGGTGAGCTGGGCGGAAGCGACGGAGGCGAGAGCCCCCACGATGGAAAGGGACATCAGCGCGCGCACGGACAGAGACATAGGGGGACCTCCCAAAGAGAAAAGAACTCCTCACGACACGACAATGAGAAGTTAACCCGAGAACCGGGCTTCGCCAGCGGTTTTTTTCAGATCGAGGGAGAGCCCCATGAATGCAGGGTGATTCCGAGCCTATTTGCCCAGAATGGTGAGTGTGGCGTCCATGACGGACTGGCTCTCGGCAAGGTCGCCCAGCGGGCGGACGGTGATCTGCACTCGGTTGCCTGTGTGGAGGTTGAAGACGGTGATGTCGCAAGCGGCTCCGTCGCGTCCCCCCGCGTATTCGCCCGTCAGGCGGGCTTCGCGCTGGGTGCTTGTTCGACGGGTGATGACGTAGCCGCGGCGGAGCAGGGCCTGCTCGGCGGCGGCTTGGATGGTCAGGACGTCGTATTCTGGGCCTAGATCGGTGGAAAGGGTGCCGAGGACGAAGGAGGCGGGCTGGCCATCAGCGCCGACGGGGACGACACGGGATTGGCAACCCTGAATGAGGGGGAGGGCGAAGATAAGGGATACTGAGAGGGCCCGGGTGAGGAGGGATCGGTGGCGAGGTGGTTTGGCGGGGAGGTTGAGCACAGGGAAGTGAATCGGTTGAAAGGCGGGGTTGGCTGGAGAAGGGCGTGGATTGAGATGTACGGGGAAAAGAGGGGTGGAGGGGGATGGGGAGCTTGACCCGGGGAGGGATGGGCCCTTTGATTGGGGCCCGTCTCGGCGGGCGTGCGGGCATGGCCTGCGCGGAAATGTGACTGTTTGAGATTGGATTGAGGATTTCTATGGCGATCCGTGTCAAGGCCCGCAGCGGCGAATCCACCGACCAGATGCTCCGTCGTTTCAAGAAGCTCTGTGAGAAGGAAGGGCTCACGAAGGACATCAAGCGGAAAGAATACTACGAGAAGCCCTCGGAGCGTCGTCGTCGGGATATGCGGAAGGCGATCGGCCGGCGTATCCGTGAGGCGATGGAACTGGCGGGCGAGAAGCCCAGCCGGATCAGCAAGGGCTGAATCGGTGGATCAGGTGAGCGTGCGTGGGCTTCGGCCGCGGAGGGGTTTGTCCTGCGCGGGTTGAGGTCTGGGCGTTTGCTTGGTTGGATCGGAAGATTGCACGATGAAGACACGAACCCGCGGCGAAGTGCCGGCGGGTTTTTTCTTTGCTCGTGGCGGATGGGTGGTGAGGGCTTGGAGTGAAGACGCGGTGGTGAGGTCGTTGGTTGAAAGACTGGGCGGGGGATCGTGGCGCGGGGTTTTTTGGTGGCGGGTGATGGTTGGGGGGACTTTCCAAATCGGGGGGAGCTTGTTATGGTTGTGGTCCCCGTTCGGGGCCCCTAGGGCTTGCGTGCTCGGCTTAGGGAATCGTGGATTGGAAGATTTCGCGTGCCGGGATGAGGCCGGTTGTCGGTCGGCTCGGCATCAACAACGACAAGGACGGAGGTTGATCTTGTCCCTCAAGACGAAACTCGTGCAACAGAGCGGCGGAGCGCTGTCGGGGCTGCAACGCCTGATTCCCGGGCGCTGGCTGGTGATGATGGTCATGGCGGCGGTGCTCGGGCTTGTCAGCCCCGGTGCGGCGCTGGCGAGCGGCGCGGTTGGTGGGGTTGAGGCGCCGGTCTTCCAGAAGCCGGGCGGCGAGGCCAACCTCGTCATCCCCGATCTGAACAACGTGAAGTTCTTTGGTGTCGGCGGGCACGACCTGCTGCTGGTGGGCTTCGGCGTCAGTGCGCTGGGCCTGCTCTTCGGTGCGGTGATCTTCTTGCAGCTCAAGAAGCTGCCGGTGCATAAGAGCATGCTGGAGGTCAGCGAGCTGATCTATACGACCTGCAAGGCGTACATGATCCAGCAGGGCAAGTTCCTGGCACAGCTCTTCATCTTCATCGGGGCGATTGCCGCGGTGTACTTCGGCATGTTCGCGCCGACCTCGATCATCGATACCAAGACGGGCGAGTTCCTGGTCGGCTTCCCGATCGATCGCGTGGCGCTGATCCTGCTGTTTGCGGTCATCGGCGTGCTTGGCTCGTATGCGGTTGCGTGGTACGGCATCCGCGTGAACACCTTTGCCAACTCGCGCACGGCCTTTGCCAGCCTCAAGGGCAAGCCCTTCCCGTGCTATGCCATCCCGCTGAAGGCGGGTATGTCCATCGGCATGATGCTCATCTCCGTTGAGCTGCTGATCATGCTGGCGATTTTGCTGCTCCTGCCCAGCGACCTGGCGGGCGCGTGCTTGATCGGCTTTGCCATCGGCGAGTCGCTGGGTGCGGCGGCGCTGCGAATCGCGGGCGGCATCTTTACGAAGATCGCCGACATCGGCAGCGACCTGATGAAGATCGTCTTCAAGATCAAGGAAGACGACGCGCGGAACCCGGGCGTTATTGCGGACTGTGTCGGTGACAACGCCGGCGACAGCGTCGGTCCCTCGGCGGACGGCTTTGAGACCTACGGCGTGACGGGCGTGGCGCTGATCGTCTTCACGATGATCGCGGTGACGCCCAGCCTGTTTGCGCCGAAGGAAGTGAACCTTGGGACGCAGGAGACGCCGCGGATGGTCTCGTACGCGTACGCGACGAGCATCTACGACATCACGGCGAAGAACGCGGACGGCGCGAAGGTGAACCCGGCCTTTGAGGCGGCGCTGAACAAGCGTGCGGAGCTTTCGAAGAATAACGTCGAGAAGGCGAAGCTGCAGACCCTTGCGGCGGACGTGAAGAACCCGGCGGTGGTGGCTGCTGCTGAGGCGGCGGTGAAGCCCGCGGTTGAGAAGACCCAGACGATCCAGATCAAGATGCTGGTCTGGCTCTTCGTGATGCGCATTCTGATGGTCATCGCCAGCGCGGTTTCGTACTTCGTCAACGAGGGCATCGCCAAGGCGACGTACGGCAGTTCGACCAAGATGAACTTCGAGAAGCCGCTGACGAACCTGGTGTTCATCACGAGCTTTGTGTCGATCGCGCTGACCTTCGCGGCGAGCTACCTGATGCTGGGCGGCGAGGCGGCGACGAAGTACGACCTTGATCCGAGCCTGTGGTGGATGCTCGCGGCGATCATCTCGTGCGGCACGGCCGCGGGCGCGATTATTCCTGAACTGGTGAAGGCGTTCACGAGCGTTGAGAGCCGGCACGTCCGCGAGGTGGTCAAGAGCTCCGAGCAGGGCGGGCCCTCGCTGAACATCCTGTCGGGTCTGGTCGCGGGTAACTTCAGCGCGTACTGGCTGGGCATGGCGATCATCGCGCTGATGGGCGGTGCGTACGCCATCAGCACGCTGGGGCTTGAACGGATCATGCTGGCGCCGGCGGTCTTTGCCTTCGGTCTGGTGGCCTTCGGGTTCCTGAGCATGGGCCCGGTGACCATCGCGGTGGACAGCTATGGCCCCGTGACGGACAACGCCCAGAGCGTCTTTGAGCTTTCGACCATCGAGACCACGCCAGGGATCAAGGACGAGATCAAGCGCGACTTCGGCTTCGAGCCCGACTTTGAGAAGGGCAAGGAGTATCTGGAAGAGAACGACGGCGCGGGCAACACCTTCAAGGCAACGGCGAAGCCCGTGCTCATCGGTACCGCGGTTGTCGGTGCGACGACGATGATCTTCTCGATCATCGTGGTGCTCACCGGCGGCCTGCAGACGAACCTGGACAAGCTCAGCCTGCTGCACGCGCCGTTCCTGCTCGGGCTGATCACCGGCGGCGCGGTGATCTACTGGTTCACGGGCGCCAGCACGCAGGCGGTGACCACCGGTGCGTACCGCGCGGTGGAGTTCATCAAGGCGAACATCAAGCTCGAGGGCGCCACCAAGGCGAGCGTGGAGGACAGCAAAAAGGTTGTGACCATCTGCACGGAGTACGCGCAGAAGGGCATGTTCAACATCTTCCTGGGGGTCTTCTTCGGCACGCTGGCCTTCGCGTTCATTGAGCCGTTCTTCTTCATCGGGTACCTGATCGCGATTGCGCTCTTCGGGTTGTACCAAGCGATGTTCATGGCCAACGCGGGCGGCGCGTGGGACAACGCCAAGAAGATCGTTGAGACGGATCCGGAGTTCAAGGGCACGGGCCGCGGCAAGGGCAGCGACCTGCACGCGGCGTGCGTGGTGGGCGATACGGTGGGCGATCCGTTCAAGGACACCTCCAGCGTGGCGCTGAACCCGGTGATCAAGTTCACGACGTTGTTCGGGTTGCTGGCGGTTGAGCTGGCGATCCACGTGAAGGAGCCGGGCTTTAAGCACACGACGCTGACGTATGTGCTGTCGGCGGTCTTCCTGCTGATCTCGATGTTCTTCGTGTACCGCAGCTTCTACGGGATGATGATCGATAAGGGCGGTTCGGCGAAGCATTGAGGGGAAGGGATCGAGAGACCACGGGACCAAGGGACCTTGGGACCGCGGACCTTGGGAGAAGTGATTGGACGTTCAAGGCCCCGGCGTGATTGCCGGGGCCTTTTTCGTTGGTTGGTTGTGCGTGCGGTTGAGCTATCCTCTGGGCCTGTGAGCGGGCGACGCGTGATCATTCTGGATTCGGGTGGGCGGCTGGGGAACAAGCTGCTGAACTTTGCGGCGGTGTACGCGTGGTGCCTGGAGCGCGGGCATGTTCTCGAGAACCCGAGCTTTTATGCGTACTGCGGGGATTTTCCGCGTGCCGAGGCGTTTGCGCGTGCGGGGCTGACGGGGCTCTCGGGAATGGCCGCGGCTTGGTTGGCGAAGGCCGGCAGCGGTGGTGAAGGGTGGTTGGCAGCGACGGCGGATGGTCTGCGGCAGCGGCTGGTCAAGCGGAGGCTGCGTGCGCTGCGGGCTCAGGTTCAGGATGGTGGGGCGTTTGCGTTGGTGAAAGGTGACACCATCGAGCGGCTGGTGGAACTGCCCCCCACTGTTGATGCGGAACCGAGCGGATTGATCGGCGGCGGTGTTGGTGCGGGCGCGGGCGATGCGGTGGTGATGGGGTGGTATGTTCGGAATCCGGCGGGGCTTGCGAAACATCGTGGAGAGATTCTGCGGGTGTTGCAGCCGAGGGAGGGGGTGCGTGAGCGGGCGCGGGCGTTTGCGGCTTCGTGCGGGGTGACTGAGGCGGGGAGGGTGGTGATCGCGGCGCACATCCGCCGAACGGACTACGCGGGTCACTTGGGCGGGGCTTGGCATCACGAGGTGAGTGCGTACGTGCAGCGCATGGTGAGCGTGCGCAATGCGGTTGTGCGGGCGCGTTCGACGAATGGCGGCGGCGCGGGTGACGGCACGAGCACGAACGTGCGCTTTGTGGTCTTTTCCGACGAGTCGCTCGCGGCGGCGGAGTTTGAGCGGGCGGGGCTGGAAGTGGTCTTCTCGCGGGCGAGTGCGCTGGATGATGTGTACCGCATGGCCGAGCTGCCCGGGATCATCGGCCCGCCCAGTACGTTCAGCATGTGGGCGTCGTACGTCGGCGGCGGGGTGATCAACCACCTTGGTCGCGATGAGCAGGGGCACATCCGCGTGTTGAGCCCGAACCCGGTCATCGAGGATGTGGACGGGTTTGCTTTGCGGGTTCTGGAGATTGTGCGGGTGAGGCGCGGGGGTTGAAAAACTTGGGTGGTGGGAACAAAGCAGCAAAGGGCAAAGCAGCAAAGGTGCAAAGCAGAAGTGGCTGAGTGGCTCAGTGACTCAACGTTGAAAACGTGCGCGGTTCTGCGGCCGCGGCTTGCTTGGGTTCAGGTTGTTGCGGGCGGGGTGGTGCTGAGGGTTTCGATCACGCTGCGCCAGCCTTCGACGCGGCCTTCGTGCTCGGCGAGGCGGATCGGGCGGAGTTGCGATCGCCATTCCAGCAGCAGCGTGCGGACGTAGCGTGTCTGCGCGGCGCGGAGCTGGCAGGTTGCCCAGTACGCGGTGGCGTCGGGGTTGGCGAGGAGTTTGATGTGCGGGATGCTCAGACCGATGCCCGCGGCGAGGCGGGCGAGGTATTCGCGGGTCTGGCGTGATGCGGGGATGAGGTGATCGACGATGGCGGCGGGCTCGTACCAGGTTTCCCAACCCGAGCGGCGGACGCGGATGCAGAGCTCGTTGTCGCCGCCGCTGGAGAGGGCGAGGCCTTGACGGTCGGGCATGAGTTGGCGGCCGAGCCAGCCGGAGTCTTCGACGGCTTTTCGGCGCAGGGCCATGGCGGCGCCGACGAGGGCCTTGGTGGCGTCGGTGACGTTCAGCGGCTGCGTGCCCATCTCCTGCTCGGCGAGGAACGAGCGGTAACGCAGGGCGAGGGGTGTCGGGCCCGATTGGAAGCTGAGGCGGACGCGCGAGCCGACGACGCCGGCACGCGGGGCGGCATCGAAGCGGGCGAGGATCGACTCTCCCCAGGCTTGATCGGCGATGACGTCGTCGTCGAGGAAGGCGATCAGCTCGGTGGTGGCTTCAGCAAAGACGCGGCGGCGGGCCTGCGCGAGGCCTTGGCGCTGCTCGACGACGCGGCGGAGGGGGAAGATGTTCGGTGATGAGGCGTCGGCGGATGAGGAGCGCGAGGCGATCAGGGAATCGACGAGTTGGGCGGTGCCGTCGGTGCAGTTGTTGTCGATGACGAGGATTTCGGCGATGCGGCTCTGGTTCGTCTCGGGGTCGATCGGGCTGCGGATGGCGAGGATCGAGCGCAGGGTGTCGAGCAACTGCGGCCCGCGGTTGTAGGTGCAGACTCCGATGGTGAGGCGTTCTGGCGAAGTGGGCATGAGCGGGAAGGATAGTGCGATGATGCGGCGAGGGCGTGGACTATGAGCGCGTCGCTCGCTGGGGGCGGTACACTCGTTCGTTCAGCGATGAGAGCGACGGTTGCGCAAGGAGCGTGTATGAGCGAGAAGACGTCGAGCGGCGCGGGTGCATCGGGCGGGTTGCCTTCGCCTGTTGGCGCGTACGCGTACGCGCGGTGCGTGGGTGAACTGGTCTTTCTTGCGGGGATCGGCCCGCGGAAGCCCGGGAGCAGGGCGATCCCCGGTGTGCGGCTCGATCAGGCGGGGAACGTGCTCGACTATGACATCGAGGCGCAGGTGCGGCAGTGCTTCGCGAACGTGCGCGAGGCGCTGACGCAGAACGGCAGCTCGTGGGAGCGGATCGTCGATGTGACGGTCTTCATGACGGACCTGGGGCGCGACTTTGCGAAGGTCAACGCGCTGTGGGCGGAGTACTTTGCGGACGAACGGACGAGGCCTTGCCGAACGACGGTGGAGGTGAGCGGCTTGCCCAAGGCGGGGGATGCGCCGATCAACTTTGAGGTGAAGGTGATCGCCACGCGGGGTGCTTGAGGCGAAGTGACGCTCAGCGCGGACGGCGCAGAATCGCCCGCAGCGGGCTGGCGTCGAAGCCTTCGAGCTTCAGCGGCAAGGCGATGAGCTCGTATACGCCCGGCTCGATCGGTCGGCCTTGGTCGCTCAGGGCACGCAGGTTCACGCCTTCGATGATGGCGATGCGGTGGGCGAAGATCGCGCGGTGGGCTTGAAGGTCTTTGCTGTTCTGCGGATCGACGCTGGGCGTATCGACGGCGATGGTGATCACGCCCAGCTTCGCCAGTGCGTGGACGAGGTCGGGGGAAAGGGCGGCGAAGTGCGGATTCCAGGTATCGAAGGTGGCAAAGGTGCCCGTGCGGATGAGGACACGGCGCGGGAGGTTTGTGACGGAGGCTGGGTTGGGGATGATGTCGGCTGGCTCGATGAGCGTGGGGATGCTCGGCTGGGAGGCCGATGCGTCGCGGATGTGTTGCTGAACATCGAAGACGAAGCACGGGCCCAGGTAATGGCGGATGGAGAGGTCGGCGATGCCGCGGGGCGATTCGGCGTTGACGGCGTAGTGGTTCTCGCCATCGGCATGCGAGGCGAGATGGACAGTGGAGCGGATCGCTGAGAGGGTGACGGGTGCGCCGTCTTCTCGGCGGCAGACGATCTCGCGCGAGAGGGGCGTATCGCCGGGCCAGACGTGGGTTGTGTCGGCGGAGATGCGCGGCGAGATGTCCCAGAGTTCGTCGGTTGCGTGCTGGCGTTCCTGACGCAAGCCGGGCGGTTCCATGGGTGAGGGGATTCGCGGATCGGTCTGGTTGGCGAGGTCTTGGTGGTTCATGGCGGGCTCGCGGTGATCGTTCACGCGCGGGACTTGGCGTTCTCGTACGCGGAAAGAACGCGCTGCCGCCAAGCGGTCATCGCGGGCGAGTCCGTCGGCGTGTTGCTGGGCGGGGCGTCGTGCATCGGCACCTGTTCCACGACGCGGTCGATGAGGCGATCGAGGGCCTGCCCGCGTGCGTACGCCTCGGCGTAGGGCGTGAGCGTGAAGCTGACGAGATGGTACTGCGAAGCGACCTCGTCGGGCAGGGCGCGTTGAAGGGTTTGTTCGACGCGTTTGCGGTAGAGGAAAGAAGGCTGGCCGACCTTGTCGCGCATTTCGATGAAGTTGTCGAGGGCCATCTGGGCGATGGCGTCGGCGTTGGGTTTGCGGAGGGCTTGGTAGTGTTCGAGGGCCGAGCGTTGGTCGCTGGGGTTTTCGTCTAGAGACTTCGCGAGGCACTTGACGTCCTCGAACGCGGCGTTCATGCCCTGACCATAAAACGGCACGATCGCGTGGGCGGCGTCGCCCAGCAGCACGACTTTTCCTTCACGCTGCCAGGGCGACGACCGGACGGTGACGAGCGAGCTTGCTGGGTTGCGGAGGTACTCGTCGCTCAGGCCCGGCATCAGGCGGTGCGCGCTGGCGTACTGATCGCGGAAGAAGCGATCGACCCCGGTGCGGTCGGTGGATGCGAGCTGCGCGAAGCTGTGTTCGCCCTCGAAGGGCCAGAAGAGTGTGCAGGTGAAGGAGCCGTCGCGGTTGGGGAGGGCGATCATCATCGCGCCGCCGCGGGGCCAGATGTGCAGGGCGTGCGGGTTGAGGGCGAAGAGCGTCGGATCGACCGGCGCCACGCGCGGGTCGTGCGGGGGTGAGTGTCGAGCGATCGCGGCGCTGGCAGGATCCTTCGACCAATCCGCGACCATCACGCGTTGCGAGCGGAGATCAGCGGCGGGATAAATGGTGAGCTCTTTGTACCCGTGCGCGAGGTAGCTCTGCGAGTACTCGTAGCGGTCGGTTTTCATCATGACCAACCGCACCGCGGAGAAGGCGCCGTCGGCGCTGGCGATCAGGTCGGCCTCGACGCGGACCGATCGCCCGTCGGGCGTGGCGAAGGTCGCGGCGGGTGCGGCGAGATCGCAGTCCGTGCAGGGATGATTGAAATGGAACGTGACGTTGGGCTCGCTCGCGGCGGCGTTGATCAGCGAGAGGTTCAGACCGCCTCGAGAGACGGAGTTGATCGCGTCTCGCGGATCTGCGCTGTAGGGCTGAAAAGCGGTCTCGCCCGAGACCGCGTGCAGCATGCGCCCGCGGAGAGGGATCGCGTCGTGGGCCATGACCGGCGCGTCGAGCCCGACGCCCGCGAGCGCGTCGAGTCCGCGGATCGAGAGCGCGAGGTTGATCGAGCGCCCGCCCTGATAGCCCTTCGCACGCGGATCGGGCCGTCGTTCGAAGACGTGGACCTCGTGCCCGCGGCGCGAGAGATAGACCGCCAGTAACGAGCCGGCGAGGCCCGCGCCGACGATGATGGTCCGCTTGCGTGGGCGGGGTGTGGATGACGAACTGGCCGCGGGTTGGGTGGTCATGGGTTGGATGCTGCGGCTTGAGAGCGTGAGGGAATCGACATGTGCATGTCGAAGTGTTGATCAGTCAACGGCGGAGCTGAGGGCCTGCGCGAATCGCCAGGCGTCGTGGAAGGTGTTGTACAGCGGCACCGGCGCGGCGCGGATGACGTTGGGCGAGCGGAAATCGACGATCATGCCCTGCTTTGCGAGTGATTGGTGGGCCGCTCGCACGGCGGGCTCCGAGGCTTCGTCCGCGCCGGAGTTCTTGGGTTTGACGATGAGCGAGAGTTGGCAGCCGTGGGCGTGGTCTTCGCTGGGGGTGATGATGTGCACGGCTTGACGACCCTTGGCGTGGTTGCTGGCTTCGATGAGCGAGCGGAGATACGCCGTGAGTTTGAGGGACTTCTCGCGGAGGGCCGGAAGTGTGAAGCGCTTAAAGATCGCCAGCGATTCGCGGACCGGGGTCATCGAGAAGATCGGCGGATTGGAGAGTTGAAAGCGATCGGCGCTGTGCACGGGGACAAACTCGGGCCCCATGCGGAAGCGGGTCTTCGGGTCGTTGCCCCACCAGCCGGCGAAGTGCAGCAGATCGGCGCGGGCGAGGTGTCGTTCGTGCACGAACGCGCCGGCGATGGCGCCGGGGCCGCTGTTGAGGTATTTGTAACTGCACCAGCAGGCGAAGTCGGCCCCCCACTCGTGAAGTTTCAAAGGCACGTTGCCCGCGGCGTGGGCCAGATCCCAACCCGCGATCGCGCCGGCGTTGTGTGCCGCGGCGGTGATGGCGGGCATGTCGAACCATTGACCGGTGAGGTAGTTCACCCCGCCGAGCATGACGAGGGCGAGCGTGTCGCGGTTGGCGTGGATTTGGTCGAGGATGTCGCTCGTACGCAGGGTGTGCTCGCCCGCGCGGGGCTTTAGCCTGATCAACGCCGTTGCTGGGTCCAGGCCGTGCAGGCGGGTTTGCGAGATCACGGCGTGCGAGTCGCTGGGGAAGCACGAATCCTCGATCATGATCTGCGTGCGCTTGCCGTTGGGGCGATAGAACGCCGTGAGAAGGATGTGCAGATTGACCGTCAGCGAGTTCATCACGACGACTTCACGCGTCGAAGCGCCGGCGATGTGGGCGGCACCTTCGCGGAGTTCTTCGTGATAGGGCAGCCAGGGGTGCGCGGCGTGCAGATGCCCCTCAACACCCATGCTCGCCCAGTCGGCAAGCTCCTGCTCAAGAGCGGCGCGGACGGACTTGGGCTGAAGACCCAGCGAGTTGCCCGTGAGGTAGACGGCGCGGGGTGCGTCGACGGTGGCCTTTGAAGCCGCGGCGGGATCGTGGGCCGCGACGGCGGGTGGGATGTGGAAGAGCGAGCGAGCCCCCGAGAGCGGATCCGCGCGATCGAGCGAGAGGGCGAAGGCTTCGGATGTGTCGAGGGTTGTCGCGGTGCGTGCGGTCATGTTCTCACAGTGTACCGACGCGGGAGATCAAGGGCATTCAAGACATGAGCGTCCGCACCGACTCGCCATCAAAGCACATCGATCGGACGGCTTTGGGCATGTCGCACGGCTCTGGAGAGCCGTGCCACCGGAAAACAGGAAAAAACTCACGGCATGCCCAGGAAGGCTCTCGCCGCGTTGCAGAGCAGGTCTGCACGCTGGGTGGGGGTCAGG
>JAVTWO010000050.1:7412-13754 GCA_032229765.1 Phycisphaerales bacterium | reverse complement strand
GTATTCAGACGGCGTTGTTCTTCAACACGCGCACAGCGGTGGTCGATCCGAACTCGGGTGCGTTGCTGACGGCGCGCTACTTCCCGTATTTTCAGATGTCGCAGCCGCCGACGAACGATCCGCGGGTTCAGTACAGCTTCTTCGGGTTCAACGACCCGTTCTGGCCGCCGGCGGAGGTTTTGAATCCGACGCCGAACACGCAGCCGACGACACCTGTCACGAACTATTTTCTGCGGAGCAGCGGACTGTGGAACGTGGACTTCGTGAATACGGCGAGTATTTTTTCGCAGTTCGAGGGCGCGAACCTGACGGCTGGGGTTCAGGTGAACAACGTGCCTTTGCTGGCGCGGGATGTGAACTTCAACGGGGCGTACGAGCCTCAGCTCGGCGAGGTTTTGAACGTCCCGGAGACGCTGCCCTGGAAGTGGCCCAAGCTTCTGCGGGTGACGGTGACGATCGCGGACCCGATCGATCCGAGCTTTGAGCGGACGTTCCAGTTCATTTACGACCTGCCGAGCGAACCGATGTCGCAGCGGTTTTGAGTGATTTGGATGTGGTGAGTGGGGTGAGGCGGGCGAAGGTGGGTTGGAACTTGGCGGTCAGAAGAACCGGCCGCACGTAGCGGGCCAAGTTCGAGCGTACGGCGCACGGCTCTGGAGAGCCGTGCCACCAGAAGGCACAACGTTTTTCGGAGCGGTGTGTCAAACGGAAGGATCGCGTATGAGCCTGAAGACATTGGCGAAACGGTACTGCCAGGCGCACAACATTCCGCGGTCGCGGCGTGGGTCGGTGCTGGTGTTGATCGTGGGCGTGCTGGCGATGATCGCGCTGCTGGTGCTGGTGTATTCGACGCTCGGTCAGGCGGACCGGCGCAGTTCGGCGAGCCTGAGCGCGCGGGTGAAGCTCACGGAGCAGGCGGCGTCGGTGCGGGATTACCTGGCGAAGACCATCGGCGACAGCACGTTCAATCACACGTACCAGCGCGACGTGCTGGGGAAAGATCGGCTCGTACGCACGGTCTTTGATTATCCGTACACGGATCCGGAGTTCCGTTCGTCGCGAGTGACGACCGCCGCGATGAACGATCTGCAGCAGTTCACGCCGCGGAAGTTCTCGCCCACGGGGCAGGTCAATGGTCCGTGGCTGAGCGCGGAGAGGACCGATCCGCGAATGGGCACGGGTCAGCCCTGGCTGGCTTCGAGCGAAGCGGGTGTGATCAGCGATGTGGAGAACCGGCGTCTGGAGAGCGGGTTCAGCGATCCGAACCGGCCTTCGAACGACTATCGCGACTGGCTGCACCTGTCGAACTTTGCGCCGTCGGGCAACGCGGTGACGAAGTACATGCTGCGGTTCAATGAGAGCGAGCCGGGCTCGGGGTTTGATGTGCGGTCTGGCGTGCCGCAGGGGACGGGGGGCGGGCGGTTTACGTACAAGCTGACGCTGCGTGATCCGGTGGATCCGCGGCGGACGAACGGGAACGCGCGCGGGGCGTACTCGATGCGCCGTGCGGACGGAACGCTGGCGGACTTGAATCGTCCGAGCGATTGGTTCAGCATGCAGCCTGGGCTGCTTGGGTTGTTTGAGGACCCGAGTTCGGACTACAACAAGCCGGGGAACCCGGAGTACATCTGGAACGAGTTCGCGGATAATGACGGAGATGGAAGGCCGGACGGGCGGTGGTTTGAGCTTGTGGATGTTTCGGATCCGGATGCGCCGGCTCCGGTGGTGAACTTGCAGCCCGGGTATCGCTGGGTGTTCTCGGCGCGGGCGATCGATCTTTCGGGTCGTGTGAACGTGAACACGGCGTGGCAGAGCACGCAGTTCGATGGGGTCGCAGCCCAGTTCAACCGGTCGGCGTTGGTGCCGACGCTGAAGCACCCGCTCGGTCTGACGCCGGCGGAGGTGGATTTGCAGCGTCTGTTGATGCAGCCTTGGCTGTACCAGGGGCCGGCGGGTTCGAACTCGCTCTCGACGTACATTCAGGCTCCGCGGTCGGAAACCGCGCCGGGGTACAGCAACTTCGGTCAGTTGGCGTCGGGGCCTGTGGGGGGTGGCGCGTACGCGGCGATCATCGATGCGCGGTTGAAGGGCACGCCGCCGGCGCAGGGGAAGTACTTCCCGCTGGGGACACTGCCGGACGATCGGGTGAACAACCGCCCGGTGTATCTGGATTTGGTGACGCCGGATGGGCTCTATGGGAATAACTCGGGGCAGCCGATTTTGACGCGTGAGAATCTTCAGCGGGCGTACGAAGCGTCGCGTGAGCCGGAGGGCGGCGCGGTGGTGTCGCGGCTGAATCAGCAGAACCCGAATGACCCGGCGCTTCTGAAGGGCGTGGTCTCGATTACGTCGTTCGATCTGTCGGACATGCTGGAGCTGCTGACGTACGGCGGGGCGAACGACCCGAGCGTGACTTCGCGGCTTGAGCAGACGACCGACGGGCGATCGGCGGATGGCGAGTTCCCGGATCTTGGTCCCTTGCGGAGCAACCGCGAGCTGAAGGCGGAGCGAGCGCCGAAGAGCTTTGCGAGCGCGAACGAGGCGTTGCAATCGCTGACGCTGATGTACTGTGATCTACGGTCGAAGCTAACGACCATCAGCGGTGCGCGGCCTCTGGCTGCGCGGGTTTTCACGGATGCGCGCGACCCGGCGCTGAATGTCATCAGCTCGGCGGACACGCGGCCGGATATCAACGGGCTCTTGAACACGGCGCTGGCAACGAACCCTCAAGACATCGGGCTTCAGTCAGCCGATTGGGCGGGTCTTCAGCAGGCGCAGTACCTGGCGATCAACCGGATCTTGAAGGGGTACGCGGACGCGTTGCTGCCGTTCTCGGATATGCGCGGAAGCAACGAAGATACGACGCCCTGGGCGTCCGGGGCGTCGCGGCCTTCGGATGCGGAGATGATTCAGTCGTACGCGTTCGGGCCTTTGAAAGTGCCCGGAGAGAATGAGGATCTGGGGCGGTTTGATCCGGCGACACAGGGCGTGCGTTCGCCGATCAGCACGGCGGAGTTTGCGTTGCGTCGCGCGGCGCACATGACGCTGAACCTGTTGGCGTCGCGGGATATCGACAAGGGCGGGGCGCACAGGCCGGACTTGCGTGACGATCAGTTACGGCGGCCGGTGGGCCCGAGCGATGAGATCGTGGCCGCGACGGTGGTCTTTGGGAACAATCACTTGTCGACCTCGGTGCCGGGCGCGAACGCCACGGTGTTGGAGGCGAAGTACCAGTTGGCGGATGTTCAGGTCGGCTCGACGGTTTTGCCGGGGGATCCGCAGCAGGTGGCGATGTTCCCCTTCGCGGCGCTGGAAAGCACGACGCGCGGGCGAGAGTTGACGGGGGCGTCTGGGGGCGGCGGGCAGCTCCAAGGTTTCCAGCGCGGTGCGTTGTTGAATCTGGATTATCTCAAGTATGACAACCAAGGAAGGCTTGTTCAGGGCGCGACGCAGACTTCGCCGCCGGACCGGTTGGACAGCCGGAGTGCGGACAAGGTTGCGCGGCCGGTGAACATTTTCGGGATCAAGCCGCAGCCGTTCGTGACATCGGCGGTTGCGCACATCATGTACACGGATACGCCCAAGGCCCGCGGCGGGGACGAGGATTGGCGGTTCGATGAGAACACAGGGTTGATCGACACGAACGAGCGGGTGACGATCAAGGGCGATATCGAGTCGGGGAATCCGGACTTTATCTTCCAGGCGGTGATCATCACGCTGTCGAACCCGTTCGACACGGATATCGATCTGACGAGCGATCTTTCGAGCACGGTGGACGACAGCACGGCGCAGCTCGAGCAGAAGTTCAAGTACTACATCGAGTTCGGCGGGCAGTTCTATCCGCTCGTGCAGCGGAGCGTGGACCAGCAGGGCACGCCGCAGAGCGGCAGTGTGACGCGGTACGTGCTTGGCGCGGGGCAGTCGATCGATTTCGTGCTGCTACCGACGACGATGAACCGGATCTATCAGCGAATGCGGCAGCCGCTGGGGAGCCTGACGGATCAGGACATTGTCAGTAAGTGGGTGAACCAGCAGGCAACGCAGGACGGGCAGTCGGCGCTGGTTGGTACGCGTGTGAACCGCCAGCGGATCCTCTTCCCGTGCGATCCGACGACGGGCGAGATCGATCAACGGTTCGCGTCGAGCTCGCGGCTGACCGTGACGGCGCCGGGCGATGACAGCACGGCTCAGGAAGAGGATAAGGAACTCAACCGGCAGGTTCGGCTGTGGCGTGCGTACCGCCAGCAGGCGTCGGCGAGCAACGGCGGGATCGACGAGTTGACGGCCAACTCTCGCGCGAACGACATTCTGGTCGACCGCCTGCGCGATCCGGGCGATTACCGCGGCGACGAACCGGCGTTGATGATCCGGCTGAAGAGCGGGCAGAACGAAATCGCGGGCACGAGCGCGGGCCCCGAGCCCGAAGAGGGCGGCGAGAACATCGACCCGATCGACAACACGGGGTTCTCGATCACGCTGACGGGAGCGATCCGGCGGCCTTCGGACATCGTCCCCACACCGGTGGGCGCGGTGCCGACATGGTGCCTTGAGGCGAAGTCGAACCTCAAGCGTGCGGCGAACTATCCGAAGTGGAACACGCGGCAGTTTACCAACGGCGTGGACAGCAACGGCGATGTGAACCTGACCCGGTCGATGTTCACGCAAATCGGCCCGCGCATGGGCGGCGCGAAGACGTTCAAGAACACTGGGCAGGGCTTGCTTCGTCTGCAGACGGGCGGTCAAACGGCCAGCCCGGTGCAGTTGGCGATCGTGGACAAGGACCCGGAGTCGAACCAGCCGGACAACGTGACGGACGGGGTGGTGCTGTCGACGGACACGGCGGAGCCGCGGCGGCCGCGGTATCGTGAACGTCCGGCGATCTGGACGATGGCAAAGCGGCTGAAGAACGATTACAGCTCGGCGAACGAAGCGTCGTTTATTCCGCCGTTGAAGCTGACAGACGTGCTGAGGCCCATGGCCATCGGCGCGGTGCACGATCCGCTGCGGGTGTTGGATCAGACGGAACTGGCGGACTCACGGAACTTGCCGCCTTTGGCGCAGGGCGATGCGCGTCACCCGGCGCACCTGGATGTGCAGTGGACGACGCTGAGCGAAGCCCTGGCGGTGGCGATGGACGCGGACTCGCCGTACAGCCCGAACGACCCGGACTATTTCGTGGGTCAGAAGGACTTCGGCGTGCTCGACCGCGGGCAGTTGCCGCTGTACCGGGTGATGCCGTTCCATGATCTGGACCGCGACGGGCGTTTCAGCCAGAGCAGCGGGGCGAACCCGAATCCTGATCCGCACGTGGGGGCGGGCATCCCCTTCGCGGCGGACATTCTAAACCAGTTCCGCGTCAGCTCGCTGGGTTCGTCGACCTCGATGGTCACGGGCGTAGTGAACGTGAACACCGCGCCGCAGGACGTGATGCGGTCGCTGCCGCTGATGTACGCGGACGAGGACTCGGTTGCGAAGTCCCTGCAGGTGACGCTGCGCGACCCGGACACGGGCTCGACGGGTGGGACGCGGGGGCTGTTCGTCGGGAACGATGCGAAGGATCTGGCCGGGTACCTGCTGGCGTACCGCGACAAGACGCGCGTCTACAACCAGGGCTTGAGGAACGGCTCGGGCGACTGGATCGACATGCGTGACGGCGTGGACACCACCGACGGGCGGTACAACGGGCTGACGACGGGCGATGACAACGGTCGGCGCGTGGCGACGGGCGTGACGGGCCTGCGCGAAGCGCCGGGGTTCCAGTCGCTGGGCGAGCTTTTGATGGCGCGTCTGGTGGAGCGGAACAACAACGGGCTGAAGGGCGGCATCGACGGGCTGGCCCGATCGGACGAGCGGAGACTGACGCTCCGCCCGCCGAACATCATCAACGGGACCGAGGGCCCGACGAACCTGCCGCGGCACATCTCCACGTACGTGAACTGGCTGAACCCGACGGAGACGGTTGAGCAGAATGAGTACCCGATCCTGCGTGCGACGGACGCGCCGGCGAACTACGCGATGCAGCTCGTGGCGGCGGACGCGATGCTCAGCAGCGCCAGCGTGCGGAGCGACGTGTTCGCGGTGTGGTTCACGATGGAAGGCTATCGGCGTGAAGACACGCAGGGCCTGACGGTGGACGACCCGATGGTGCCGTCGGTGAAGAAGCGGTACGTGATGGTGGTGGACCGCAGCACGGTGACGCAGAAGGGGCAGTTGCCGCGGGTGCTGATGATGCAGGAGCTGCCGACGGAGTGAGTGTTGGTGGGTGGTTGGTGGTGGGGGGTGGGTGGCGGGAGAGGGGGAGTGGGGGATGGGTGGCGGTGGGGTTGGTGTGTGTGCATGAAC